>DASTIS010000252.1:0-10258 GCA_035717365.1 Rhodanobacteraceae bacterium
GAAACCACGTTGCGCAGGAACCTCGAGGACTTCGCGCGGATCCAGTTGCACCAGCGCGTCGCGCTGGGCGTCGATGAATGTTCGCAACGCACCACGATGCTGGGAGAAGACGTGGCGCTGCCGGTCGCACTGGCGCCGGTCGGCATGCTCGGCATGCAGCGCGCCGACGGCGAGCTGCTGGCGGCGCGTGCCGCCGTGGACCTCGGCGTGCCGTTCACGCTTTCGACCATGAGCATCGCCTCGATCGAAGACGTTGCAGCCTACACCGGTCGCCCGTTCTGGTTCCAGCTGTACGTGATGCGCGACCACGCCTTCATCGGCCAGCTCATCGACCGCGCCAGGGCGGCGGGTTGCTCGGCGCTGGTGCTGACGCTGGACCTGCAGGTGATGGGCCAGCGCCACCGCGACGTCAAGAACGGCCTGTCCGCGTCGCCCAGGCCGACGCCGCGGAATCTCGCCAACCTTGCCCTGCATCCGCGCTGGTGCCTCGGCATGGCGCGCACCCGGCGACGCGGCTTCGGCAACATCGTGGGCCGCGTCAAGGGCGTCCGGGACATGTCCTCGTTGGCCGCGTGGACCGCCGAGCAGTTCGATCGTGGCCTCGACTGGAACGACGTCGACTGGATCAGGGAGCGCTGGGGTGGCAAGCTGGTGCTGAAGGGCATCCTCGATCCCGGCGATGCGCGCCGCGCGGTCGACTACGGCGCCGATGCCATCGTGGTGTCCAACCACGGCGGCCGCCAACTCGACGGCGCGCCGTCGTCGATCAGCGTGCTGCCCGAGATCGCCGCACGCGTGGGCAACGATTGCGAGGTGTGGCTGGACAGTGGCGTGCGTTCCGGGCAGGACGTGTTCAAGGCGCTCGCACTCGGCGCGCGCGGGATGATGATCGGGCGCGCCTACGTGTACGGCCTGGGCGCATTGGGCGCGCAGGGCGTCACCCAAACCCTGGAATTGATCCAGCGCGAACTGGAATTGACGATGGTGATGTGCGGGGTACGGTCGATCGCGGAGATTGATCGCCACGTACTGCACGACACGAATCCGTAGGTTGGGTTGAGGCCGGACTTCGTCCGGCGGAAGCCCAACGGGGCGTCGTTGCACGGGGATGTTGGGCTTCCCCGGGAAAAGCCCCGGGTCAACCCAACCTGCGAATCCTGGCGATGGTGATGTTGGGTTTCCCAGGAAAGGCCCCGGGTCAGCCCAACCCGCGTATTACCTCAATATCAGGAGTGCGACGAGCAATCCGGTCACCACCAGATACGGCATCGACCACGCGTGGAATCGCCACCCGATGCCGCGGTTGCCGTCGAGACGCAAGGCAATCAGGTTCGCCAGCGACCCGATCATCAGACCCGAGCCGCCAACGTTGACCGCTGCGGCCAGCACGTCGAGCTGCGGCGTGAAGTGCTGCAGCAACACCGCCGCCGGCACGTTGCTGATGAGCTGCGACAGCACGATGCCCCCGGTGTACGCGACACGCGGATCGTCCCACCCGAGGGCGCCCGCATGCGCCTGCACGGACGGCAGCGCGGCAAGATGCCCGAGGCCGACGAACATTGCAGCAAACGTTGCCAGCAACAGCCAATCGACGCCCGCGAGCACACGTCGGAAGAGCAACGCCCCGAGTGCGATCACGGCCAACGCCGCCGGCACCGCGTATCCCCACTGCAGCGCCGCGACCACCGGCGCCAGCAACACCACGCAGCCGGCCAGCAACGGGGTGTCGAGGCGTGGTGGTGGCACGATGTCGTCGGACAGCTTCAATGGCGTCGGCGGGAACGCGAACCAGCACATGACCAGCAATACGCCCAGCAGGACCGAACCGGTCGGCGCCAGCGCCGCGACATAGCCGAAGAATCCCAGTTCCGAGTGCTGCCACAGCAGAAGGTTCTGCGGATTGCCGATCGGGCTGAAGGTCGAACCTGCGTTGACCGCCAGCGCCTCGAAGATCACCAGCCTTTGGCGCGGGATGCGCGCGATGCGGTCGATCGCCAACGTCAGCGGCACCACCAGGAACAACGCGACGTCGTTGGTCAGTACCGAAGCCAGTGCCGCCGAGAGCCCGACCAGCAGGAACGCCAGCGTGCGAATGTCGTGCAGCCGCGCGATCAGGCCCAGCGCGAAGCGTTGCAGATGGCCGCTTGTGCGCACGCCTTCGGCCAGGATCAGTAGGCTGGCCAGGCCGGCGACCGTGGGCAAGTCGAGCCAGTGCAGCCAGTCGCGCGGCGGCCGCGGATCGATGATCGCCAGCACCAGCGTCAGCAGCAGCAGCGCCAGCAACAGGCGATCGCGGAGAACTCGATGCAGGAATGGATTGGGGGCGGGCAACGGGTCGGTTCCGGCGGACCGCGCCATGCTGCATCATCATCCGGCCGCCGGTAAAGGGACCGGTTCCGGGGCACGCGCCGTTCACCTTTGCGCGCGCATGCTTGAGGCCATGTTGACGTGGGAACGATGGCGTTGGCTGCTCCGTTGCGTGCTGGTGCTGGTCGTCTTGGGTGCGGTCATCGCATTCTTCCTGTCGGGCGCGCAGCACCAGTTCGAACTCGCGACGCTGGAGCGCAGCCGCGAGTGGCTGGCTCTCGAGCAGGCCACGCATCCGTGGCGGCTGGCATTCACGTTCCTGGGGATCCTGATCGGCGTCGTCCTGCTGTCGCTGCCCTTGCTGACCGTCATGACGTTGGCGGCGGGTGCGATCTTCGGCCTGGTCGAGGGCACCGTGTTGATGTCGTTCGGCTCGGCGATCGGTGCCACGATGGTGATGCTCGCCTCGCGCTTCATCTTCAAGGACGCGATACGGCGCCGCTTCGCGCACCGGTTGCACAAGATCGACGCCGGCATCGAACGCGATGGCGCGTTCTACCTGCTGAATATCCGCCTGGTGCCGATCTTTCCGTTTTTCCTGGTCAACCTGTTGATGGGGCTGACCCACATGCGGGTGCGCACCTACTACTGGGTCACCCAGCTCGGGATGCTGGCCGGGACGGCGGTGTACGTGAATGCCGGGACCCGCATCGCGTCCGCACACTCCGCGCGGGAACTGGTATCGGTACCCCTCATTGCTTCGTTGGCGCTGCTCGCGGTGCTGCCCTTTGCGTCGCGCTGGACGATCAAGCGTATCCGGCACTGGCGGCACCAGCGCCGCTGGCGTTCAAGAACCGATTAGTTCGTAGGTTGGGCTGAATGCAATGAAGCCCAACCTGAGTGCATCACGGCGTTGGGCTTCGGCGGATGAAGCCCGCCTCAGCCCAACCTACCTGCTCCTTCTTTCAGATGCCTGCATACCACTGATAGCCCTGGTCCTCCCAATAACCGCCATGGCCGCCTGCGATGTCCTTCATCGAGGCGACCAGGTCGATGCGCCGCAAATATTTGGCCATCTTGTAGCCGAGCTGGCGCGGAACGCGCAGTCGCAGCGGCGCGCCGTTCGGAATGGGCAGTGTCTTGCCATTGAGCGCCCAGGCCAACAGCGTCTGCGGGTGGTCGGCATCGCTGAAGCCCAGCGATTCGTAGTACTCCTTGCCGTCGTCCATCGCGTCGAAGCAGCGGAACACCACATAGCGCGCGGCCCGGGTCGGCTGCGCCATTGCCAGCACGTGCGAGAGTTGCACGCCGGTCCACTTGCCGATCACGCTCCAGCCTTCCACGCAGTCGTGGCGCGTGATCTGGGTGCGGTTGGGCAGCGCGCGAAGCTGCTCCAGCGACAGCAACAATGGATGCTTGACGAGACCACCGACTGCAAACCGGTAGTCGACGAAACCGTTCGCGGCCAGCGCACGATATTCCTTCGATTGCGGATCGGTGCTGCCGTTGGGCCGGAACCTCGGCGATATGTCCGCTTCGGTGTATTCGCGCGCCATCGCATTGCGCGACAGCGCGCTTTGCGCGGCGTGGCTCACGGCCGTGGCGCTGCCCAGCACCTTGGGCGCCCAGTCGGTCTGCGACAGCTTGTCGCAGGCGCCCAAGGTAACCGCGCCGGTCAGCGCCAGGGTGTCACGCAGGAAACGTCGCCTCTTATTGATCAGCTTCATCGCGCGCCTCGGTCTCGATCGCGTATCGGCCGGTGATGATCGAACGCAGGTTGTTGCCGACGCCGGTCACGATCACCTCGAAGATGTGGATCAGGAAGAACGCGATGAACCCCATCGCGAACAGGAAATGGATGCTGCGCGCTGACTGTCGGCCGCCCACCGCATCGACCAGCCAGCTCAGCACGCTGTCGATGCGCGGCGACATCGCCAGCCCCATCAACACCACGCCGCCGCCGAAGCCGAAGATCACCACGAGATACGCGATGCGCTGCAAGACGTTGTAGCGCGCCGCAGCCTCGCCATGCGGGTGCCGCAACAAGGCGTGATCGACGATTGAACGGCCGATGCCGCGCCAGTCGCGCCGCGTCGGAACAAGGTCACGCGTCAGGTGCCGCGTCCACAGCGCGTACGCGAAAAAACATACGCCGTTGATCACGAAGATCCAGGCAAAGAAGAAATGCCACGCGCGCCCCATCGCCAGCCACCGCGGACCCGGGATCGTGGCCCACGCAGGGAAGCCGCGCACCGCCGTCCGTCCGTTCGTCTTGGATACGCCGAACCATCCGGTGGTGTCGAAGCGATGCGAGCCGAGCTGCGTGACACCGCGAAGCTGGCCGTCACTTGTCCGCATTGCCCCAAGGCTCAGCCACGGACGATCGAAATGCGACGCCTGGCCCCAGTACAGCGCCGGGTGCGCATTGAAGATCTGCAGACCGCTGCCGAGCAGGATCAGCAGGCAGATCGCGTTGATCCAGTGCATGATCCGGAGCGGCAGGGTGTGCCGGTAGATCACGCGGCGGACGCTGCGCGGCAGCTCCTCGGCCGGTGCGGGCGCGGAAGGGGGTGAAATCGCGTCTTCGGGGATACTGGCCATGCGTGCTTGCACTCCGGCCGTTCGGCGCTCCGGCGAGCTTACTGCAATGGGGGTTCGTCCGGTGGGCCGCCGGGGTTACATCCCCGGTGCGACCGGCGATATGCTCCCCGATTGTCCCTTGAACATCCGGCGCGGCAGCGCCGAAGGAGAACCGCCATGTCGCTCCAAGGAAAACGCGTCGTCGTCACCGGTGCATTTGGTTCACTGGGCGCCGCGGTGGTGCAGGCCGCGCTCGCCGCGGGTGCGCAGGTCGCCGCGCTCGACCGCGTGGATGCCCCGCCGGCGGGTGTCGATCCCGGTGCCGCGCGTTGTTTCGGCGGTGTCGATCTTGCCGACAGCGCGCAGGCCGGGACCGCGATCGACGCGGCCGCCAAGGCGCTCGGCGGCCTCGACGCGCTGGTCAACATCGCCGGAACGTTTCGTTATGAAACCCTCGCCGACGGCAGCGTCGAAACCTGGGATTTGTTGTATCGCATCAATTTGCGTACCGCGGTGGCGGCGAGCAAGGCCGCGCTTGCGCACCTCCCGGAGGGTGGGCGGATCGTCAACATTGGCGCGGCCTCGGGACTGAAGGCCGGTGCCGGCGTCGGTGCCTACACCGCGTCCAAAGCAGGCGTGATGCGTTTCACCGAATCGCTGGCCGAAGAGCTGAAGGCGCGTGACATCACCGTCAACGCGCTGCTGCCCTCGATCATCGACACGCCGCCCAATCGCCGCGACATGCCCAAGGCCGACTTCGACAAGTGGGTCAAGCCGCAGCAGCTCGCCGACGTGATCGTGTTCCTGCTGTCAGAGCGTGCATCCGCGATCACCGGCGCGTTGATTCCGGTAGTCGGACGGGTGTAGGAGCGCGCCTGCGCGCGACCGTTCTGCGATGACTTGTCGCCTGCAGGCAGGCTCCTACCGAGCGTTTACCACCTCAATCCCGGTGATATCGGGTCGCGGTCTCGACTTCGTTCTTCGAGCCCAGGAACACCGGTACGCGCTGGTGCAATTGCGTGGGTTGCACGTCGAGGATGCGTTCGCGCCCGGTCGTGGCCGCGCCGCCGGCCTGCTCGACGATGAGCGCCATCGGGTTGGCTTCGTACATCAGGCGCAACTTGCCGCCCTTCGATTTCACCTTCTCGTCGACCGGATAAATGAAGATGCCGCCGCGGGTGAGGATGCGGTGCACGTCGGCGACCATCGAGGCGACCCAGCGCATGTTGAAGTCGCGGCCGCGCGCGCCGGTCCTGCCGGCCAGCAGATCCGCAACGTAGCGCTGCATCGGCGCTTCCCAGAAACGCTGGTTGGACATGTTGACCGCGAATTCCGAGGTGTCAGCGGGAATCGTCGCGCCGGCACGGGTGAGCCGAAAGCTGCCTTGTTCGCGATCCAGCGTGAACACGCTGACGCCGTGGCCGGTGGTGAGGACCAGTACCGTACTCGACCCGTACACGCAATAACCCGCCGCAACCTGTTGCGTGCCGGGTTGCAGGAAATCCTTTTCGGTCGGCTGCGTCACGCCCTCCGGGCAACGCAGCACCGAAAAGATGGTGCCGACCGAAATGTTGACGTCAATGTTGCTTGAGCCGTCCAGCGGATCGAACAGGAGCAGGTAGTTTCCCTTCGGATACGCGTCGGGGATGGGGTAGGGGTCGGCCATTTCCTCCGAGGCGCAGGCGGCCAGGTGCCCGCCCCAGGCGTTGGTTTCCAGCAGGATCTCGTTGGAGATCACGTCGAGTTTTTTCTGGGCCTCGCCCTGCACGTTCCCTGTGCCGGCCTCGCCCAGCACGCCGCCCAGCGCGCCCTTGCCGACCGCGATCGAGATCCGTTTGCAGGCGCGCGCCACCACCTCGATCAGCAGGCGCAGGTCGGCATTCACACTGTCGTGGCGGCGCTGTTCCTCGATCAGGAACTGGGTCAACGAAACCGCGGCGGGCGCATTCTGTTGCATGTCGGATTCCTCGTGCGGGGCCGGCCATTGTCCCGGCTCGGCGCGACAGTTGCCACTGGTTGCTGACAGGACGCTGTCAGCAGCCGGTGGTCATCCTGTGCGGGCGTCCACCTCAATCAGGAGCCTCGCATGAAACCGTCCAATGACCTCGTTTTCTTCCACAACCCGCGCAGCCGCGCCGCCATGACGCGCGCATTGCTGGAGGAACTCGGCATCGAGTTCGAGCAGTGCGTCGTCGACTTCCGCAACAACGAACAGCTCTCGCCCGAATACCTCGCAATCAATCCGATGGGCAAGGTCCCGGCGGTCCGGCACAACGGCGTGGTGGTCACCGAAACCGTCGCCATCTTCATCTACCTCGCCGACCTGCATCGCCAGGCGGGCCTGGCGCCCGGGCTGGACGATCCGGATCGCGGCCCCTACCTGCGCTGGATGGTGTTCTATGCGGCGTGTTTCGAGCCGGCCGTGGGCGACCGCGCGATGAAGCGCGAACCGGCCCCTCGCGCGCAGTCGCCTTATGCCGATTACGACACCACTTCTAAGGCCATCGAGCAGGCGTTGTCGCGCGGTCCGTGGCTCCTGGGCGAGCGCTTCAGCGCCGCCGACGTGCTGTGGGGCAACGCGCTGCGTTTTGTCACTCAGTTCGGTTGGGTCGAAGCAACGCCGACGATCGCAGGCTACATCGAGCGCGTGTTGTCGCGCCCGGCGGAGCAGCGCGCGTTGCAGGCCAACGAAGCGCTGGCCGCGGAAATGGGTATGGCGGCATGACCGACACCACCGCAGCGCAGGCGCGGCATGTTTACCATGAGTGGGATCGCTGCGCGCGTGAGCGCGACACCGAAGGTCTGCTCGACCTGTACACGCCCGATGCGGTTCTGGAATCGCCGCTGATCCCCGTGATCCTCGACGTTCCCGGTGGTGTGCTGCAGGGTCAAGCCGCCCTGCGGCATTTTTTCGAGGAAGGTGGGCGTCGTCGGCCCAATCCACTGGTCCGCTGGTATCGCGAACCCGACCGCTATGGCTTCGATGGGTCACGATTGACCTGGGAATACCCCCGCGCCGCGCCGGACGGCGATCAGATCGGGCTGGTCGAGGTGATGGATCTCGATGCGGGGCGCATCCGGCACCACCGCATTTATTGGGACTGGTTCGGTTTCGGGCGGTTGCTGGAATCGGCGCGCAAAAAGTGGGCGCCGAGGTCATAGCGCGCGGACGCACGGGATTTGCGATCATGCGCGGATGCGCCGCGCCGATCGCCTGTTCCTGATCATCCATGCGCTCCAGGGACGCCGTACCGCGTTGCCCGCGCGGCGACTCGCCGACACCTTGCGCGTATCGCTGCGCACGGTATATCGCGATGTCGCGGACCTGCAATTGTCAGGCGTGCCGATCGAGGGCGAGGCCGGCGTCGGTTACCTGCTGCGCAAGGGGTCGGACATCCCGCCGCTGATGTTCACGGCCGAAGAACTCGAGGCGCTGATGGTTGCCACGCGTTTCGTGCGCGCGTTTGCGGGCGAGAAGCTCGCCGCCGGCGCGCAGGCGGCGATGCTCAAGATCGACGCCGTGCTGCCGGCGGAATTGCGCGGGCGCGCCGAGCGATCGCGGGTGTTCGTCCCGCGGCGGTGGTACGAAGCGAAATCGGGCATCGTCGATGCGTTGCACGAAGCCATCGCTGCACGCCGCGTGCTGAAAATCGACTATCGGGACGAGGCCGGCGCGCCGAGTACCCGCGAAATCGAGCCGCTGTGCCTCGCATGCTGGGGTGCCGTCTGGACGCTCGGGGCATGGTGCCGGCTGCGTCGTGATTTCCGCAATTTTCGTCCCGATCGCATGCAATTCGCCGCCACCGGGGAGATTTTTCCCGAAACGCCCGGGCGTGGTCTGGATGCGTATCTTGCCCGGGTGGGCGTGCCGCGCCAGCGCATGGAATGAGCGTGCCGGCGATCCGGGCTGTCGGGTTGCTTAGACTATCCACATGAAGTAATATCACTACAACCTTTACAAGTAGACCCAATCATGAAGGAGCGTGCGGAACGCATCGAGGATGTCCGCGGCCACTATGGAGCGGAACCGGGGGCCGACCTTGCCGCGCCGGCGTTGCGCACGTTCTTCCGCCTCGCCGGGCGCTGGAGGCTGCGCGTGGCCGAGCAACGCAAGCTGCTCGGCGATCCACCGGAATCGACGTTCTACAAGTGGAAGCGCGAGCGCGATGGCGCGCTGTCGCGCGACACACTGGAACGCATCAGCTACCTGCTCGGCATCTTCAAGGCACTGACGATCCTGTTCCCGCAGGCCGAGCGTGCCGATGCCTGGCTGCGCAAGCCCAACGATGCGCCGACCTTCGGCGGGAAGTCGGCGCTGGAGCGCATGCTGTCCGGCAACGTCGCCGACCTGTACGTCGTGCGACAGTACCTGGACGCTCAACGCGGGTGAAATATTCCTTCTCCCTTCGGGAGAAGGTGGCGCAACGCGCCGGATGAGGGTCCGGGACACGCGCCAAGTGTCGAAATTGCGCGTAGCCGGACCCTCACCCGCCCCTTCGGGGCAGCCTCTCCCGAGGGGAGAGGGATTCACTTTTTGAGTTGTCCAAGGAGTCGGGTCGTGGTGAGTGATCCACCTCAACATCGCCTCCGCTGGCAACGCGCGTATCGCATCGTGCCGAGCCGGTTCCCGCCGGTCGGGGTGTTCGACGCGATCGCCGATCCGCAGGACCTGGATGCGCTGTACCAGATCGAGGCGTTGACCAACGCGCGCGTGCGCGAGGAATGGGGCGAGCTTGCGAATGTGCCGAAGGCGCATCGGGTCAGTGGCCCGGGCACCACGCCGCTGATGGCCGCGTTCACCCATGTCAATCCGGAAGGCAGCCGATTTTCGGATGGCAGCTACGGCGTGTTGTATCTGGCGCACCAGTTCGAAACGGCGGTCGAGGAAACGGTGTACCACCGCGAGCAGTTCCTCGCCGCGACGAAGGAGCCGCCGATCGACATCACCATGCGTTGCTATGTCAGCGGCGTGCACGGGGTGCTCAGCGACATTCGCGGTGGCTGGAAGGCCGAACACGATCCGGGCAGTTACACCGCTTCGCGCAAGCTCGGCGCGAAGTTGCGTAAGGAAGGTTCCAATGGCCTGGTTTACGACAGCGCGCGGCGCAAGGGCGGCGAATGTGCGGCGCTGTTCCACCCCGATCTCGCGAGCCCGTGCGTGCAGGGCAAGCACCTGATCTACCGCTGGGATGGCGCGCACATTGCGCAAGTATTGGAAGTCAGCGCGGTGAAGCGCCCGCCTGCGTAGGTTGGGTTGAACCCCGGACCCTGTCCGGGGGAAGCCCAACACCCGATCGCGTCCGGTAATCGAATCGTTGGGGTTCGCATGAAGCCGCCTACCCCAACCTACGCGCTGTAGCCCGGATGAGGC
>DASTIS010000253.1:0-2990 GCA_035717365.1 Rhodanobacteraceae bacterium
ACCTTGCTGTCCAGCTCCCTGTGGTACTGATAAAGGCGGCGAAACTCGGGATTCGCCTTCATCACGGCGTCTATATGATCTTTCTGCTGGTGTTCGAACATGGAGCAGCCTCCTCTTGCGTGGCGAACGCTGGACGGATGGCGGCGCGCACGAATCCACGTCCACGCGCCGCCGGTGCGGAGCGTGGTGATGGGGACGATGCGGGATTCATGCGATGGCGCCTTGGGCCGGCAGAGGGCCGACCTCAAGGGTGACCCTACTCCGACCGGACGGGCTTGGCAACCCAGAAAAGCCGCCCAACAACGCAGAATTTTAGTCTTTTAAATCAATGCGTTGCAACAAGACCGGGATTGTACTGGCAAGCTGTACGGGGCGCACACCGCGCCCTTGGCAACTGCGGTTTTCCGGGTCGCGTGCAGGCGCGCTCCTGCGAGAAACAAGCGGGTAGGAGGGTCGGAAGGCCCGACCGGCACGGTTCGCGGCTTCCGCCGATCCTACGATCACCTTGTAGGCTTGACCGGCACGGTTCGCGGCTTCCGCCGCTCCTACGATCACCTTGTAGGCCCGACCGGCACGGTTCACGGCTTCCGCCGCTCCTACGATCACGGTTCGCGGCTTCCGCCGCTCCTACTCGGCGCGGATCTCCACTTCCGTCCCCTTGTCGGCGTGCCCGACCGGCCGGATCGACACCTTGTCGGCCCCGCTGGTCGCCAACGCCGCTTGTACCGCCACCGCGCGACGGCCTGCCAGGACCCGGGCATTGCTGGACCCGCGCGGTTCGATCACGATCTTCTGGCTGGCGTGGGCGTGCGCAAAATCGGTCACGCGACGCCTGCCGGCAGCGGTGAGGTCATCCGAGTCGTTGCCGAACGAGAGTCCCGTCAGCGTCAGGGTTGCAGCCTGGGCGCTGCCCTGCAGGGCCTTGGTGGCGGCTTCGGCCAGCCGGGCTTCCTTGCGCGCCAACGCGGCCGCACGGGTCTGCGCCGCGGCGAGCTTTTTCGCCTGCGCCGCTTCGGCCTGGGCCTGTTCGGCCTGCTGGCTGGCCTGGGCGCCCTGCTCCTGCAGCATCTGCGCCTGCTGCACGGCGGCTTCGTATTGCAGCCGCTGGCGCGCCAGCTCGGCGCGGGCCACGGCGGCATCGGCCTGACTGGCGGCAAGCATGATCTGGTCGTGTTCGCGCTGCAGTTGGTCGAGCCTGGCGCGATCGGCATCGACTTTGGCGGAAGCCTGAGCCAACGCAACGCGTTGTTCGGCCATGAACAGCGCATGGTCGTGCCCGCTGCGACCGGCACTCGCGAGTTCGACGATCGCATCGCGTGCCAGCGTGCGCTGGGCGAATGCGTACTGGCCGAGTTCCGGATCGGCGCTCAACGTCTGGAGTTGCGCCGACAACCGCGCGACATCGGGATCTTCCTTGGCGGCTTGCGCAGGTCGTGCCGCGAATCCGACCGCCAGGGCAACCAACAACGCTGCGGCGAAGGTTGCGCGCATCATGGGTTCACCCCCGGATCCGGATTGCCGGCCGTGCCGGCGGGCGCGGGCGGACCCGCGCTCGCGGATGATGCCGGTGCGCCGGGCTGGCCGAGCTGAATGGGAGGCAGGTCCACCGGCGCATTGCCGGGCACCGAAGAGGCCGCCGCGGGGGCGAGGACCGCCTGCTGGGCGGCGGCTGCGGCAGCCTGTCGGCGTTGCAGGTCAGCCTTCAGGTTGGCATTCACGGCAGTCTGCTGCTGGATTTGCTGGTCGAGCCGCGCCACTTCGGCGCGCGCGCGCGCGGTCGCGGCAGCGGCTTCGGCTTCCCGCGCCTTGTCGGTGGCCTTGCCGTTGTCGCTGCTGGCGGTAAACTGCTGCGCAGCGGCGAGGCGGCGTTCGGCCTCGGCGAGTACCTCGGGCGCCGTGGTGGCGGCGCCGGCGCCGCGGGCGGCGCGGATCTCGGACTGGGCACGACCCATGAGCTGGGTCGGCGGCGGCAGGGTGGCGCACCCGCCCAGCACGATGCCCAACGCCGCAGCGAGCCCGGCGAGGCCGGGGTGATGGATTTTTCGCCGTGTGCGTGTCATAAACAACACTCCGGAATGCATCGGCGCATTGTCGGCGTACCATTTCGGGTTTGCAACGTCGCGGGGCGGCGTGCGCAAATTTCCTGGCCGGGGACGAATGATGGACATCGGATACTTCCTCAAGCTGATGATGGATCGCGGCGCGTCGGACATGTTCCTGTCCACCGGAACGCCCGTGCACATCAAGATCGAGGGCAAGCTGGCGGCGCTGGGGACCTCGCCGTTGCCGTCGGGCATGGTCAAGAAGATCGCCTACTCGCTGATGGACGAGGGCTCGGTCCCCAAGTTCGAACGCGAACTCGAATACAACATGGCGCTGGCGGTGAAGGACGTCGGCCGCTTTCGCGTGAACGTGTTCAAGCAGCGCGGTGAGGTGGCGCTGGTGATCCGCGCGATCAAGAGCGACATCCCCAGCATCGAGGACCTGCTGCTGCCGCAGATCTACAAGAAGCTGATCATGGAACCGCGTGGGCTGATCCTGGTGGTCGGCGCGACGGGTTCGGGCAAGTCGACCACGCTGGCGTCGATGATCGATTACCGCAACACCAACTCCGCCGGGCACATCCTGACCATCGAGGATCCGATCGAATTCCTGCACAAGCACAAGAAGTCGATCGTCAACCAGCGCGAGGTGGGCCTGGACACCCACAGTTATCACGAGGCACTGAAGAACGCGATGCGCGAGGCGCCGGACGTGATCCTGATTGGCGAGATCCGCGACACCGACACCATGGACGCGGCGATCGGCTTCTCCGAGACCGGCCACATCTGCCTGGCGACGCTGCATTCCAACAACGCCGACCAGACCATCGAGCGCATCCTCAACTTCTTCCCCGAGGCCGCGCACAAGAACATCCTGATGAACCTGGCGCTGAACCTGAAGGCGATCATTTCGCAGCGCCTGGTGATCGGCAAGGACGGCCACCGCCG
>DASTIS010000254.1:0-17768 GCA_035717365.1 Rhodanobacteraceae bacterium
CGCATCCGCATGAACGACAGGAAGTGCCTGGAGCACCAGTCGCGCAGTTTCGATTGCGTGAGTTCCTCGTGCGCTTCGCGATACGCGTTCCACAGATCGAGGACGCCGATGAAATCCGATTGCGGGTCGGCGAACTCGCGATGCGCGGCATCGGCCTGCTGCTGCTTGTCCGCCGGGCGCTCGCGGGGATCCTGGGTGCCGAGGAAGGCGACGATGGGCAGGACCTCGCGTGCAACGCCGAGTTTGCGCGCTTCGACGAGCATGCGCGCGAGTTGGGCATCGATCGGGATGCGCGCGAGCTGCTTGCCGAGCGGCGTCAACCTGCGCGCATCGTCGACGGCACCGATCTCGGCAAGCCGGCGCCAACCGTCGTTGACCGCGCGCGGATCGGGCGGGTCGATGAACGGGAAGGCTTCCACGTCGCCGAGGCCGAGGTCGAGCATGCGCAGGATCACGTCGGCCAGCGCGCTGCGCAGGATTTCCGGATCGCTGTACGGTGCACGCGCGGCGAAGTCCGCTTCGTCGTAAAGGCGTACGCAAATGCCCGGCCCGACGCGGCCGCAGCGTCCCGCGCGCTGGTCGGCCGCGGCCTGAGAGATCGACTCGATCCGCAACCGTTCGATCTGGCTGCGCCGCGAATAGCGCTTGACGCGCGCATCGCCGGAATCGACCACCCAGCGGATGCGCGGTACCGTCAGCGAGGTTTCGGCGACATTGGTCGCGAGCACGATGCGACGCGCCGGCCCAGGTTTGAAAACCCGGTCCTGCTCCCTGGCCGACAAGCGTGCGTACAACGGCAACACGTCGGTATGGCGGTACTTGCGGCGCTCCAATGCCAAGTGCGCGTCACGGATTTCGCGTTCGCCGGGAAGGAACGCCAGCACGTCGCCCTTGGGATCTTCGCGGGTGATTTCGTCGATGGCGGCAGCGACGCACTCGGTCAGCCCCGCATCGCGCTCCGGCGGGCGATAGCGGATTTCGACCGGGTACGCGCGTCCTTCGACCGTCACCACCGGCGCGTTGTCGAAATGTTCGGAAAAGCGCGCGGTATCGATGGTCGCCGAGGTGACGATCAGCTTGAGATCGGGCCGTCTGCGCAACAGTTGTTTCAGATAACCGAGCAGGAAATCGATGTTGAGGCTGCGCTCGTGCGCCTCGTCCAGGATGATCGTGTCGTATTCGGACAGCCAGCGGTCGTGCGCCATCTCCGCCAGCAAAATCCCGTCGGTCATGAACTTGACCAGGGTGTCGCCGCCGAGCTGTTTTGCGAAGCGCACCTCGTAACCGACCACCCCGCCCGTCTCGCCGCCCAGTTCGGTGGCAACACGGCGCGCCATCGCCCGCGCCGCCAGTCGCCGGGGCTGGGTGCAGCCGATCATGCCGGAGACGCCGCGTCCGGCGGCAAGACACAGCTTCGGCAATTGCGTGGTCTTGCCCGAACCGGTTTCACCCGCGATCACCAGGACCTGATGCTTGCGGATCAATCCCGCGATTTCGTCCGCGCGCTGCGCGATCGGCAGGGATGCATCGAGCGCGATCGGTGGCACCAGCGCCGCGCGTGACTCGCGCGCCGCGGCCGACGTCGCGATGTCGCGCGTCAAGGCTCGCAACGCGGCCGCCGAAGGCTTGCGTTGCATCCTGCGCAGGCGTGCGCGCAATCTGCCGGCGTCGCGTCCCAGCACCTTGGCGAGCAGGCGCTCGAGTTCGCGTGGGTTCGGCGGGGCGGTGGGGGCCTTGGGGTCGTCGCGGGTCATCGATCCGTGCATTCCGGCACCTGAAAGTCCGGCCGGTTTGGTGCATCATCAGGATTTTCCCACATCGGACACCCTACATGCCGCGCTCGTACCTTGCCCCCGCCGCCGCCGTCGCCCTCGCGCTCGGTGCATGCTCGCAACAATCGGCGCCCACCAGCTCCGCCCCCGCCGGTGCGGCATCCGCGGCAACCACGCCCGCCCCGGCCAGCACCGCGCCGATCAGCGGCGTGGACATGACGGCCATCGACCACGCGGTGAAGCCCGGCGACAACTTTTTCATGTACGCCAACGGCAACTGGTACAAGAACGCGAAAATCCCGGCCGACCGCTCCAGCATCGGCACCTTCCACACCGTCCAGAAACGCACCCGTGAGCGTGTCACCGACATCATCAAGAACGCCGCCGCCAGTCATCCTGCGCCCGGCACCAACGGGCGCAGGATCGCCGATTTCTACGCCGCCTACATGGACACGCAGGCCATCGAGAAACTTGGGCTGGCACCGCTCAAGCCCGAGCTCGATGCCATCGACGGCATCCGCACGCGCGGCGATCTCGCGCGGGTGCTGGGCAGCCGCCTGCGCCAGGATGTCGATCCCGTGAACGCCACCGATTTCCACACCGATCACCTGTTTGGCCTGTTCGTGGCGCAGGGCCTGACCGATCCGTCGCACAACATCGCCTACCTGCTGCAGGGTGGCCTGTCGATGCCCAACCGCGACTACTACCTGTCCGACTCCAGCACCATGGCCGGCTACCGCGACAAGTACAGGACCTACGTCGCGGCCATCCTGAAACAGGCGGGCGTCAAGGACGCCGACAACGCCGCCCGACGCGTGTTCGACCTGGAAACGAAGATCGCCAAGGCGCAGGCCAGCCTGATCGACAGCCAGGACGTGCACAACGCCAACAACCTGTGGCCACTCGCGGAGTTCGACCGGAAGGCGCCCGGACTCGACTGGAAGGCGTATTTCACGGCCGCCGGCCTGTCCGGCCAGAAGGTGATCGACGCCTGGGAGCCGGAGGCCATTGCGCGACTTTCGAAACTGGTGCAGGACGCGCCGCTGCAGTCGTGGAAGGACCTCCTGACCTTCCACACCCTCGATCGGCATGCGGCACTGTTGCCGAAATCGTTCGCCGACCTTCACTTCGGATTCCACAGCCACACCCTGAACGGCGTGCCGCAGCAACGCGCACGCTCCGAACGCGCGGTGGACGCCACCAGCAACGCGCTGGGTTTCGCTGTGGGCAAGATCTACGTCGAAAAGTATTTTCCGCCGGCGGCCAGACAGCAGGTCGAGCAACTGGTGCAAAACCTGATCGCGGCCTTCCACGACCGCCTCGACACGCTGGCGTGGATGACACCGGCCACCCGCAAGAAGGCCGCCGAAAAACTCGACACCCTCAAGGTCGCGGTGGGCTATCCCGAGCACTGGCCGTCGTATGACGGACTCGCGATCAGCGCCGACGACCCGCTCGGCAACGCCATCAATGTCGCCAGGTTCGACTACGAGCAACGGCTGGCCGTGCTGGGCAAGCCAGTCAACCGCGACCACTGGTGGATGACGCCGCAACTGGTCAACGCGATCAACCTGCCGCTGGAAAACGAGCTGCAATTCCCGGCCGCGATCCTGCAGCCGCCGTTCTTCGATCCCAAGGCCGACGCGGCGCACAACTACGGCGCCATCGGCGCAGTGATCGGGCACGAAATCAGCCACAGTTTCGACAACCTTGGCTCTCAGTTCGACGCCCGGGGCCGCCTGCACGACTGGTGGACGCCGGCCGACGCCAAACACTTCAAACAGGCCACCGCAAGGCTGGTCCAGCAATACGACCAGTACCAGGCCCTGCCCGGCCTTGATGTCAACGGTGAGCAGACGCTGGGTGAAAACATCGCCGACGTGTCGGGCCTGACCATCGCCTGGGTCGCCTACCACAAGTCGCTGGACGGCAAAGCGGCGCCGGTGATCGACGGCCTCGGCGGCGACCAGCGGTTGTTCCTTTCGTACGCCCAAACCTGGCAATCGAAGATGCGCGATGCCGCATTGCGCCAGAGGGTCAAGACCAACGTGCACGCACCCGGACGGTTCCGCGCCGAAACCGTGCGCAACCTCGACCCCTGGTACAAGGCGTTCGACGTGCAGCCCGGAGCCAGACTCTATCTCAAGCCTGATCAGCGGGTGAAGATCTGGTAGATGTTCAGCAACCGTTGTGCAGACTACCTCGGCAATCTGAACACGCCTGCAATGGGTGGAGCGCCACCGGTCCAATGAGCCGCGTGCCTGCGGTAGGGTAAGGCGCGCAGCGTGCCGTGCCCGTCATTGTCGTCCCGCGTGAGCTGCCGCGCGGCTCGACCCGCAATCGAGGAGGTGGCTGCATGTCCAGCAAGACTTATCGAACCCTCTGCCTTGCCGTCGGCATGATCGCCGTGACGGCTTTCGCCGGCTGTACCAATTACGTCAAGCGCAGCGATTTCGACGCCGCCATCACCAAACTGCAGAATACCGACCAGAATCTCCAGCAACAGATCGATTCGCTGTCGCAGGACATGAAATCGCATTTCGCCAAGTACGACGCCCAGATCACGGCGATGCAAGGGCGCATCCGCGTGGATACGGCAGCCCATTTCGCGTTCAGCCAGGCGACGCTGCAGGATCAGGACAAGCCCATGCTGGATGATTTCGCGAAAGTGATGCGCGAACATCACTCCGACGCGCTGGTCACGGTGGAAGGCTTTACCGATCCGGCGGGCTCCGCCGCCTACAACAAGCGACTTGGCAAGGAACGTGCCGACGCCGTGCGCAATTACCTGGTCAACACCGACGGCATGTCTGCCGACCAGGTGCGTGCAGTCAGCTACGGCGAGGCCCGGAATCGCCAGGTGAAACCCGGCGCCACGCGCGACGCCGGCGCTCCGAATCGCCGCGTGTCGCTGGTGATCGACTTCGCAGGCACCGCCACCGAGAGCTGACGGCTGCATCCGCCGCTGAGCAAAACCGGGGTCAGAGTGCACTTTCCATCCTCGGTTGATGTCGAGTTTCTGATTCCGCGGAAAGTGCACTCTGACCCCAGTTCTAGACCCCGGTTCCAGGCATGAAAACACTCGGTCTGATCGGCGGCATGAGTTGGGAATCCACGACGCACTACTACCGGCGCCTGAACGAGCTGGTCGCGGCGCGCCTGGGTGGCCTGCATTCGGCGCAATTGCTGTTGTGGAACGTGGAATTCGACACCATCGCCCGCCTGCAACACGCGGGTGACTGGGACGCGGCGGGCAACCTCCTCGCCGAGGCTGCCCGGCGGCTGGAGGGTGCAGGCGCCGAGGGCCTGGTGATCTGCGCCAACACCATGCACCGCGTGGCGCCGGCCGTCGAATCCGCGGTCACGATCCCGCTGCTCCACCTGGCCGACGTCACGGCCGAAGCGCTGCACGCGAAAGGTTTCCGTCGCGCAGCGCTGCTCGGCACCCGCTTCACCATGGAGCAGCCGTTCTACCGCAAACGGCTGGAAAGTCACGGCCTCGAGATCAGCGTGCCGACGCCTCCGGAACAGGACACATTGCACCGGATCATCTTCGATGAACTGGTGAGGGGCCGGGTGGAAGACTCATCGCGCGAGAGCTTCATCGCCATCATGCGCCGCATGCACACCGCAGGTGCGCAGTCGATCATCCTCGGCTGCACCGAATTCGGGTTGCTGATCCGCCCGCAAGACGCATCCGATATTCCCCGCCTCGATACCACGGAGCTGCACTGCCGTGCCGCCGTGGACTGGATGCTGGCCTGACCCGGGACGAAACGTGCGGCCAGGCGGCAGGCCGCCAGAGCCGCTCACGCGATGCCCAACCCCGTGATTTCGCCGATCGCATCGCCATCGAAACCCGCGAGTCCCGCAAACACGCGACCGCGTTCGGCGTAGTCCGTGAACTGATCGAAGCTGGGTGCGCCGGGGGACAGCAATACGATGCCATTTTGCGGTGTCAGCACGCGTGCGCGCACGACGGATGTGGCGAGGTCCGCAGTTTCCTCGACCGCGCATTCGACGCGTGCGTCGCGTAGCGTCCGCGCGATGCGCGGACCGGCCGCGCCCTGTGCGATCACGGCTTGGGGGAACCGCGCCGCGCCCAGCGACCGTGCGAATCCGTCCCAATCGAGGCCCCGATCGTGACCGCCCAGGATCAACGTCACCACGCGGCCACGCAGGCTTTCCAGTGCCGCCAGCGCGGCGTCGGGTGTGGTGCTGATCGAATCGTCGATCCATTCGACGCCGTCGCGCACGCCGAGCCGGGTCAATCGATGCGGCAGCGGTTTGAACCCGTGCAGCGAGGCGGCGCCCTCGCGCGCGTCGAAACCCAGCAGTTCGATCGCGGCCAGCGCGGCGCAGACGTTGTGCGCGTTGTGCGCGCCGTGCAGCGGCAGTGCGGCAAGATCGAGCACGCGTTCCGTGCCGTGCAGGATCGCGCCATTGGCAACGTGCCAGCCGTGTGCATCGCCGAACGTCGCTCGGCGGGGATGCGTGGCGGTGCGCTGCATCAGCAGTCGGGATTCGGCATCCGCCAGCAACGTGCGTGACACATCGGCCAGTTTCAATTTGTCGGCGACATAGCGCTCGCGGGTGCCGTGCCAGTCTAGGTGTTCTTCGGCGAGGCTGACGATTACGCCCAGTTCGACCGGCCCCGCCTCGCCGGTCTGGAAGCTCGAAAGTTCGATCGTCCAAAGGTCGGCGTGTTGTCCGTCGAGTTCCAGCAGCGGCAGGCCGATGTTGCCGGCCAGCGCGGTGCGTACGCCCAATGCGCGCGCCAGGTGTGCGATCAGCGCGGTGGTCGTGCTCTTGCCCTTGGTGCCGGTGACCGCGACAACGCGCGCGGCGCTGCCCTGGCCCGGCACGTTCTCGCCGAACCACAGCGCAGTTCCGGAGGTGAAGCGCGTCCCGCGTCCACGCGCGGCGAGGATCTCCGGTTTGTACGCGCTGATGCCGGGCGACTTGACGACGATGTCGTGCGAGGACAAGGCTTTCGTATCGGGCGACTCGGTGCGGATCACCAAAGCCGACGAGCTGACACCACCCCCACCCTGCCCTCCCCTTGAACGGGAGGGTTTGAATGGGTCGCACAGCGTGGCGACTTCGGCGGCGCTGCAATACAGCGTCAGCGGCTTGCCCGGGAAACGCCGACGCAGCGCGGCCAGCGCGGCGCGGCCTTCGCGGCCGTAGCCCCAGACGGCAACGTCGGCGTGTTCAAGCTCCGCGAATCGCATCGAGTGCTCCGACGAAGCGCGCGGGGACGTCGTGTTCGTCCGATGGCGCGAGCCACGATTCCAGCGTTCGTTGCGAGGCATCTAGCTGCGGCGCGACCTCCTCGTGGAAGCGCGCCACCAGCGCGTCTTCGCGCCACTCGGGTCGTGCGGCCAGCGTGGCAAACGCGGCACGCGCCTCGGCGCCCTCGCCCACGCACTCGAACGGCTTGTGGTCACGATACTCGATCAACGCGTCGAAACCAGCGGCCTGGGTTTCATCGTCCAGCAGGTTGCGGCCGAAAATCGACAGCAGACGCGGTTTTGGCAGGAAAGGGGCCAGGGCCAGGAACACGAAATGGCATTTCGGGCACTGTCCGCACCAGCGGTCGGCGGGTTTGGGACCGAGGATCCTGAAGTTGCGGTTGCAACTGGAGAACACGTCGAAATACGCCGTGCCCGAGCCCGCAAACGCGCGGGTGACCGCCAGCTCCGAGAACGGGCGCAACAGCGAAAAATAGTCCAGGTCGGTCGCGACGTGCGAGCGCAACCACGCCGCGAACATCTGCTCGAACGCGCGACCCTTGCTCCACTGGTGGTTGACCTGTTGCCCCGCGTACTCCAGCGTCGCCGCCGAAGCCGAGCGTTCATTGGCGAATGCGATCGAGTCGTAACCGTACAGGATCGCGGCGCAAGCCAGGATCGCCGAGTTGATCGCGGTGACCGGGATATGACCATTCCACGCACCCATCCGGTTGTATTCGAACAGCAGCGGCGACAGCTCGCGACCGAAGTTGAGCATCGGCAGGCCGGTCCGCGCGGCCACGGCCGCAATCAGCGGCGAAGCCCCCACCCACGCCGCGGTCGCCTCGACGCGGATCGACTTCAGCGCTTCGACGACGACCAGCGAATCCTTGCCGCCGCCAATCGGCACCAGCGTCCTGTGCGGTTGCCGGAGCGTACCGGCACGCGACGGGATCACCCGGTCGCGCGCAGGCGCGCTCGCGCGCGGAAACGCAATGCGGCCACGCAGGTCGAGTCGATTGCGATAGGCGAATTCGGCGAGGCCATGCAGGTACAGCGCATCGAGCAGTCCGGAGGTCGCCTCGTCCAGGGCACCTGTTTCGACGCCGATCGCGGGCGGAACCCCGGCCTTGTAGTAACTGACCCCGGCGATGAGGTGCAGCATCCGGAGTGCCGCGTCGAACGACGCTCGGCGTGCGTCAGGCAATGCCGGCGCGTCTGGGAAACGGACTCGCTCGACGAGTTCGGGACCGTCGTCGAACGCGTACACCAGCTCGGCCACGCCATCGGCGCAACCGCAGCGAACGAAGCGGAACACCTTGGCGTTGCGCGGGTCGTTCAGCGCATTCATTCGATCACCGCCGATGGCGCCAGTTCGCGCAGGTTGTAACGGGAGGACATGGATTCGCCGTAGGCACCGGCTTGCGCGACCAGCAACACATCCCCCTCGCGACTCTCCGGCAGGTGGCGGTCGGCACCGAGCACGTCGCCGGATTCGCAGATCGGTCCGACGACCTGGTACAGCGTATCGGCGGGGGCGCCAAGCCGCGTCAGGTTCACGATGTCGTGCCAGGCGTCGTACAACGCGGGTCGGATCAGCGCGTGCATGCCGGCGTCGCAACCGAGATAGTTGATCGTACCCTTCTGCTTGGCCTGGGTGGCACGGGCCAACAGCACGCCGGCGTCGGCCACCAGCCAGCGGCCGGGCTCCAGCCACAGTTCGTAGTGTGGATAGACTTGCCTGACCTCGCACAACGCCGCGTCGAGCGCCCCCATGTCGAGTTCCGCTTCACCCGGATGCGAGGGCACGCCGAGACCCCCGCCGAGGTTGAGACAACGCACGCTGCCGATGCGATCGGCGATGCCGGCGAGCTGGCCGCAGACGAGCGGCCAATGCGACGCGTCGAGAATGCCGGAACCCAGGTGCGCGTGCAGTCCGACGATGCGTACGTCGTTTTCGCGTGCCAACCCGAGAAAGCGATCGAGTTGCTCCAGCGGCAGCCCGAATTTGCTGCTGGCCCCGCCGGTGCGTACCTTGTCGTGGTGACCGAGGCCGCGACCGAGGTCGATCCGCAACATGATCTCGCGGCCGGCGAAAAGCTCCGGCCAATGTTCGAGCGGGTGCAACGAATCCAGGGTAAACAACGTCCCAGGACTCGGGGTAGAGTCATCGGGACCGGGGACCGGGGACCGGGGACCGCAATCCCGCAACGCCGTCTCGTAATCGGTGCGCGGTGCGAAATTGGGCGTGAACAGGCGCGCGGATTCGCGCGCATCGGAGATCGCATCGACGGCGGCGAGTTCGCCCGGCGATACGCATTCGAACCCCAACCCCGCCTGCGCGATCGCTCCGAGGATCGCCGGATGCGCGTTGGCCTTGACCGCGTAGAACACGCGGTCGACCGATTGCATCGTCCGCAAAGCGCGCGCGCGTTCGCGGATCGTCGGCAGGTGATAGACATAGCGCGGCGTCGCTGACTTTTCCCCTCTCCCTCCGGGAGAGGGTGCGCGAAGCGCGGGTGAGGGTTCGGCCAGCGTGAGGTGCTTCAATTCAACCGAACCCTCACCCCCTGCCCCTCTCCCGGAGGGAGAGGGGTTCATGTCAGCAAGCGCCAGCAAGCGTTGCAGCTCGCCGTGCCACCAGGGCTGGCGCGCTTGCACCGCGCCGGTCCCATACAACGCCCGCCAGCTCGGACCGAACAATCCCGCGTCATCGGTGCGCAGCGCGCCGGCGCGGATCAGCAACTCGTGCAGGCGCGGCGACAGGCCGTCCAGCATGCCCTCGTCGACCACGAAGGTCAGGTTGAGGTTGTTGGACGACTGCGAAATCAGGTGTACGCGTTCGCGCCCGAACTCGGCCAGCACCCCGGACAGCCGGTGCAGCATCGAGCGCATGCCGCGGCCCACCAGCGTCACCGCCGCGCACGGCGCGATCACCTTCACACGACAGACCTTCGCCAGATCCGCCGCGAGCGCGGCAACCACATCGGAGTCGAGCAGGTTCTCTGCCGGGTCGAGCGACACGGTGACGTTGGTCTCGGCCGATCCGATCAGGTCCACCGACAGGCCGTGCTGCTTGAACAGCGCGAACACGTCCGCGAGGAACCCCACCTGCTGCCACATCCCCGAAGTCTCCATCGACACCAGCGTGATGCCGCGCCGCGAACTGATGGCCTTGACGGTGGGCACGGCTTCCGCCAACTGCGGGCCGATCACGGTTCCCACGAGATCCGGATGCTGGGTGTCCTTGATCCACAACGGTACCCGCGCACGCCGGCACGGTGACAGGCAGCGCGGATGCAGCACCTTGGCGCCGGTCGTGGCGATTTCCTGCGCCTCTTCGTAATCCAGGTGCTGCAGCAGGCGCGCACCCGGCACCTGGCGCGGATCGGCGGTGAACATGCCGGCCACGTCGGTCCAGATTTCAACGCGCGCGGCGCGCAGCAGGGCGCCCAGGTAGGCCGCCGAGGTGTCGGATCCCCCGCGGCCGAGCAACACCGTTTCCCCCGCGGCATCGCGCGCGATGAAGCCCTGGGTGATGAACACCTCGCCGCGCGCGGCAAGCGTCGCCGCGAACGCGGGGTCCGGGTCGGCCTGCACCTGTGCCGACAGCATGCGCGCACGCGCGTTGAGGAACGGCAACTCGCGTGCCGTCAACGCCTCGCGTGCATCGAGCCACTCGGTAGCCAAGCCGTTCGCAGTCATGAAGGCCGCGCCGAGCGCACTCGACAGCAGTTCGCCGTGCGCTTGCACCGCCGCCTGCCACGAATGATTCGACGCCGGCAGCCTGCCCTCGCCCGCCTTCCCGTCGGGAATCAACGCGCCCAGTGACACCAGCCAGCGTTCCATCCGCTCGGTATCCGCCAAATGCATCTGCCCGGCAAGATCCCGATGCCGCGCGGCCATCGCCGCCAGGGCAACTTCGCGTTCCGTGGCCGGGCACGCGCACAGGGCACGCAATGCATCCGTGACGCCGGACAACGCCGACACCACCACCACCACCCGCATGCCCTCGGCACGCCGCGCGGAGGCGAGACGCAGGATCGTGCGCCAGCTTTCGTCGGTCGCCACGCTGGTACCCCCGAATTTCAGCACGACCCATGGCGCATCGGACGGCAACGGTTCGAAAACTGGAACGCTCAAGGGCAACTCGCAAACGTGACGATGGGGCGCAATATCAGGGGGCAATCGCATCGATGGACGCGCCGCACCCCGTAGCGCGCAAGTGTTGCGTGCAGACCGGGAAAACGCAATCGCACGGACACACGCCGCCGAAGAGGTGCCGGCGGATGGATGCTTCGAAGTTCGCGCGGGATTCTACGACAACACTGCCCAGAACGGCGCGGTCAGTCCTTGCCGGGCGAAGATATTCCTGACTTCATCCGTCGACCGTTCTGTCTGGACGACGAAAGGCTTCCGTCGACTCTCCGGCTCGATCATTTTCCGGCCGACGCGTCCCACCGCGTCAGTTTCAGGTCATTGAACTTGCGCCGTTCGATCACCGCGACGACGTGGCCCGAAGCGTCGCGCTGGAAGATCAGCAGGTTCCGCTCGTCGCTGCCCTCACCTTCCATGAACACGTCCCGGGCAATCGGGTTGGCCACGATCGACGGGCGTCCTGGGTGCGTCATGTATGACAGTGCGCCATCGTGCACGGCGAAGGTCCACGCGCGGCCCGGGGCATAACGGTACGTTCCCCCGTATTCGGCCAGGTCGAGGCCCGCCACGGCAAGTTTCGGCGGCGCCGTCGGCAGGGTCACGTCCTCCATCGCAACCAGCTTCCATGCGCCAGCGTGTCGCGTGAACGTATTGGTGGCGATGTAGCGAACGGTGAACTGCTGTCCGAACACGGATTCGCGCTCGTATTCTTCGCAGACCAGCACCGCGGTATCGCCGTACACGTTCGCGCGGGGGTCACGGATTTCGATGCTTCCGGAAAATCCCGGTGGGAACGGACGCAGCCGCGCGATGATTTCCTTTGCGGTCTGTCTGCGCCCGAATTCATCGACAATGAGTGCATCATCGGCGACAATGTGCTTCCAGACTTCGGACTTGCCTTCGCCGACCGCGTCCATCAACTGTTGCGTCAGCGACACCAGCTCGTCCTGCAGCTGCGGCGATGCCTGTTCCGCGTGGGCCGGGCGGATCGCGTACAGCGACACCGCAATGACCAGCAATACCGGAATGCACGGACGCATCATCGCGCCCTCCTGCGAGTGAAAGGGCAGCGTCCGCCACAACGCGTCGCCGGGCATGTGCCATCGGTCATGCGTCGAATCCGCCCTGCACCCCTCCGGATCGCGATTCTGGCTGCGCACGGCAGCCTCGCCCCATCGATGCGACGGATACGGCAGGACGCCGACCGACTGCCGAAGTCGGCCTGAGCGATGCGAAGGGTGAGGCACGACCCGCTGCGCATGGCGTTAACAGGCGCATTGACGTAGCTAATACAATCGGCGGATGCAGCAAACCCCCCAAGCCCCGCCGACACAGATCACGCCGCAACCGGTTCGCAACGGTATCGACGTGACGATCAACGGCAAGCATTTCCGCCACACCGGCGATCCGGACCTGCCGTTGCTGTGGTACCTCCGCGACGTGCTGCGCCTGACCGGCTGCAAGTACGGCTGCGACGATGAAAGTTGCGGCGCGTGCAGCGTACTGGTGGATGGCAAGCTGAAACGGGCCTGCACGCTGGCGATGCAGGATCTCGCCGACAAGGACATCACCACCGTCGAAGGGCTGGCCGGTGCGGACGGTACGCTGCACCCGGTCCAGCAGGCGTGGATCGACGAGGATGCGATCCTGTGCGGTTACTGCCAGCCCGGCCAGCTCATGGCGGCCGTGGACCTCATCGCGCGAAAACCGAACCCCACCGACAAGGACATCGACGGCATCGGGAACCTGTGCCGCTGCGGCAGCTACCCGCGCATCCGCCGCGCGATCAAGCGTGCGGCAAAAACCATGCAGGGTAAATCCAGGTGAGGCGCCCGCACGATGCCAGCCGTCGCCGCTTCATCAAGGTGTTCGGCGGCGCGACCGGGGCACTGATCGTGGGCCTCCCTGCGTTTGCCTGGACCCCGGACAGGCTGCTCGGCCAGAACCTGATCCGGTTGAACCCGTACGTGAGGATCGAGCCGGACGGCACCACCGTGATCGGCTCGCGCGACCCGGAAGTCGGACAGGGCATCCGGACGGCCGAGGCCCGCATCCTCGCCGAGGAACTGGATGCCGACTGGAACAAGGTAATCGTGGAACCGCTGGATCTCGGCGTCACCGCCGTGGACGGCGAACCGCACTGGACCTTCGGCCACCAGATGGCGTCGGGAAGCACCAGCGTGCCGTCCGCGTGGAACGATCTGCGAACCGTCGGCGCCGCGGCGCGGGAACTGTTGGTACGCGCGGCCGCCGAACGCTGGAACACCACGTCCGCGAACCTGCGCGCGGTCCGGGGCGTGGTGATCGCCGCCGATGGCCGCCAACTCGGCTATGGCGAGCTTGCGGGGCCGGCGGCGAAGCTGCCCGCCGCGACCAACCCGCCGGCCACAAAATCCCCGTCCCGGTACCTGCTGATCGGCCAGGATGCCGGCGACGTCGACGCGCGCGATATCGTCACGGGGGTGCAGCGCTACGCCATCGACGAATGGTTCGGCGAGGTGCTGGTCGCCGTCATGACGCGGTGTCCGTATCCCGGAGGAAGGCTCGCGCACCTCGATGACGCTGCGGCGCTTAAATTGAAAGGCGTCGAGAAGATCATGACGATCCCGACACCGGATCCCTCCCGCCCGCTGGGCACCCAGCCGCTCACCGCCGGTGTCGCGGTGCTCGCAAAGGACACCTGGACCGCCTTGCAGGCGATCGAGAAGCTGGACATCCAGTGGCAACCCGGTCCGCAGGCCGCGCAGGACGATACAGCGCTCGCGCAAGCCGCCGAAAAACTCCTGACGGGCGAGCCGGAAAAGGCCGTACGCAGCGACGGTGACTTCGCGGAAACCTTCAAGCACGCGCGTCATCGCTTCGATGCCGAATACCGCATCGCCACGGTCGCGCACGCCGACCTGGAGCCCCCCAATGCGCTGGTGAAAGTGGACAGCCAGAGCGCGCTGCTGATCGCGCCGGTGCAGAATCCGCGCGCAACCTACGAAACCGTGCGCCGCCTCACCGGTCTCGCTCCCGACAGGATCGAGGTCAAGCTGCCGCGTGCCGGCGGCGGCTTCGGACGTTTCCTCGAAAGCGATTATGTTGCCGAGGCCGTGATGCTGGCCAAGGCCGCGGGCAAGCCGATCAAGCTGATGTGGACACGCGCCAGCGCGTTCACGCACGACCTGTACCGCCCATTCTCCATCCATGCGATGCGGGCGTGCGCCGACCGCCACGGCAAACCCACCGGCTGGAACCACCGCATCGCCAGCACCTCGCGCCTGCAGGGGCGCGAACTGCGCCCACGCTGGTGGCTCTCCGAAATGCACCCAGACGATCTGCCCGCCGGGTTGATCGACAACCTGCAATACGCGTGGTACGCGCTGGATTCGACACTCCCGCGCGGCAACTATCGCGCCAGCTCGCACGCGGTCAATGCGTTCGTCACCGAGTGTTTCATCGACGAGATCGCGCACGGCCTCAAGCAGGACGCGCTCAAGTTCCGGCTTGCCCTGCTGGGCGAACCACGCAAACTGTCGTACCGCGGCCACGGCGGTCCCGTGCTCGACACCGGACGGCTCGCGTGGGTACTCCGACTTGCGGCTGACGCGATCGGCTGGAGCAAATCCCACTCGCGCGGACACGGATTCGGGTTGGCGTGTCACTTCACGTTCGGGGGTTACGCCGCCCACGCGCTGGAAGTGTCCATGCAGGGCAACCGGCTGGTGATTCACAACGCCGTGTGCGCCGCGGACCTGGGACGGGTGGTGAACCCGCTCGGCGCGCGCGCGGCGCTGGTCGGCGCGACCCTCGACGCCCTGTCCACCGCCCTGCGCCAGCGCATCATCGTCAAGGACGGCCGCGTGAGGCAACACGGTTTCAAGGGCTACCCGCTGGCGACAATGGCGCAGATGCCACACGCGGTGCAGGTTATCCTGGTGCCTTCGCAGGAACCCCCGGCCGGCGCCTTCGACATCGGCTTTCCGTCCGCCGGCCCTGCGCTTGCCAATGCGATCTTCGCGGGCACCACCGTGCGCGTGCGCCAGCTGCCGATCTGGCCGGAATTGATGCGGCTGCTGTGAACTTCGGATTCACCCCCTTCCGAAGGAGAAGGAGGGGGGTCGGCGCGCAGCGCCGGGGGATGATGGAATGCGAAAGCCCGTCCCTCTCAGCCCTTCCAAGGGTCGCAGGTTGGGTTGAGCCCGGACTTGGTCCGGGGGAAGCCCAACAGGTACCTGCACGCGTTGGGCTTCGCCGGATGAGGCCCGGCTCAACCCAACCTGCGCACATCACCGGCTACCTGAAAAGCCGCGCAGCACCTTGAAGATGCCCGACGCGTCGACTTCGCCGATCGCAAGCAGGTGGCCCGTTGGCGCGTTCGCGCGATAACGTCCCGGCGCGGTGGCGACCCGCAACGCGCGGCCGTGGGCGACGTCGTCGGCGCCGCGTTCGTCGAGTTGCAGCACCGGCCAATCGGCAAGGCCGGCCTCGATGGGCAGGAGCAATTCGTGCAGGCGCGATGGGGCGTCCTCGCGCGAGCGCGCGAGTTCATCCAGCGTGAACATGCGCGGATCGCGGAACGGTTCCACCCAGAGACGGCGCAAGGCCGTCAGGTGCGCGCCGCAGCCGAGCGATTCCCCGAGGTCGCGCACCAGACTGCGCACGTAGGTCCCGGAGCCGCATTCCACGTCCAGGCGCAGCGTGCCGCCGACGCGTTCGACGAGATCGAACCGGAACACGTCGACGTCACGCGGCGGCGCCACGACGTTTTCGCCGCGGCGGGCGCGCTTGTACAGCGGCACCCCGCCCTGCTTCAGCGCCGAATACACGGGCGGGACCTGGGTGATGCGGCCCGTGAACGTTGCGAGTGCGCGCCGGATCGTTCGTTCATCCAACGCAGGAACCGGGCGCTCGACCAAAACCGTGCCTTCGCTGTCGCAGGTGTCGGTGGCGATGCCCAGCCTGCATTCGGCGGCATACGCCTTGCGCGAACCGAGCAGAGAACCGGCGATCTTGGTCGCTTCGCCGAAGCAGATCGGGAGCAACCCGGTCGCCAACGGGTCGAGACTGCCGGTGTGCCCGGCCTTGCTCGCGCCGAACAGACGCTTGGCCCACTGCAGCGCGCGGTTGCTTGAAATGCCTTGCGGCTTGTCGAGGAGAAGGATGCCCGTGACAGCGCGGGACCGGGGACCCGGGACCGGGGACCCGAAGTTCGAACCTGGCGATGCGGATGGTGGCATGCGTAATGTTGCGAAATTGTGCGACAGGCCAATGGACGTCAGTGAGCACACGCTGCATGAATGTCCGAGGATTGGACGAGCGCAATGGAGCCAGCCTGCGCCGGGATGACGGCCAGGCTATTGCTCTTCCGAGTCCCGGTCTTCGCGCAGCAGTTGCTCGATCCGCTCACCCTTGTCGACAGAGTCGTCGTACTTGAAACGTAGTTCCGGGACGCGGCGCATGCGCATGCTGTGCGCGAGATCGTGGCGGAATTCCTTCGCCAGCGCCTTGAGCGCCTTCACGACTTCGGCGGAACGCTCGGGCTGCAACGCGGTGACCCACACCGTCGCAACATCCAGCTCGCGGCTGACGTCGACATCCACCACGCTGGCTTGCGGCAACCCGTGATCACGCACCGCGGCGTGCACCAGCGTGCCGACCTCGCGGCGAAGTTCGGCATTGACGCGATCGGTGCGGTGGAAGGAACGGGTAGGCATAACAGTTACAGGATTGCAGAGTAGGAGCCGGCCTGCCGGCGACCGGCGCGAAGGGCCGTCTTTTTCTTCGGTCGCGCGCAGGCGCGCTCCTACAGTGTGCGCGCCACCTCGATGCGTTCGAAACACTCGATGCGATCGCCCGGTTTGACGTCGTTGTACTGCTTGACGCCGATGCCGCACTCGCTGCCGTTGCGCACTTCGTCAACGTTCTCCTTGAAGTGACGCAGCGATTCCAGCTCGCCCTCGAAGATCACCACGTCGTCGCGCAGCACCCGGATCGGCTTGTTCCGCTTCACGGTGCCTTCGATGACCATGCAGCCTGCGACGGCACCGAACTTGGAACTGCGGAACACGTCGCGCACCTCGGCCACGCCGATGATTTCCTCGCGCACCTCGGTGCCCATCAGGCCGCTGGCCGCCTGCTTCACCTGGTCGATCACATCGTAAATGATCGAGAAGTAGCGCAGATCCACGCCGCTGGATTCGATCACCTTGCGGGCCGAAGCATCGGCGCGCACGTTGAAGCCGATCAGCAACGCCTTGGATGCCGCGGCGAGGGTCGCGTCGGATTCGGTGATGCCGCCGACGCCGGACGAAATCACGTTGACCCTGACCAGCTCGTTGCTGATTGCGGTCAGCGATTCGCGCAGCGCTTCGGCCGAACCCTGCACGTCGGCCTTGATCAGGATGTTGAGGGTCTGCTGGCCCTCGCCCTTGCCCATCATCGCCATCACGTCTTCGAGGGTGTTGCTGCGCGTGACCAGGCGCTTCTCGCGGCGCCGGGCCTCGCGCTCGGACACCACGTTCTTCGCCAGCCGCTCGTCGGCGATCACCACGAATTCATCGCCGGCCTCCGGCACGCCGGACAGCCCGAGCATCTGCACGGGAATCGACGGACCGGCGCT
>DASTIS010000255.1:0-5404 GCA_035717365.1 Rhodanobacteraceae bacterium
GATTCCCGACACCGTGAAGTACGCGTTTTATGCCGGCGGCGCGGTGTTGTTGGGGTCGGTGCTGTGGACCATCTGCACGACCCGCGAATATCCGCCCGAAACATTGCTGGCGTTCGACGACAGTGCGGCAGCGGTGTCGATGGGTGGCGTGAACAAAGCCTGGCGTCTCGGCGCCGTACTGGGCCTGCTCGGCGTGCTGCTGCTGGCACTGATCCTGCACTTCTCGCTGGCACGCGATCTGTATCTGCTGGCCGGCATGCTGATCGCCACCGGATTGCTGTTCGTGTGGCTGGCGCGCTCGCAGGGCGGCGGCATGCTGCGCCAGATCATGGGTGACCTGTACACGATGCCCGAGGCGATGCGCCGGCTGGCCTGGGTACAATTTTTCTCTTGGTTCGCGCTGTTCGCGATGTGGATTTACGCCACGCCGGTGGTGACGGCGGTGCAGTTCGGCGCCACCGACCCGCACTCGTCGGCGTACAACGCGGGCGCCAACTGGGTCGGCGTGCTGTTCGCGGCCTACAACGGTTTCGCCGCGCTGGCCGCGATCATCATTCCGTGGATGGCGCGCGCGTGGGGCTTGCGTTTGAGCCACCTGATCAACGTTTGCCTGGGCGGCGCGGGGTTGATCTCGTTCGCATGGATCCACGACCCGCGCTGGTTGCTGCTGTCGATGCTGGGTGTCGGTTTCGCCTGGGCATCGATCCTGTCGCTGCCCTATGCACTGCTGTCGGACAACCTGCCGGCCGCGAAGATGGGCGTGTATATGGGCATCTTCAATTTCTTCATCGTGATCCCGCAACTCCTGGCTGCGAGCGTACTCGGCGTGCTGCTGAAATGGTTCTTCCACGATCAGCCGTTGTACGCACTCGTACTCGGCGGCGCCAGCCTCGTCGTCGCGGGTCTGTGCGTGCTGCGGGTACGCGAACCGGACGCTGCTGCGGGCTCGCCGCAAAGCGAGCCTTCCGGATTACCGGGTTGACCCGCTCTCAAGTTGGCGGGCCTGGTCCACCGTCGCCAGCCGCCCGCGACCGCCGCGGCGTCAGCGCGGCGCCATCGAGCAAACCCAGTCTTCGGGCATGCGCGCGGCTGCCATGTCACGGAGCAACGGCGCATCCGGGTGCGCGGGTTCGCACTCGTCCGCCGCCGCGTAAACGATCTGCTCTTCCTTGGTGTTGTGGATCTTGAGTTGCTGCAGAAGCGTCCACGCATCCTCACGCAGGCCGGTGGCGTCGGCACCGGTTGCGCACGCGGTCTCGAGTTTCCGGATCAGTGGCCACATCTCGCCGTGCTCGCGCTTCATGACGAACACCGGCATCGTGAGGCCCATTTCGACCAGCAACGGGAACAGCACTTGCTCTTCCACGTATAGATGTTCGCGAAGGAGCTGCAGCGCCGTCGCCAGTGCTTCGGGCGTGCCCGTGCCGTCGACCACGCCCTGGACCCCCTGGTCGATGTGATGGTGTTGCACGGCAAGCAGTTTGCTGGGGAGCGTGGTGTCCATTTCGGTTCTCTTCGTTCCCGGACGACAGCGAGTATGGACCCGACGGCACGCGCCTGCCTGGACGCAGGTCAGGATATCGCCGGCACGTCATGCGCGGAATGGTGCCGGAAAACATTGATGCGCACGGGCGCCGCGCGATCCCACCAATCCGCGTCCGGGCGGGCCGCGCGCCGCGTACGGGCCGCGCTGTGCTCCTGCCTGCAGGCAAGCTCGTTCATTTGTGGGAGGTCAACCCGCCGTCTACAATGCCGCGACGTGCCGAATGCGGACCGGCGGGCCTGAATTACTTCTTTGCCAATCTCGATTCGGCGCGCCGGAAATTCCATATCCTGGTGCTGCTGACCCTGGTCGCCGGGTTCGTGGACACCGCGGGCTTCATTCTGCTGTTCGAGCTTTTTACCGCGCACATCACCGGCAACACCGTGATTGCGATTGCCGACATCGTGCACCGCGGAGGCGCCGGCGCGCTCGCGGCCTTCCTGATGCTGCCCATATTCGCCTGCACGGTCATCGTGTTCACGCTGTTCATCGATGCCGCCAGGGGGCTGATGCGAGAGCGGATCCTTGCCATCATGATCGCGCTGGAAGCGGTCCTGATCGTGGCCTTCTTTGTCGCGGCCCTGGAGCTGGATCCCACGCACTCCACCCCCGACGGCCTGCCCGTGATCATTGTCGGAGGCCTGGGAGTGATCGCCATGGCGGCGCAGAACACCATTGCCGGTGCGTTGCCGAAGCCTTCCACGGTCATGACGGGCAACGCCACCAACATCATCATTTACGTCGTGCGTTGGCTTCGTGCCTTGCGCCGTCGCGATTCCGCACTGCGTGAGAGATCGCGCGCGCAACTCCAAATCCTGTGGCCGACACTGCTCGCCTTCGGGATCGGCGGCGCGCTCGCCGCCGTCGGCGTCGTCACCATCGGTTACTGGAGCCTCCTGATTCCCGTTCCGGTGACGGTGGTGGCGGCGATATATGCGATCGGTGTTCCGCCCGCGGGCGGAATATTCGATGTGGCTCCCACCCCACAGGACAAATGACCGGCAAGCGCAGGGAGGGGCGGGTGCTCGAACTGCATCGCTTGCGGGACGACCGCAGGACGAAAAAGGCCGCGACGCCATCGCAGCCTTCATCGTGGATCGTCGAATCTGGTGGGCAGTGCAGGGATCGAACCTGCGACCACCGCCATGTCAAGGCGGTGCTCTACCGCTGAGCTAACTGCCCAATGCAACGCCACGCGAGGCGCGTCCCGACGGCGGTACGTGCCGGGTCGCGCAGTGTATCCGGGATGCGGCAGCCGCTCAAATGTGGCGGGTTGGCGTTGACTGGAGGCGGGGCGCGGGTTAGCTTTGTCGATGCGTTGACTGAGTGGACAGGTGGCCCGCGGAAACGCCGGTCGAGTGTGCGACATGGGAACTACTAACTTTTGATCCGATCCGTGCGCGCGGCCTGCAAGGACGCCTCGCGCGTCCTTTTTTATGCCTGTCATTCCGGATGCCGGGAATCTTGTGAATCGTCATTCCGGACGCTGCGAAGCAGCGATCCGGGACCGAGTGCCTTTGCAATTGCTCTCTAAGTCGCTGGGTTCCGGGTTCCGTCGCGATGAAGCTGCGGCGACCCCGGAATGACGACGAGGTTGTTACGCTTTCCGGTCCCCGATCCCCGGCCTCGGTCCCCCGGTCCCGCTTCCCGTCTCCCGGCCTTTCGTCCATGATCACGATCACGCTTCCCGACCACAGCACCAAATCCTTTGACGCGCCGCCAAGCGTGCGCGACGTGGCCGCCTCGATCGGCCCCGGCCTCGCCAAGGCCGCGCTCGCCGGCAAGGTGGACGGCCAGCTGGTGGATCTTTCGCGCACGGTCGACCGCGATGCGAAGGTCGAAATCGTCACCGAGAAATCGCCCGAGGCGCTGGAAGTCATCCGCCACTCGACGGCGCACTTGCTGGCGCAGGCGGTGCAGCGGCTGTATCCCGGCACCCAGGTGACGATCGGCCCGGTGATCGAGGATGGCTTCTATTACGACTTCGCACCCAAGGGCGAGCCGTTCAGGCCCGAGGACCTGCCCGCGATCGAAGCCGAGATGCACAAGATCGCGAAGGAATCCCTGCCGCTCTCGCGCAGCGTGAAGTCGCGCGACGACGCTGTGAAATTCTTCCGCGGCATGGGCGAGGACTACAAGGCCGAGATCATCGAATCGATTCCCGCCAACGAGGAACTGTCGCTGTATTCGCAGGGCGAATTCACCGACCTCTGCCGCGGCCCGCACGTGCCCGATACCGGGCGCCTGAAGTCCTTCAAGCTGATGAAGACCGCAGGCGCGTATTGGCGCGGCGATTCGGACAACGCCATGCTCAGCCGGATCTACGGCACCGCGTGGCTGAACGACAAGGACCTCAAGGCTTACCTGACCCGCGTCGAGGAAGCCGAAAAGCGCGACCACCGCAAGCTCGGCAAGCAGCTCGACCTGTTCCACATGCAGGAAGAAGCGCCGGGCATGGCGTTCTGGCATGCCAGGGGCTGGACGCTGTGGCAGCAGGTCGAGCAATACCTGCGCCGGGTCTATCGAGACACGGGGTACGAGGAGGTGCGCTGCCCGTCGATCCTGGACGTGTCGCTGTGGGAGAAATCCGGCCACTGGGACAACTACAAGGACAACATGTTCTTCACCGAGTCGGAGAAACGCACCTACGCGGTGAAGCCGATGAATTGCCCGGGCCACGTGCTGATCTACAACCACGGCTTGCACAGTTACCGCGATCTGCCGATCCGCTACGGCGAGTTCGGCTCCTGCACCCGCAACGAGCCGTCCGGGGCCCTGCACGGCCTGCTGCGCGTGCGCAACTTCATCCAGGACGACGGCCATGTCTTCTGCACCGAGGACCAGATCGAGCAGGAAGTGGTGGACTTCCATCGGCAGGCGTTGAAGGTCTACGCGGATTTCGGTTTCAGGGACGTCGAACTGATGCTGGCGCTGCGCCCCGGGTCCGACGAGCGGATCGGCGACGACGCGATCTGGGACAAGGCCGAGAACGCCCTGCGCGAGGCCCTGCGCAAGGCCGGCGCGAAATGGCGGGAGCTGCCCGGCGAGGGCGCGTTCTATGGCCCCAAGATCGAATACCACCTGCGCGACGCGATCGGCCGCGACTGGCAGCTCGGCACCATGCAGGTGGATTTCTCGATGCCGGGGCGCCTCGGCGCCGAATACGTGGGCGAGGACTCCCAGCGCCACGTGCCGGTGATGCTGCACCGGGCCATCGTCGGCTCGATGGAACGGTTCCTGGGGATCCTGATCGAGCACCACGCAGGCAACTTCCCGACCTGGCTGGCGCCGGTCCAGGCCGTGGCCCTGAACATCACCGACGCCCAGGCCGACTATACGGCCGGGGTCGTGAAAAGCCTGAACGGAGCCGGCTTTCGGGTCGAAGCCGATTTGCGCAACGAGAAAATCGGCTATAAAATCCGCGAGCATACGTTGCAGAAGGTGCCTTGGCTGCTCGTGGTCGGCGACCGCGAGAAGGAGAGGGGCACCGTTTCCGTGCGTGCGCGTTCCGGGGAAGATCTGGGCAGCATGTCGCTGCCGGACTTCATCGAGCGGCTGGATGCCGAGTCCGGCCCGCGCTGACGGATGCACGCCAGGCATTGCTGGCGAACTTGAGCAGGAGAAGACGGTATCGCAACCGAAAACAAGAAGAACCGGCGCAACCAGGAGATCCGTGTCCCGCAGGTGCGGGTGATCGGCGCCGATGGGGAACAGGTCGGAATCCTCGAGCGTGACGAGGCATTGGCGTTGGCCGAGGAAGCGGGCCTGGATCTGGTCGAGATCCAGCCGACCGCCGAGCCTCCCGTGTGCCGGATCATGGATTTCGGCAAGTTCAAGTTCGACCAACAGAAAAAGGCCAAT
>DASTIS010000256.1:0-7572 GCA_035717365.1 Rhodanobacteraceae bacterium
TCCGACCTGCACCTCAAACTCACCCTTGCCAGGATGAAGGACAAGTACGGGGCCGAGGTGATCACCCACCCGCCGCGCATCGCCTACCGCGAAACCATCAGTGGCAAGGCCGAAGGCCATCACCGCCACAAGAAACAGACCGGTGGCGCCGGCCAGTTCGGCGAGGTGTACCTGCGCGTCGAGCCGCTGGCACGCGGCGAGGGCTTCGAGTTCCGCGACGAAAGCAAGGGCGGCGTGATTCCGAACCAGTTCATCCCCGCCATCGAGAAGGGTGTGCGCCAGGTGCTCGAACACGGTGCGATCGCGGGCTACCCGATGCAGGACGTCCGGGTGGTGGTGTACGACGGCAAGTACCATCCGGTCGATTCCAAGGAAGTCGCGTTCGTGTCCGCCGGCCGCAAGGCATTCCTCGACGCGGTCACCAGGGCCAGCCCGATCGTGCTCGAGCCCATCGTCAACATGGACGTCAACGTGCCAGAGCAGTACATGGGCGATGTCACCGGTGGGCTGGCGTCGAAACGCGCACGCATCAACGGCACCGACGTGCTGCGTGGCGGCGTGCTGGTGGTCAAGGCCCAGGCGCCGCTGGCGGAGGTGGTCGACTACCAGACCGAACTGCGCGCGCTCACCGGCGGCGAAGGCCGCTTCGCGATGGAACTCTCGCACTACGACCCGGTGCCGGCACAGGTCCAGAAACAACTGACCGAGGCGTACAGGCCCAAACCCGAAGACGATTGAATCCGCGTTGTCCCGCAGTCCCCACCAGGAGAACCGTCATGACACTCGCATTGCTGTGGTTGCCGATCGTGCTTTCCGCCGTGTTCGTGTTCATTGCCAGCGCGCTGATCAACATGTTGCTGAAGTTCTGGCACGCCCCCGACTATCGCAGGTTTTCCAACGAAGACGAGGTGCGCACCGCGATCCGCAATGGCAATCCGGCGGTGCCGGGCCAATACGCATTGCCGCACTGCACGCCGGAGGCGATGAAGGACCCGGCGATGCAGGAGAAGCTCGCACAGGGCCCGGTTGGCATGGTGTACCTGCGCCGCCCGGGCTCCATGAACATGGGCGCATCGCTGTTCCAGTGGCTGGTGTTCTGCCTGCTGGTGTCGCTGTTTTGCGCGCTCATCGCGATCGTCTTGCCGCCCGATACGGATCGTCACGTGGTCTTCCATACCGTCGCGTTGGCCGCGCTGATGGGGCATGCATTCGGGTGCCTGACCGATGGAATCTGGCGGGTATTCCCGTGGACGGCCGCTTGCAAGTACATCGTGGACGGGATCATCTACGCGCTGATCACCGGTTTGACTTTCATGTGGTTGTGGCCGACGGCGTGACGCCGGCAGCACGCGCACCCGGCCACACCGACCACTTCATGCTGCCGTTCCGCAAACCGGCAAAGTAAACCGGGTGCGGGAGACGCCGTTCAACGTCCGTGTCCGCCAAAGCGGTCGGTCGCCAGAATCAACTCGTGCGCGTTGCCGGGCTCGAAGGCCGAATGCCCCGCGTCCGGCACGATGCGCAGGTCCGCCTGCGGCCACGCGCGATGCAGGTCCCAGGCGCTGCGCATCGGGCAGACCACATCGTGGCGACCCTGCACGATCACCGCGGGAATGTCGCGCAACCGATTCGCGTTGCGCAGCAACTGGTCGTCGTGTTCGAAAAACCCGCGATTGACGAAATAGTGGTTTTCGATCCCGGCGAAGGCCAGCGCGAACTCGTCACCCGCACTGGCGGCGACATAGGCCTCGTTCTGCAGCAGGAAACTCGTCGATGCCTCCCAGACCGACCATGCGCGTGCTGCCGCGAGGCGCACTGCAGGATCATCCGAAGTGAGCCGCTTGTGGTAGGCGCCGATCAGGTCGCCGTGCTCGGCTTCCGGAATCGCCGCAAGATATTTTTCCCAGGCGTCCGGGTAAAGCATGTCGCAGCCCTTCTGGTAGAACCACTCCAGCTCCGCACGCCGCAGCATGAAAATGCCTCGCAGCACCAGTTCCGTGACGCGCCCGGGATGGGTTTCCGCGTACGTGAGCGCCAGCGTCGAACCCCACGAGCCACCGAATACCTGCCAGCGCTCGATGCGCAGATGCTCGCGCAGGCGCTCGATGTCGGCGACCAGGTCCCACGTCGTGTTCTCGCGCAGCTCCGCGTGCGGCGTCGAGCGCCCGCAACCGCGCTGGTCGAACAGCACGATCCGGTAGACCCGGGGGTCGAAGAACCTTCGGCACTTGGCGTTGCAGCCTGCGCCCGGCCCGCCATGCAGGAACACCACGGGCTTGCCGTGCGGATTGCCGCACTGCTCGAAGTACAACGTGTGCAGGTCGGATACCGGCAACATGCCGTTGTCGAAAGGCTCGATTTCGGGGTACAGGCTGCGGCGGTTTTCATGCATGTCCATGCGTGGCATTTCATCTGCGGGAAGAACCCCGTTAGCCTAGCACTCCATCCCTACGGACACCGACACGCGCCACATGAAGACATCGTTTCCCAGGAAGGACATCAAGGTCGTGCTGCTGGAAGGCATCCACGAGAGTGCCATCGACGTGTTCCGGGCGGCCGGTTACTCGCTGGTCGAGCGCCACGACAAGGCGTTGCCACGCGAACAGTTGCTGGACGCCATCGCCGACGCCCGCATCATCGGCCTGCGCTCGCGTACGCAACTGGACAGTGAAGCCATCGCGCGCGCGCGCCGCCTGCTCGCGGTCGGCTGCTTCTGCATCGGCACCAACCAGGTCAACCTTCGAGACGCGCGGGAGCGCGGCGTGCCGGTTTTCAACGCGCCGTATTCAAACACCCGCAGCGTGGCCGAGCTGGTGATCGCCGAGGCCATCCTGCTGATGCGGCGGGTGCCGGAACGCAACGCCGAGTGCCACCGCGGCGGCTGGGCCAAGTCGGCGGAGGGCAGCTTCGAGGTTCGCGGAAAGACCCTGGGCATCGTCGGCTACGGCCACATCGGGACCCAGGTCGGCGTGCTGGCCGAATCGCTCGGGATGCACGTGCTGTACCACGACATCGAACCCAAACTCGCGCTCGGCAATGCGGCGCCCTCGCACGATCTGGATGATCTGCTGGGACGCGCGGACATCGTGACCCTGCACGTTCCCCAGACACCCGACACCGCCGGCATGATCGGAGCGCGACAGCTCGCGCGGATGCGTCGTGGCGCGATGCTGATCAATGCCTCGCGCGGGAACGTGGTCGATATCGACGCGCTGGCCGCGGCGCTGCGGGACGAACGGCTTGCCGGCGCGGCGGTGGACGTATTCCCGACGGAACCGAAGAGCCGCCAGGACGCCTTCGAGTCGCCGTTGCGCGAGTTCGACAACGCCTTGCTGACCCCGCACGTGGGCGGCAGCACCCAGGAGGCGCAACTCAACATCGGCACCGAGGTCGCGACCAAGCTGGTGCGCTACAGCGACAACGGTTCGACCTTGTCGGCGGTGAACTTCCCGGAAGTCAGCCTGCCCGAACACGCCGGCAGCAGTCGCCTGCTGCACATCCACCACAACGTCCCGGGCGTGTTGTCGCGCATCAACGACGTGTTCTCCCAAGGCGGCATCAACGTCAATGCCCAGCACCTCCAGACCTCGGGCGATCTCGGCTACGTCGTGATCGATGTCTCGGCATCCGAAGCGCAATCAGCGGCCTTGCGGGGACAGCTCTCGGAGATCCCCGGGACGATCCGCACACGGTTGCTGTACTGATCCGGGAATCGGGAAACGCGTAAAGAATCTGTCAGAAGCAGGTTGGGCTGACCCGGGGCTTCCTCCGGGGAAGCCCAACATGAAATCCCGATGTCGGGGTTCGCATGCGCCCAGCCCAAGTTGCTGGCTGGCACCCTTATTTCTGTTCGGCGGTGGCGGTGCCGCGGCGGAGCGGCAGCAGGTTGGCCGGCAACGGCGGAAACGGCGGGTGCGGGTGCGTCTGGTACCAATAGGCGACGGACGAATACACGACGCCGGGCATGTCGTTCGTGCCACCGTGCTCGATCACGAAGCGGAAGCTCTTGTGGAAGGGGATCGGGTCCTCGATGTGCCAGCGGTAGGCATTGATGCGCCCATTTTCCTTGTTCTTGATGGTGACGCCGTGGTACGGAGCGCTGTACTCGCCGGTGTCGAAATACCATCCGGACGCGAAGTAATCTTCGGTCCCGGTACCGATGATGCTCGGCACGTCCTCTCCGTCGACCGTGATCCGTGCGTCCCCTTCGAGGTAGCCCAGGGCATGGCCATGCAGCGGCTGCATGGAGAGCAGCGTGCCAACGTAATGACCGCGCCCGGTTGTCTCCAGGATCGTCACCGGTACGCCGCGTTTCGTGACGGTGCGGCGAAACTGCGCGTGAAAGTAGAGGACGTCATCGGGCATCCGGCCGCGCGTGTCGACGTCGATGTTGTAATAGAACCGCTTCACGGGGACGTCGGAGGTGTTCTCGACGACGATCCGCGCGCTTTTCCGGAAGGGCATGGGCCAGTAGCTGTTGTAGCCGCCGCTGGTCATGCTGAGCGGCAGCGAGATGTATTGCTTCCAGAGCCCAAAGCCCATCCCGAAGAAGTCGGAAACGGGCACTTCGACCGACGGTTCCCTTTCGCCGTCCCAGTAACAGCGCACGATGAGCCCGCGCTGGATCTCGACGTTGTTGCGCGGGGCGATCGTCAGCCACCAGCGCCGGACCACGCCCGCTCCCTTGTAATCGACCAGGGTATACGTCTTGCCCGGCGCGATGACGACGAAATCGGCATTGCCGCCGGTACGGTCGTGGCTCGAAAAATGCGCGATGCGACGGCCATCGCGCGGCCAGATCAGGTTCCCGAGCGACCCCGAGGGCAGGCGTTCCGGCGGCGCCTGCGCGAACACCGGACCCGGCATGCCGCACAACAGCAGGAAAGCCACGGCCAGGCCCAGGGCAGGCGCGCGTGCATGTTCGAACATGTTTTCGCTCCGCAAGCGGTCAGCCCGGATGGTTGCACAAGCATCCAACACTATGCGAGAACGAGATGGGAAACCAGGGCCAGGGTGGACGATTCCCTGCAAGCAGTCGCCAACTTGCGGTCGAAAAACTACAACGAAGACACTGGATTCCGGCCTGCGCTGGAATGACGAGCAGAAGCTTCCGCGGAAAGTCTGCACGTTGGGTTGACCCGGGGCCTTCTCCGGGGAAGCCCAACATGATTGCCGGTGTTGGGCTTCGCATACGCTCAACCCAACCTGCGAATCCTGTATTGGTCCGGGCATCGGGAGACGGGCAACGCATCACGCAGCCGTTGTCGCAAACAAAAAAAGCCCGCCGAAGCGAGCTTTTGTGAAAAATCAGGCCATGGAAGGCCGTTCTGATACATGCGGACCGAGACAATCAGCCTCTCGCAAGATGGTGAAAAACGCAGCGATCAGGGACGATCGCAAAAACATGGTCGGGGCGGCGGGATGACTCGCGCCTTCCCGGCGCTCGCCCTTCGGGCCATCGCTTCGCGATGTTCGCTTCGCCGTCCCTGGCTTCGCAGTCGAACGGCGCCTTCTTGCGAAGGCGCCAGTTCTCGTCCTCACCATGTTCAATAACCAAAACGGGCCGCAAGGGCCCGTTCTTGTTATTGGTCGGGGCGGCGGGATTCGAACCCACGACCCCCTGCCCCCCAGGCAGATGCGCTACCAGGCTGCGCTACGCCCCGACCGAATCCCCATGATAGCGGAACGCGGAACGCAACCGCACGACGACGATCGAGGCTGCTGCGGTGCAAAGTCGGGCCGGAGGGCCGGCCGGTCCGGTCTCCTGCTCCCTCGATCGCGACAGCAGTTTTACGCCACGGCGAGGCCGCGATCAGGGACGATCGCGTTAAAGATTCCTGCGCGACGGGTCGCGCAGCAACTGCAGCAACTGTTCGAGTTCCAGCCGCATCTGGTGCGCGATCTGGTGCGAGAGGCTGGCTTCCATCTTGCCCTGCTGGCCTTCCAGCCGCGCGCGGGCTCCGGTGATGGTGAAACCCTGGTCGTACAGCAGCGCGCGGATCTGGCGGATCATCAGCACGTCATGGCGCTGGTAGTAGCGGCGGTTGCCGCGCCGCTTGACCGGGTTCAGCGCCGGAAACTCCTGCTCCCAATAGCGCAGCACGTGCGGCTTGACCGCACACAGCTCGCTGACCTCGCCAATCGTGAAATACCGTTTGGCGGGGATCGCGGGAAGTTCGTTATTGTTGCCCTGATCCAGCATGGTTCTCGACCCTCTGCTTCAGCTTCTGTCCCGGACGAAACGTCACGACACGGCGCGCGGAAATGGGAATCTCCTCGCCGGTCTTGGGATTGCGTCCCGGGCGCTGATTCTTGTTGCGCAGGTCGAAGTTGCCGAACCCCGACAATTTGACCTGCTCCCCCCGCTCGAGTGCCTCGCGCAACACCTCGAACAAGGCGTCCACGCATTCCCTGGCCTCACGCTTGTTGAGCCCTACGTCAAGAAACAGGCGCTCGGCCATTTCAGCCTTGGTCAGCGTCATTTCAACCTCGCAAATTGGCCCCTAAATCGCCTTCCAGCCGCGCCACCACATCGGCTACGCAACGGTCGGCGTCCTGATCTGTAAGCGTGCGCGAACTATCCTGCAAAATCAAGCCTATAGCAAGACTCTTTCGACCCTGACTCAAGCCCGGGCCGCGAAAACAGTCGAAAAGCACCAGTTCGTGCAGCATTGTCGGCAATCCTGCTCGGATCGCCTCGGCGACTTTTCCCCATTCCACTGCTTCGTCCACCTCGATCGCGATGTCGCGGCGAACCGACGGGAAGCGCGGCAATCCCCTGGCAATCGGAATGGCGCGTTGCCGCAAGGCATCGGACCGGACTTCGAATACATGGACCTCGGGCAGGTCGAGTTGCTGCTGCAACGACGGGTGCAGGGCGCCGACCGCGCCGACCACCTCGCCATCGCGCAACACCCGCGCGCCGCGCCCGGGATGCAGCCAGCCAGGCAGATCATGGGCATCGAACGACCACGCCTGTGGCGAGCCGGACATCGCGAGCACCGATTGCAGATCACCCTTGATGTCGAAAAAGTCGAGCGCGCGTTTTGGCTGCCCCCACTGTTCGGCGTGCGCGCTGCCGCAAGCGACCGCCGCCAGCAACGCCGTCTCCACCGGTGCCGCATCGCCTGCGGCCGCTTCGGCCTTTGTTTTTGCTTCTCCCAGGTCCCCGGCCCCGGATCCCGAGTCCCGCCGTTCAAACACCACCCCGGCCTCGAACAACCGCACCCGCGCCTGCTGCCGATTGCGGTTGCGCCGGAGCGCCTCCACCAACCCCGGCAACAGCGAGGTCCGCATCAGCGCCAGGTCCGCCGACAACGGATTGGCGAGCGGCACGGCACGCGCATCGAGGTGCCAATCGGAAAGCCAGCGTGGATCGACAAAGGCGTAGCAGATCGCTTCAAGGTATCCGCGCGCAGCAAGTCCGGCACGCAATGCGGAAACGGGGAGCGCCGCCTCGTCGTCGTGCGGCGCAGGCGGCGCGCCGGCGGGCAGGGTCGGCGGGATCGCGTCGTAACCGTGGATGCGCGCGACTTCCTCGATCAGGTCTTCCTCACGTTCGATGTCGAAACG
>DASTIS010000257.1:0-4015 GCA_035717365.1 Rhodanobacteraceae bacterium
TGCAGCATCGCCGGCCAGAACAACGTGTGGAAATAAATGATGTCCTTGCCGATGAAGTGCACCATTTCCGTGTCCGTGCCGGGGCGGATGAAGCGGTCGAAGTCGGCGGGCGCGAGGCCCTGTTTTTTCCCGCCTTCGCACAGTTCCTTGAATGCCGCCAGGTAACCCACCGGCGCATCCACCCACACGTAGAAATACTTGCCGGGCTGCCCGGGAATCTCGAAGCCGAAGTAGGGGGCGTCGCGCGACACATCCCAACTGCGCAGGCCGTCGGTGAACCATTCCTTCAGTTTGTTGACGACTTCCGATTGCAGGCCGCCGGCCGCGCGACGCGCTTCCAGCCAGTCTTTCAGCAGCGCCTCGAAATCAGCCAGCTTCACGAAGAAGTGCAGCGATTCCTTTTCGACCGGCTTGGCGCCGGAAATCACCGAATACGGTTCGATGAGGTCGATGGGGTTGTAGGTGCTGCCGCAGACTTCGCAGGCATCGCCGTACTGGTCCTTCGAATGACAGACCGGGCATTCGCCCTTGATGAAGCGGTCGGGCAGGAACATCTGTCGCTCAGGATCGAACAACTGCCTGACCGGTTTCGACTCGACGTGCCCGTTCGCTTCCAGCGCGCGCCAGATCGTGTAGGTCAGCTCGCGGTTGGTATCGGTGTGGGTGCTGGAATAATGGTCGTAGGCGACGCCGAAATCGCGCAGGTCGGCGGTGTGCTCCTGCCAGACCTGTTCGATCAGCGCTTCGGGCGTGATGCCCTCGCGCTCGGCGCGCAACATGATCGAAGTGCCGTGCGCGTCGTCCGCGCAAACGTAATGCACCGTATGCCCGGCCATGCGCATCGCACGGACCCAGATGTCGCTCTGCACATGCTCGACGATATGACCCAGATGGATGCGGCCATTCGCATAGGGCAGGGCGCTGGTGACCAGGATTTCGCGGGGCATTGCTCGGGTTCGCGAATGCAAGACAATCGCGGATTATCGCATGGCGTGGCAAATCCCTCTCCCTCCGGGGGAGAGTGGCCGAAGTGCCGCAGGTTGGGCTGAGCTTGCGAAGCCCAACGGGATTGGCGATTGGCGTTGGGCTTCCGCCGATGGAGCCGGCGTCAACCCAACCTACGCAATTTGCTGCACCAGCAGCCCAACCCGTGTTCCGATTTCCGGCCAACGAAAATCACGGAATCTTGCGACAGGTTTCTTCATCGGTTGTGATCCATTGGCCGTTTGCACCTCGTGCCGCGGCGGAGTGCGTCATTTCGTTCGGATTCAACACGGTATAGGTCTCCCGGATTCCGGCGTTCCGGCCGTCGGAAACCGTGGTGCCCTCGAAGGTGATGGTATTGCCTTTCCACCCGGTGCTCGTTTCCGTGTTGTGCGCGAGAAAATTGTCGACCGACACCAGCAGGAATTTTTGTGTCACCGGGTCGTAACCGAGGTATTGCGCGACATGGAACGGGTCCTGATTTGTCGCGGTTGCCGTTTCGTCGTACCGCATGTCGATCCATTGGCCGTCGACCGCCGTTTCGGCATGAATCTGCCCGGACGTGACCGGTGTTGGCACGGTTGAACTCGCATACGCCTTGCCGTTGCAACTCCAGTTGCCGAGGAAAACATCGAGTTGGTCGAGGCCCGGAGGCGCTCCGGTTGCCGCGGCGTTCGCACGTTCGATGCCAGCGGGAGCGGCCACCAGAACGAAGAGGGCGAGCATGGCCAGCGCGATGGGTTTCATGTTTTGGTCCCGTGATTATTCGGTGCGCAGTGCCGCAGGTCGGGTTGGGCTTGCGAAGCCCAACGGAATCGGGCATTGGCGTTGGGCTTGCCCCGGATCGACCCAACCCAGGTACTCGTCCAATGAGGATATGGCAAGCGGTCATCCACGGCACACGCTGCCGCGCGGCATCCCGCCTCATGCGCAACGCGTTGAACGGCATTGCGCGCAGCCAGCATCTACCAACCCATATAGTGCCCGCCATTGACCGCCAGGTTCGCGCCGGTGACCCAGGCGGCCTTGTCGTCGAGGAAGAACGCGACGGCGTAGGCGATTTCGTCGGGATCGCCGAGGCGCCCCAGAGGGATTTGCGCGACGATCTTGGCGCGGACTTCCTCGGGCACGGCCATAACCATGTCGGTGCCGATGTAGCCTGGCGAAACGGTGTTGACGGTGATCCCGAACCTGGCGTTTTCCTGCGCCAGTGAGATCGTGAAGCCGTGCATGCCGGCTTTGGCGGCGGCGTAGTTGGCTTGGCCGTATTGCCCTTTCTGGCCGTTGATCGAACTGATCTGGATGATCCGGCCCCACTTGCGCGCGCGCATGCCTTCGATGATCGGACGGGTCACGTTGAAGCAGGCGTTCAAGTTGGTGTTCACCACGTCGGACCACTGCTCGTAGCTCATCTTGTGGAAGGTGGTGTCGCGGGTAATGCCGGCGTTGTTGACGAGGATGTCGATGGGTCCGAGATTCTGTTCGACTTCGCGCACCATCTGCTTGCACGCCTGCGGGTCGGACACGTCGCCTTTCACGGTCAGGGCATCGATGCCTTCGGAGGCCAGCTTCTCTTTCCAGGCCCTGGTCTTCTCCTCGTTGCGGTAGTTGGTCACGACCTTGTGGCCCATCTTTGCCAGCCGGCGGACGATCGCGGTACCGATGCCGCCGGTACCCCCCGTTACCAGTGCCACGCGTGCGCTCATGACGGCTCCTTATCCGGTGGTGGTGGACTCCATCCTACCCTTTGGCACGACTTTCAGCGAATGCCGGACCGGGCTTCGCGGAATGTATGCCGTGCAGGCGCGCGAGATCGAGTTTGTCCGCGGCAATCCGCAGCATCGCGACCGGGTCACCCGCATCCGGGGCCGGCTGGCCCAGGAAGCGCAGGGCGCGGGCGAGCGTCGCGCACGGATCGTCCGTGTCCGCGCGTGGCGCGTCGGTGGATTTGGACAGCTTGCGGCCTTCCGCGTCGAGTGCCAGCGGCAGGTGCAGGTAAGCCGGTGTCGGCAGGCCCAACAGACGCTGCAGCAGGATCTGGCGAGGCGTGGAATCGAGCAGGTCGCAGCCGCGCACCACTTCGGTGATCCCCTGGAATGCGTCATCGACCACGCAGGCGAGCTGGTAGCTCCACAGGCCATCGGCGCGGATCAATACAAAGTCGCCGACCGCCTCGCGCACGTTCTGGCGTTGCCCGCCTTGCAAGCCGTCGTCGAACACGATTTCCGCATCGGGTACGCGCAGGCGCCATGCCGGGGCGCGATCCGGGCGGCGCGGTGCAAGGCAGCTCCCGTCGCGATGGAGCTTTCCTGCCGCGTCGAGATCGGAGCGGCTGCACCAGCACGCGAACGCATGACTTTCGTGCTTGAGTCGTTGCAACGCCGCGGCGTAGGCGTCGCTTCGTCGTGACTGGTACAGCGGCGGGGTAACGCTGTGCAGGCCGAACCGGTCGAGCGCCGCAAGGATCGCTTGCGCCGAACCTTCGACTTCCCGTGGCGGATCGATGTCCTCGACACGGATCAACCAGATGCCACCTCGTTGGCGCGCACGCAGCCAGCCCGCCAGCGCGGCGACCAGCGATCCGAAATGCAGATCGCCGGTGGGCGAGGGGGCAAAACGCCCGCGGTATTCCAAGGGGCCTCCTTTGCGTGGCTGGGCGCGGCGGCTAGTATGCGGCGAGGCTGGCTGGCCGATGCGTCAGCCGGATTATGCCGTGCGCCGTGCCAACGGCCGGGGAACCATACCTTGGGGGTGCAATCCATGAATGCTGTTTCCGGCTTGCTCAAGCAACGCGAACTGACCGTCCGCGGCGTCATCATCGGCATCGTGATCACGATCGTGTTCACCGCCGCCAACGTGTTTTTCGGGTTGAAGGCAGGCCTGACATTTTCGACTTCGATCCCGGCCGCGGTGATCTCGATGGCGATCCTGAAGGCCATGCGCGACGCCACGATCCAGGAAAACAACATCGTGCAGACGATCGCGTCGGCGGCCGGCACGCTGTCGGCGATCATCTTCGTGTTGCCGGGCC
>DASTIS010000258.1:0-6646 GCA_035717365.1 Rhodanobacteraceae bacterium
TACGGTTCGGTCATCAACTGCCGCCGCGAGTCGAACCAGTCTGGATGGCGCCCGCGGTTCACCAGCTCGATGCCGATCGAGCGCTCGTTGTAGCCGCGGGTGTGGTGCGCCATGCGGTTGTCGGGCACGTAGCGGACAACGCTGCCGTCGCGGTCGATGTAGTAATGCCCGCTGTTGCCGGTGCCGCCCGGATGCACCACGCGCTCACCGTATTCGCGTGCCGTCGCGAGGTCCGGCAGCTCTGTGCAGTGGATCACCACGAGGTTGATCGCTTCCGCCCCGCGCGTTTGCAGGTGTTCGACATAGGGCAGCGGGTGGTTCCGGATCCGGATCGACGCATTCATCGCGAGAGTGTTGCACGAAACCGGGAATTTCGGGCCTCGCCTGTTACGCTTTCCGGTTTCCCGGCCCCGAACCAACCCATGCCCGGCCACGTCATCCTCTCCCACGGCTCCGACAGCGGGCCCGAAGCCACCAAGGTCAGCGCACTGGCGCGCGTCGCCGAATCGCTCGGCTGGAGTACGCTGCGTCCGGACTATCGCGGCGACGATGCGCGCGGGTATGCCGGCTCGGTGGCGCCACGCGTCGAACGCCTGGTCGCCGCGATGCGCACGGCGCCACGACCGCTCCTGCTCGCCGGCTCCAGCATGGGAGCATTCGTGTCGGGTCTGGCGTCGCGGCAGGCGCCGTGCGATGGCCTGTTTCTGGTCGCGTTGCCGATTGATATTCCCGGTTGTCCCCAACGATTCGATGTCGCACGAGGGGTGCCCGGCTTTCTTGTGCACGGCTATCGCGACGAATTGTGCCCGGCCGATGCCGCGTTGACGTTCGCGCGCGAGCGCGGGATGCCGGCATTGCTGCTGGATGACGATCACCGCCTGGCGAACCACGTGACGATCCTCGAACGTCAATTCCGGTTGTTCCTCGAATCATCGGTCGGCTGATTCGTGGCCGAATTCTTCGCCACCTGTCCTAAGGGCCTCGAATACCTGCTGCGCGACGAACTGGCCGCGCTGGGCGCCGAGGCGCATGAGGCCCTGGCGGGCGTACGTTTTGGAGGCAATCCGGAACATCCCGATCTGGAGCTCGCCTACCGCGCCTGCCTCGAATCGCGCCTTGCCAGCCGCGTCCTGTTGCCGCTCGCGACGTTCGATGCCGCAGATGCGGATGCGCTGTACGCCGGCGCAAAGGCGATTGACTGGTCACGGCATTTTGCGGCCGATGCCACGCTCGCCATCGACGCGACCGGGCGCAGCGGCACGATCACGCACTCGGGTTTCGCGGCGCAGAAGGTCAAGGATGCCATCGCGGACCAATGCCGTGAACGGTTCGACATGCGTCCGACGGTCCAGCTGCAACGCCCCGACGTGCGCCTGAACCTGCGCCTGCACAAGGGCCGCGCGACGTTGTCGCTCGACCTGTCCGGCGAGCCGTTGCACCGGCGCGGTTGGCGCCATGAACAGGGGGAAGCGCCGATCAAGGAAAATCTCGCCTGCGCGATGTTGCTGCGTGCAGGCTGGCCTGAAATCCACGCGCGGGGCGGTGCACTCGTCGATCCGATGTGCGGGTCCGGCACCTTGCTGATCGAGGCGGCGTGGATGGCGGCCGGCGTTGCCCCGGCGCTGCGGCGCGACCATTTCGGGTTCCTCGGCTGGCGTGGTCACGATGCCGTGCTGTGGCAACGCCTGCACGGTGCGGCCGCCGAGCGCGCGCGCGAGGGATTGCGCAACTTGCATGCGTGCTTTTTCGGCAGCGACAGCGATCCGCGCATGATCGCCGTCGCGACGCATAACCTGCAGAGCGCCGGCGTCGAGGGTTTCGTGCGGCTCGACAAGCGGCCGGCGGAACGCATCGAGCCTCCGCCCGGCTTCGCGACGGGCCTGGTGATCACCAATCCGCCGTACGGCGAGCGGATGGGCGACCTCGCGACCCTGCCGGCGCTGTACAAGGCGTTCGGTGACCGGCTGCGCGCGGCGTTTGCCGGCTGGCGCGCCGCGGTACTGACCTCGGAACCGGATCTCGAGCACGCCATCGGCCTACGGCTCGCGAAGCATTACATGCTGTTCAACGGCGCGATCGAATGCCGGCTCGCGTTGTTCGATGTCCACGCGCAAACGCCCGGCAGCTCGCCAACGCCGCTGTCGCCGGGCGCGGAGATGGTCGTCAACCGGATCCGCAAGAACCTGCGGAACCTGCGCAAGGAACTGTCGCGCCACGGCGTCACCTGTTTCCGCGCCTACGATGCGGACCTGCCGGAATACGCCGCCGCGATCGACGTGTATCGCGGCTGGCCGGAAGATGCACCGGACGTCGGCGAAGATGCGGCGCAAACATGGCTTCACGTCCAGGAATACGCGCCACCCGCCAGTGTCGACGCCGCGGCCGCGCAGACGCGCTGGCGCGACCTGCAACGCGCGGCGTGCGCCGCGCTCGACGTGCCGCGTGGCCGGATGGTGCTGAAAACGCGGGCGCGCGGTCGGGGTGGCAGCAAATACGGTCGCCTTGCCGTGCGCGATGAATATCTCGTGGTGGAAGAGGGCGGCCTGCGTTTTCTCGTGAACCTGCGCGACAGGCTCGATACCGGGCTGTTCCTGGACCATCGCCGGGTACGTGCACGCGTGCGCGATCTGGCGCGGGACCGGGATGTGCTGAACCTGTTTGCCTACACCGGTGCCGCCAGCGTGTACGCCTCGGCGGGCGGTGCGCGCAGCACCACCAGCGTTGACCTGTCGCCGGTGTATCTGGAGTGGGCGTCCAGGAACCTTGCGCTGAACGGTCACAGCGGCGCCGCGCACAAACTCGCGCAGGCCGACGCGATGGTGTTTCTGCGCGAGAGCCGTGCGCAGTACGGATTGATCTATGTCGACCCGCCGACGTTCTCGAATTCCGCGCGGGCCGGGGACTTCGACGTGCAGCGTGACCACGTGGCGCTGCTGGAGGCCTGCGACAGGCGCCTGCGCGACGACGGCGCCATCGTGTTTTCCAATAATTACCGGCGCTTCCGTCTGGATGCGGAAGCCTTGTCGAACACGTTCACCTTCGAGGACATCGGCCGCGCCAGCATCCCGCCCGATTTCGCACGCAGACCGCGCATCCACGGTTGCTGGATGTTGCGGAAACGCTGAATGCAGCGGTCCGCTACAGGAATTTCAGCGATGATTCAGTACGCTGGCGCGAGCATGCATTCATGAGCCATGCAGGAAAGTCCGCCATGAGCAGTCGTCGATCGGGACGCCGCGCGGCCTTGGCAATCATCGTTGCGGCCGCAGCAATGTGGTTCGCGCCGGCCGCCATGTCTCGCGTGCACGTGGGCATCGGGATCTCCGTTCCCGGTGTGACGGTCGGTGTCGGCAACTGCTGGCGTTGCGGTTACTGGGCCGGGCCGCCGGTGTACTACACGCCGGCGTATCCGCCGGTGTATTACTACCCGCGCACGGTGTATTACGCGCCGCGTCCCGTGTACTACGGGTATCGTTACTACGCGCCCTATCCGCGGGTCCATTATCGTCATTACCGTGGCCATTACGGGTACCGCGGGGGGCATCACCGCCACGGCCACTACTACGGTCGCCATCATCGCCGCGGCCACCGTTGATGCCCGGCGCGGTCAGGATCGGACGCGCTTTGCGAACTTCGCGAACCGGGTGTGTTAAAACATCACACCCATGAACGCGTTATCCGATCCTCCCCTGAACGACCATCATGGTGGCGAAGCTGCGCTCGACCTGCATTCGATCCGCACGTTCCTGCGGCAGTGGTTGCGTGACCCGGTCAAGATGGCTTCGGTCACGCCCTCGGGGCGCCAACTGGCGCAGCTGATGGTGGCGCAATTGGCGGAGGGGAGTTCGCGGGTCGTCGAGATCGGAGCGGGCACCGGGGTGTTCACGCGCGCGTTGCTGGATTGCGGCATTGCGCCGTCCCGTTTGCTGGTCATCGAAATCAATCCCGACCTTGCCGGTTTCCTGCAGGAGCGCTTCCCGGGTGTCGCCGTGGCGTGCGCGGATGCCCGCGACCTCGATGTGCTCGCCGAGGATCATGGGTTGCTTGCGGACGGCAAGCTGGACGCGGTGGTCAGCGGGCTCGGGATGCTGTCCATGAACAGCGAAATGCGCGTCGCGATCCTGCGCGCCGCGTTCGCGGTGCTCGGTGACGACGGCCGCCTCATCCAGTTCACCTACGGTCCGGCCAGCCCGATCAGGCGGCACGAACGGGATGCGCTGGGCCTGCGTGTCAAACGCGCGGGCTCCACCGTGCGCAATCTGCCGCCCGCAGCGGTGTATGTCTACCAGCGGCTCAAGTCGCAGGAGATCGCCAGCGTCAGGCAGCCATCGCCCGGGGCGGCGCCTCGTCAATCGAGTGGCAGCGAGTAATGCCGCATGCCGGTGTCGCGGTGGTATCCAAGCGACTCGTACAGTGCCTGCGCGGCATGGTTGTCGTCCGCGGTTTCCAGGTTCAGCCGGATCGCGCCGCTGACGCGCCCGAATTCGCGTGCGGCGGCCATCAAGGCTCGCGCGACACCGCGTTTCCTGGCCTCGGTGGCCACGAACAAGTCGTTGACGATCCAGGTGCGACGCGCGGATACCGATGAGAACGAGGGGTACAACTGGGCAAACCCCAGCGCAAGGCCGTCCGTCGCATCACGCGCCAGGAAAATCTCCGATTCGTGGTGCTCGAAGCGGGCGCGGAGAAATGCACGCGCCCCGTCGCGGTCGGATGCCTGCTGGTAAAACACGCGATAGGCATCGAACAGGGGCGTTACCGCATCGAGGTCGGCGAGCGTGGCGCGGGAGATCCTGATCGACGGCGGATGCCGGGTTTGCACGGTGGTCATGCGCGGTGCCGGTGGGGCAGGTGACCGCGATCATGCCGACGCACCGCATGCCCGCGCAAGCGTGCGGTGCGCCCGCAAAACGGCGGCCCGTCAGTTCTGGGTCGTCACCCACGTTTCGTATCGCGTGTGGCTGATGGCGTTTCCGCCTCCGCTCGCGTACAGGAAGTCGCTGTCCAGCGGCGGGTAGGCTTGCGCCTCGGCCTGGTTGATGCGGCCATCGCCATTGGTATCCAGTGACGTGAACGCTGGCGGTGGGCCGTAGCTCTTGACGTTTTTCGGCATGCCCGCGTTGACGGTCAGCGTTCCGTTCTGGATCGGGTAGGTCGCGCTCGATTGGGTGCCCTGCTGGAACTGGGCGGACGCGCCCTGCTGTTGGGCCGGCGGTACCGATTGCGGCTGCGGTGCCGGCGGCATCGCCGGTTGCGGCGGTGGTGGCGGCATGGTGGTGGCCGGTGGCGGTGGCATCGCCGGTTGCTGCGGTGGCGGCATCATGCTGACTGGAGGCGGCGGCGGAGGCGGCGGGACTTGTTGGGGCACGGCCTGTGCCGTCGCGATCGACGTGATGCCGAACAGGGCAAACGCGACCGCGCCTGCAAGGGACATGCGAATCGGACGTGGTGTGCTCATGGGGAACTCCTTTCGGGATGCGGCGCTGGGCGCCGCCTGCACGAACGTATGACCGCGCGGAAATCGGGGCGTTCGGTCTTCGCGCGGCCCGCAATCAGCCTGCATTCAAGTGCGTGACGACGGCGTCACCGCCCTCCCCGCGCGGTTCATGCCGCCTTGCTTTGCTCAGACAAGGTTTCCAGCAGTTCACCGGCCACACGCAGGCGGTCGGCGGGTTCCGGCAACTCCATGGCGACGCGCAGCTTGTCCTGACCGTCCAGTTTGAAGACGCGCGGTTGCTGCTGGATCAGGCGGATGATCGTGGCGGGATCGACGTCCGGCGTGGGCTGGAACGTGACGCGGCCGCCGGCGGCGCCGAGGTCCAGCTTGCGGATGCCGAGTGTCGCGGCGCGAAGTTTCAAGGCAGCGACGGCGAACAGGTTTTTCGCCTGCTGCGGCAGCAAACCAAAACGGTCGATCATCTCGACCTGCAGGTCGCGCAATGCATCGTCGTCGACGGCGCTGGCGATGCGCTTGTACAGCGTCAGGCGTGCGTGGACGTCGGGCAGGTAATCGTCAGGGATCAACGCCGGGAGATGCAACTCGACGTCGGCGCCGCTCTCGCCATTGAGGTCGAAATCGGGCACCTTGCCCGAGCGCAGCGCGCTGACCGCGCGTTCCAGCAGCTCGTTGTACAGCGCGAAACCGATGGCTTCGATCTGGCCCGACTGCGCCTCGCCCAGCAGTTCGCCGGCGCCGCGGATTTCCATGTCGTGGGTGGCCAGCGTGAAGCCTGCGCCGAGTTCCTCCAGCGATTCCAGCGCGGCCAGGCGCTTCCCGGCATCGGCCGTCATGGCTTTCCGGTCGGGCACGATGAGGTAGGCGTAGGCGCGGTGGTGGGAGCGGCCGACGCGCCCGCGCAACTGGTGCAATTGCGCGAGTCCGAAGCGATCGGCGCGGTCGATCACGATGGTATTGGCGGTCGGCACGTCGATGCCGGATTCGATGATGGTCGTGCACACCAGCACGTTGAAGCGCTGGCGGTGGAAGTCCAGCATCGCCTGTTCCAGTTCGTGCGCGGACATCTGGCCGTGGGCGACACGGATGCGCGCATCCGGAATCAGCGCGGCCAGTTCGCGCGCGGTGCGCTGGATGCTTTCGATGGAATTGTGCAGGAAGTAGACCTGACCGCCACGCGCCAGCTCGCGC
>DASTIS010000259.1:0-2164 GCA_035717365.1 Rhodanobacteraceae bacterium
CTGCTTGGTGGCTTCACCCATGCTGATGCCCGGTGCCAGATTGAATGACAGCGACATGCTGGTCATCTGGTTGATGTGCTCGATCTGGCTGGGGGCGATCGTCGATTCCTGGTGTGCGATGGCGCTGATCGGGATCATCTGTCCGCTCGACGAGCGCACGTGGATCCGGTTGAGCGCGGCCGGCGATGCGGATTGGGCGGGCAGGGCGGTCAGCACCACCTGGTACTGGTTGGTGTCGGAATAGATCGTGGAAACCGTGCGCTGCCCGAACGCGTTGTAGAGCGCGTCGTCCACCGCCGCCATCGAGACCCCGAGGCTGGCGGCCTTGGCGCGGTCCACGACCATGTGTTGCAGCAGGGATCCTTCGTCGAGGTCGGTACCGACGTCGCGGAAGATCGGATTCTTCTTGAGCTCCGCCTGCAGTTTCGGCAGCCATTCCTCCAGCTCGCTGGCGTCGTTGGCCTGCAGGTTCACGCTGTACTGCCCACCCTGGCTGCTGCCGCCGCCTCCACCGCCGAGGTCCTGCAGCGCTCGGAATCGCACGTCCAGGTCCGGGTAGCGGTCCACCTTGGCCGACAGGCGCTCCACCACCTTTTGCGTGGAGACCTCGCGGCCGTGGCCGAACGGTTTCAACTGGATGCTGAACCAGCCGCTGGCGCCGCGCCGGCCCGTACCGATCGAGGCGCCCACGTATTCGACCGCCGGATCGTCGCGCAGCATCTTCACCAGCGTGCTGGTACGCGCCTCGAGGTCGTTGAACGACATGGTGACGCCGCCATTGGCGCGACCCCAGATGAGGCCGGTGTCCTGCGGCGGGAAATCGGTCCCCGGCAGCGCGTGGAACAGGTAGATCGTGAACGCCAACAGCAGCAGCGGTGACCACGCCATCCACTTCGGATGGCGGTACAGGGTCCAGTCGAGCGTGCGCGTGTACACCTTCAGCATGCCGGCGTGGAAGCGGTCGAGTGCGCGCCCGAGCTTCGAGGGTCCCGCCTCGCGCTCCGGGTGGCGACGCAGGAAACGGCCGCACAAGGCCGGGGTCAGCGTCAACGAGACCACCATCGACACGAAGATCGCGGCGATCACGGTGACCGTGAACTCGCGGAACCACATCCCGATGAACGACGGCGCGAACAGGATCGGCATGAACACCGCGATCAGCGACGCGGTGATCGCGACGATCGTGAAACCGATCTCCCTGGCGCCCTCGAGCGCCGCTTGCAATCGGGTCTTGCCCTCGTCGAGGTGACGCATGATGTTCTCGATTACGACGATCGCGTCGTCCACCACGAAAGTCAGCGCGATCAGCAGCGCCAGCAACGACAGGTTGTCCAGCGTGTAATCCAGCGCCCACATCACGATCAGCGCGCCGCACAGCGACAACGGGACGGCGGCGGTCGCGATCAGGGTGGGCGCAAGGCGCCGCAGGAACACCACCATCGTGAGGATCACCATCGCGAGGCTGATCAGCAGCGTGATCTGGACGTCGTTGATCGAGTCGCGGATGGTGGAGGTTTCGTCGAAATAGGGTGTCAGTTGCGTCCCCGGCGGCAGCAGGTTGCGCAGGCCGGGCAGTTCGTCCTTGACGCTGTCCACGGTCGCGATCACGTTGGCTTCGGGCCGTTTGTAGACCTGCAACTGGATCGAACGCTTGCCGTTGAAGTAGGCCGCCTGGAACTGGTCCTGCGCGCCCGAATAGACGTGCGCCACGTCGCGCAGGTGGATCGGACTGCCGTCGTGGGTCGCGACCACCAGATCCGCGAAATCCTCGGCGGTGTGCAGCTGGTCATTGGCGACGACCATGGTGTCGGTCTTGCCGTCGCTCAGGAATCCGAGCGGCGAAGTCACGTTGGCTGCGGTGATCGCGTTGCGGATGTTGTTGCTGGACAGGCCGAGGGCGTTCAGCTTGTGCAGGTCCAGGTCGACGCGCACCGCCGGCTGCGCGCTGCCCGAAACGTCCACCGAGGCGACCCCCGGCAGCTGGCTGATAGGCGGCTGCAACAGCGTGTTGGCGGCGTCGTAAAGCTCCGACATCGGCTGGGTATCGGAGGTGAGCGCCAGCGTGAGCACCGGGTCGTCGTTGGGATTGGCCTTGTGCCATTGCGGCATCTGCAGTCCGCTGGGCAGGTCGGGGACCGCGGCGTTGATCGCGGCATCGACCTGT
>DASTIS010000260.1:0-5487 GCA_035717365.1 Rhodanobacteraceae bacterium
TGCGCAAACCGCTGTTGCGCGTTGGCGATCGCGGCGCTCGCGAATTTCGGGAAGTCGAATGGGACGAGGCGCTGGCGCTGGCCGCAAAGTGGCTGGGCGACATCCGCGCGCGCGATCCCGACGAACTCGCATTCTTCACCGGACGCGACCAGTCGCAGGCACTGACCGGCTGGTGGGCGCAGCAGTTCGGCACCATCAACTACGCCGCACACGGCGGGTTCTGCTCGGTCAACATGGCCGCCGCGGGCATGTACACCTTCGGCGGCTCGTTCTGGGAATTCGGCGAACCGGATTGGGATCGCACGAAATACCTGATGCTGTGGGGCGTGGCCGAGGATCACGATTCCAACCCGATCAAGCTCGGCCTCGGCAAACTGAAGGCGCGCGGCGCCAGGATCGTCGCGATCAATCCGGTGCGCACGGGTTATGGCTCGATCGCGGACGAGTGGGTGCCGATCAACCCGGGCACGGACGGTTTGCTTGCGGGCGCGCTGATCCACGAATTGCTGTGCACCGACCGCATCGACTTCGATTACCTCGTGCGCTACAGCAACGCGCACCACCTGGTGATCCAGGCGCCCGGCGCGGCGGATGACGGGTTGATCGCGCGCGATGCGGACGGCAAGCCGCTGTGTGCGGTGCGTGCCGGACACCCTCCCCACCCCGGCCCTCTCCTTGAAGGGGAGGGAACAGATATCGTTGATGCCACGCAACCCGGCATCGCGCCGCTGATCGCGGGCGAATACACGCTGTCTGATGGGCGCCGCGCGGTGCCCGCATTCCAGTTGGTCGCGGAACGTTTCCTCGCGGACGACTATGCACCGGACAACGTGGCTGCGCGTTGCGGCGTCGATGCAAAAACCATCCGTCGGCTGGCCGCCGAACTCGCGCATGTCGCGTTCGACGAAGCCATCGAATTCCCAATCCCGTGGACAGACACACACGGCCGCACGCACGCGACGATGACCGGCCGGCCGGTCTCGATGCACGCCATGCGCGGGATCGCCGCGCACGCCAATGGCTTCCACACCTGTCGCACGATCCACCTGTTGCAGATGTTGCTGGGTGCGCTCGATACGCCCGGCAGCTTCCGTTATCAACCGCCGTACCCGAAGCCGGCGCCACCCGGCAACAAACCGGCGAAAGCGCGCAAGCCGGATGGTTCGCTCACCGGCAATCCGCTCGGTTATCCGCAATCGCCCGATGATCTGCTGGTCGACGCCGACGGCAAACCGCGTCGGATCGATCATGCGTTCAGTTGGGAATTTCCACTCGCCGCGCACGGCTTGCTGCAATCGGTGATCCGCAACGCCGTCGATGCCAATCCCACCAGCATCGACACCTTGTTCCTGTTCATGGCCAACATGGGCTGGAACTCGGCGATGGACACCACCGCCACCCGGCGGCTGTTGTGTGCGCGCGACACCAGCGGCAACTACAAGATTCCCCACATCATCTACGCCGATGCCTACGATTCGGAAACCGTCGCGTTCGCCGACCTGGTGCTGCCCGACACGACCTACCTCGAACGCTTCGATTGCATCAGCCTGCTGGACCGCCCGATCAGCGATGCCGAAGGCGCGGCCGACGCGATTCGGCAACCCGTGATCGTGCCCGACCGCGACGTGCGGCCGTTCCAGGACGTCCTGCTCGACCTCGGCGCGCGCCTGGGATTGCCCAAGATGGCCGATGCCGACGGCAATGCGACCTACAAGGACTACGCGGATTACATGCAGCGCCACGAGCGCGCGCAGGGCGTGGGCATGCTGGCCGGCTGGCGGGGTGAAGACGGCTCGCAACAAGGCAAGGGCGCGCCGAATCCAGACCAGTTGCAGCGCTACGTCGAACACGACTGCTTTTTCGAGGCGCGGGTGCCGAAAGCCGGCGCGTACTACCGTTTCGCCAACCGGGATTATCTCGAATGGGCGCAGTCGATGGGTTTCGTCGCCTCGACCGAGCCGGTCACCATGCAGTTGTATTGCGAAGTGCTGCAGCGGTTTCGGTTGGCAGCGCAGGGGCACGGCGCCGTGCAGCCACCGGAGCGTGAACGGGCGCGGGTGGCGCGGTATTTCGATCCGGTACCCATGTGGTATTCGTCGCAAAGCGACACCGATTCGCCTCTCCCTTCGGGAAAGGCGACCGCAGGGCGAGCGCGTAGCGCTTCCCGAAGGGCGGGTGAGGGTCCGAATTCCGCGCAAGCCCCGAACCCGCACCCCCAACCACTCTCCCGGAGGGAGAGGGGAGACGAATTTCCACTCTCTGCCATCAGCCAGCGCCCGATGTTCATGTATCACGCCTGGGGTTCCCAGAATCGATGGCTGCGCCAGATCGCCGCGCGCAACGTGCTTTACGTGCATCCCGATACGCTCGCGGCACACACCATCGCGGACGATGACTGGGCCTGGATCGCCTCGAACCGCGGGCGACTGCGCGTGCAGGTGCGCGCGCATGCGGCGACCGCACCGGGCACGGTGTGGACCTGGAACGCGGTCGGCAAGAAGCGGGGTGCCTGGAAACTCGGCGACCACGCGCCGGAGTTCGTCGACGGTTTCCTGTTGAACCACCTGATCGGAGAGCGCGCCCCCGATCGCGCCTACGGCAACGGCGACCCGGTCACGGGACAGGCGGCATGGTTCGACCTCAAGGTACGGCTGGAGCAAGACCCGGAACCCCACGTACCGGGCCACCGAATCGAACTGGCGGACGACTGAACGATTTTTTTTCATGCGCGTGGCAAGCTCGTTCCGCCGACGCGCCAGCAACACGACGGAATGGATCGCGTCCGAGGCAGGAACGACGGCACAATCGGGCATCCGTTGCGGGCGGTCGCGCCGGACGGGACGCTTGCCGATTGCCGTGGATTGGGGAGAACAGGTTGTCTGAACGAGTCTTCACGACGGGGTGTCTCCCATGACCTGGCAGGCATGGGCCACCGCGGCCATCATCGTGTTCGCGATGGTGCTGTTCGCCAGCGAAAAGGTCCGCGTGGACCTCGTCGCGCTGATCACGCTGGGCCTGCTGGTCGCGCTCGGCATCGTCACGCCCAACCAGGCCTTGTCGGGATTCTCCAACGAGGCCACGGTGACGGTCGCGGCAATGTTCGCGCTGGCGCTCGGCATCGAACGTTCGGGCGCGCTGGAACCGATCATCAGGTTGCTGTCGCGGATCCGCAGCCCATGGCTGCTGACGCTGGGCATCATGGCCGTGACCGCACCGCTCGGTGCGTTTATCAAGAACACCGCACTGGTCGCAACCTTTCTGCCGCTGACGCTGCGGATATGCCAACGCACCAATACCTCGCCCGCCCGGGTGCTGATGCCGATGGCGTTCGCCGCGCAGATGGGCGGCGTGTGCACGCTGGTGGGAACGTCCTCCAACCTGCTGGTCGACTCGCTGGCGCAGAAACAGGGCATGGAACCGTTCGGGATCTTCGAGTTCACCCACATGGGCGTGCTGCTGGCCATCGCCGGGATCGCTTACATGATGGTGATCGGGCGCTGGCTGCTGCCGTCGCACCTGGACAGCGACACCACCGGACCGCTGAGTACCGGCAAATACGTCACCGAACTGAAATTGATGTCCGATTCCCCGTTGATCGGGCAAACCATCGCCGAGGCGAAGCTGGGCGACCGCGGCGTGTATCCGCTGGAGCTGCTGCGCGGCGAACAGCACATGTGGTCGCCGAGGACCCAGCAGCTCAGCGTCGGCGACGTGCTGCTGGTACGCGGCGAATGGGACAAGCTCGAGGACTTTCGCAAACAGGCCGGGCTGGAATTGAACCCGGAATTCACCCACGTCGACGGCAGCGACAAGGCCAACGTGCTGATCGAGGCCATGATCGCCCCGGCAAGCCTCGCCGAGGACCGCACCCTGCGCGACCTCGACCTGCTGCCCAACTACCAGGCCACGGTGCTCGGCATCCACCGTCGCGGGCACCTGCTGCGCGACAAGATCCGCGACGTCGCCTTCCAGACCGGCGACGTCCTCATGCTGCTGTTGCCGCAGGATCAGATCAAGCGCTTGCGCCGCGACGACCGCTTCGTGGTGCTGCACGAGCGCGACGACGCGCGGCGCCCGCCGCACAAGGCGATCATCGCGGTCTCGATCATGGCCGCCGTGATCGTTGTCTCCGCGCTGCACTGGCTGCCGATCCCGATCGCGGCCATCTGCGGCGTCGCGGCAATGGCGCTGACCCGCTGCTTCGGCCGCAAGGACGTGTACGAGGGGATGGACTGGAAGATCATCATCCTGCTCGGCGCGATCCTGCCGCTCGGCATCGCGATCGAGCAGACCGGCCTCGCCAACATCGTGGTCAGCGCCGCGCTGGACGTGGTCGGCAACCACGGGCCGCTGGCGGCGCTGTTGGTGGTGTACGTCCTTACCGCACTTTTGACCGAGCTGATGGGACACAACCCGTCGGTGGTACTGATGGTCGGCATCGCGGTGAGCGTCGCGCACGCGGTGCACGCGGATCCGCGTCCGTTCGTGGTCGCCGTCGCATTCGCCGCCGCGACCTCGTTCGCGACGCCGATCGGGTATCCGACCAACACGATGGTGTATTACGCTGGCGGCTATCGCTTTCTGGATTTCACCAAGGTCGGCGTGCCGCTGATTGCGTTGTTCTGCGCGTTGTCGATGTATCTCATTCCCAGGATGTGGCCGTTTTGATGCACCATGCGTTTTTTGCCTTTGACGCCCCTGTCTTTTTCCGTCTCGCGTGGTGGCCGCGATGACCGCCCTGCCCGCGCCAACGAAGAAAAAGCTCGGCCTGGTGATCGACCTCGACATCTGCGTCGGTTGCCACGCCTGCGCGGTCGCGTGCAAGGCATGGAACGACGGCGGCGATTTCGGCCCGCTGGCCGACGACGATCCCTATGGCGCCGAGCCGCATGGGGTGTGGTTCAACCGGGTGCATACGTATGAAATATCGGGTCCCGGGACCCGGGACCCGGGACTCGAACGGCAGGCGAGCACTGGCCTGGACGAAGGTTCCGAACTCGATGACGCAGCGCACTTGCAATCCGGCTCTGAATTTCGTGATCCCCGGGTCCCGGGCCCCGGGTCCCGGGTCCCGCCGCCCCAAATGGTCCACTTCCCGCGTTCGTGCCTGCACTGCGAGACGCCGGACTGCGTGACGGTGTGCCCGACCGGCGCCAGTTACAAGCGCGCCGAGGACGGCATCGTGCTGGTCGACGAAGACAAGTGCATCGGCTGCCAGTTGTGCGCGTGGGCGTGCCCGTACGGCGCGCGAGAGATCGCACTGCCCCAGCACAAGGCGCCGGCGTCGGACGCCGATCGCAAGGACCGCAAGCGCGGCACGATGCAGAAATGCACGCTGTGCGTGGACCGTATCTACAACGAGACCCTCGATGAACGCGACCGTCAGCCTGCCTGCGTGATGGCCTGCCCGACGCGTGCGCGGATGTTCGGCGACCTCGGCGATCCCGATTCCGAGGTTTCGAAAGTCGTGGCCGATCGCGGTGGTTA
>DASTIS010000261.1:0-6329 GCA_035717365.1 Rhodanobacteraceae bacterium
GCGCGGGTGGATCATGCCGACTTGAACGCGCACAATATCCTGCTCAACGCGAAGGGTCTCTGGCTGATCGATTTCGATCGCGGGGAAATCCGCGTGACAGGGACGGCGTGGAAGCTGGGCAACCTCGCACGCCTGAAACGCTCGCTGCTGAAGGTCGGCGCGTGCGATCATGACGAAGCGGTACTGGACCGCGAAGTCTGGGCACCTCTGATGCGCGGTTACGAACGCGCCTCCGGGAAGGATTGATGAAGAATGCGCAGGTCGATACGGGGAGTGACGTGACGGTTGCTGAAGCCGTCGCCGGTGAAGGCGTGTGGTCGCTGCACGTGCTCGGAACGGGCGCCGCGAGCGCGGTCGATCTCGGTTCCTCCGGTGCGGTGCTGGAGCATGACGGCAAGCCGATGCTGCTGGTCGATTGCGGCCCGGGTACGCTGGACCACTATTTGCGCAGTTACGGCTCGCTGCCCGCGGCCGTGTTCATCACCCACGGCCACATGGACCACGTCGCCGGTCTGGAACGCCTGTTCCACGCCGCATGGTTTGGTCCGGATCAGCGGGGGTGCGTCAAATTGTTCATGCATGCGAACCTGGTGCCGATCCTGCAGGCGCGGGTCGCCGACTATCCGAACGCCGTCGCCGAAGGCGGCGCCAATTTCTGGGAGGGCTTCAAGTTGATCCCGTTGTCGCGCGGTTTCTGGCTCGATGATTGGTGGTTCGATGTATTCGCGACGCGCCATCACGTCCCCGGCACTTCTTTTGGCGTCACGCTGCGGGGCTGCTTCGCCTGGACCGGAGACACGCGGCCCATTCCCGAACTGCTGGCGGCCATGACCGATGCCCGCACGCTGGTCGCGCACGATTGCCGCCTGATCGGCAACCCGTCGCACGCCGGCGCCGATGATCTGGAACGCGAATATCCGGACACGTTGCGCGAACGGCTTTTGCTGTACCACTACGGCAGCGAAGCCGAAATCGACGCCCTGCGCGCACGCGGCTTCAAGGTTGCCGTGCCGGACGGTCGCTACCCGCTGAATGCGCCGCAGCCGGTGCGGGTGGAGGCGGGATGACGCGTCCGGAAGCACCCCTTGCGTTGCAGCAGGCGCCGGCGCCGCCGGACGCGCTGGGCCGCGTCCTGGCCGACTTGCGCATTTCGGTGATCGATCGCTGCAACTTCCGGTGTCCGTACTGCATGCCGGAAGAGGCGTACCCCGCTGACCACGCCTTCCTGCGGGCACGCGAACGGCTGGATTTCGACGAGATCGCGCGTATTGCGCGCGTGTTCGTGTCGCTGGGTGTCCGCAAGCTGCGCCTGACCGGTGGCGAGCCGCTGCTGCGGCGCGATCTGCCCGAGCTGGTTGCGCGACTGGCCGCGATCGAGGGCGTCGAGGATCTTGCGCTGACCACCAACGGCGCGCTGCTGCCGCGGCTCGCGCAACCGCTGCGCGAGGCTGGCCTCAAGCGCGTCACCGTCAGCATGGACAGCGCCGACCCCGAGGTCTTCCGGCGGATGTCGGGCGGCCGCGGTTCGCTCGCCGAGGTCGAAGCCGCGATTGCTTCCGCCGAACATGTCGGGTTCGCGCCGATCAAGATCAATTGCGTGGTGATGCGCGGCGTCAACGACGACGGCGTGCTCGACCTGGTCGCGCGCTTCCGCGGCACCGCCCACGTCGTGCGCTTCATCGAATACATGGATGTCGGCACCGTGAACGGTTGGCGCGGCGATCGGGTCGTGCCGGGCGCGGAGCTGGTGCAACGTATCGATGCGCGTTGGCCGCTGGAACCGCTGCCGCGGAGCCCGGCATCGACCGCGCGTCGCTGGCGCTTCCGCGACGGCGGCGGGGATGTCGGATTCATCAATTCGGTGACCGAACCGTTCTGCGGCGGCTGCACGCGCGCACGCCTGTCCGCCGACGGCAAGTTGTACACCTGCCTGTTCGCGCACGCGGGCCACGACCTGCGCGCCCTGTTGCGCGCGGGCGAATCCAACCAGGCGCTGCGCGCGACCGTTGCCGGCATCTGGAGCCATCGCGGCGACCGTTACAGCGAGCGCCGGGCGGAACTGCGAGCGGCCGGCGTGCTGGAGCACGTCGAGATGTATCGGATAGGCGGGTGACGGGTATGCTTTCGCGGATTCGTATATCTCGGTTCGCCATCCCGGCGAAAGCCGGTTGCTGTCCGGAACGGCCCGAACACCGTCGTCGCAAGGCGTTGCCACGATGGCCATGCAAGCTGGATTTGCACAGTCGGGTCGATTTCCACGTTGGTAATCCCGGCGAAAGCCGGGATCCATTGCGCGTTTCACAAAGAACAAGATGGATCCCGGCTTTCGCCGGGATGACGGCAGTCTGCGTATGGCCATGAAGAAACTCTCGCACCTGGATCGCTCCAACCGCCCGCGTATGGTCGACGTCGGGGCAAAGTTGCCGACGTCGCGCGTTGCCGTGGCCGAAGCCGTGGTGCATTTCCCGCAGCCGGTTGCCGACGCGCTGCGCGAGGGCGGCATGCGCAGCGCCAAGGGCCCGGTGATCGACACCGCGATCGTCGCCGGCACCATGGCCGCCAAACGCACCCACGAGCTGATCCCGTTCTGCCATCCACTCGCGATCGAGCGCTGCCGGATCGAGGCGGATTTCGCGTCGGCCACCGACCTGGCGATACGTTGCGAAGTCGCGATCACGCACAAGACCGGCGTCGAGATGGAGGCTCTGACAGGCGCCAGCGTGGCCGCGCTGACGGTGTACGACATGTGCAAGGCGCTGTCGCACGAGATCGTGATCGGCCCGGTGCGGCTGCTGGAAAAGTCGGGCGGGAAACGCAGGGTGACAGCGGGGAAAATGCCGGCGCCGGTTGCGCCGCGGACCAGACCATGAACTACCGATTGCTGTATTTCGCCTCGCTGCGCGACGCCGCGGGTTGCAGCGAGGAAAACGTCACCAGCGACGCGCGTGACGCGCGCGCGCTGTATGCCGAGGTGGCCGCGCGCCATGGCTTCACGTTCACGCCCGAGCGGCTGCGGGTGGCGGTCGACGGCGAGTTCACCGGTTGGGACCGGGCCTTGGCCGACGGCGCCGAGGTGGTGTTCCTGCCCCCCGTGAGCGGCGGCTGATGGAAGGATTTTCGATCAGCGCTGCCCCAGTCGACGCCATGGCGCTGCAACGCGGCTTGGAGGCGGCGGGCGTGGGCGCTGTGGTGTGTTTCGAGGGACGTGTGCGCGATCACAACGAAGGCCGCGCGGTGAACGGATTGTCGTACCAGGCGTATGCACAGCTTGCCGAAGCCGAAGGCAGTCGAATCATCGACGAAGCCCGCGCGAAATTTGCCGTCGAACACATCGTTTGCGTGCACCGCGTGGACGACCTGGCACTTGGTGAAATCGCCGTATGGGCGGGCGTGTCGGCGGGCCACCGCGCGGCTGCGTTCGACGCCTGTCGCTACGTGATCGACGAGGTCAAGGCGCGCGTTCCGATCTGGAAGCGCGAACACTACGCCGAAGGCGACGCAGAGTGGTTGCATCCTTCCGCCAAATAGCGCGCACACCCGGGTTGTAATGCGTTCGCCATTCCCGGATGGCTGGATTGCGGCCATGACCCGATGCTCGGCTCAGCCCGATTTTTGGACGCTCGAACTCTTGACGTTGACGACACGGCTTGGCAGATCTCAGCGGCCGGAAGGTCTACGGTCGCGAGCCCAGGCGCATGACGCGCAAGTCCGAAGGATCCGTGCGGCCAACCAGCGCGTAGTTGTAGCCGTTGCCGGACCAGTATGCGGCGGCCAGCCGGCCCTCGCGGCGCTGACCGCGCGGCAGCATGCCAGCGCGCGGCGCCGGTGAGCGGATGTAGAAGCTGATGGCGTTGCCCAAGGGGTTTTTGTACAGCACCAGGGCGGCCGGCCCGCTGCTGGTGGCAAGCAGGCGGCCTCCAACGGGGAGAAATCCCGAAGCGGCCAGATCCGGCAACGGCGTCGCGTCCGGAAAATATCGGTCCAACCAGATTTGAAGTTCGCCCGGATGCTGCTGCATCACGTCCCACGTCACGTGGCGATCCAGCCCGAACAGGCGGTACGCCTGCAGTGCGTCGGCCATTGGTGGTGGTCGTGTTGGCAAGTTGATGCTCCGCACTTGCCATCCCGTCAGTCCACCCACGCCGAGCGCCAGCACCAGCATCGCGGCCAGCGCGAGTCGTGCGCGCACGCGGTGCCGGCGGCGTGCGCGGATCGCTACCGGGTCAAGCGTCGACGCGTCGACCGATGCCGGGAGGCCACCCAACGTCGCGCGCAGTTCCTGGGCGTCGCGGCGCCAGTTGCGAATTTCTTCGCCGCGCTCAGGATGGCGAGCCATCCATGCTTCCACGCGCTTGCAGTCGGATTCGTCCAGCAATCCGTCCACATAGGCTTGAATATCGGTTTCGTCGGGAATGGGGGTGGTTTTGTCCATGCGGTTCACTTCAATGATCGCAATGCGTGAATTCTCGGCGCGGCGCCATCGCAAAGCCCGCGCAGCGCAGCACGTGCGCGTGACAGCCGTGACATCACGGTGCCAATAGGCACGCCGAGCAGGTCGGCCACCTCCCGGTAGCTGAGTCCCTCCACTGAAACCCACAACAGCAGGTGCTGTTGCGCCTCGGGCAGACGACCCAGTGCCTGCACAATCGAATGCGCGACCACTTCACGCTCCACCGACGGTTGCTCGGTTGCGGTGTGTCCGCGAAAAAGGTCCAGCATGCGGGCGTAACGACGCGCGCGGCGCCGGCCGTCCAGAAACTGCCGGTAGGCGATGGCGAACAGCCACGGGCGCAGCGCAGTGCCATCACGCCGGGTGTGCCAACGCGACAGCGCCCGTTCCAGCGTGGACTGAACCAGGTCATCGGCGCTTGTGGCATCCCGCGTCAGCCAGCGCGCGAAGCGACGCAACCGCGGCAGCAACTCGCGCAGCTGGGCATCGATGTCTGGATCGGCCATGGCAGGGTGGATCTCGAGCGATGTGGCGAATACATGGTAGACGCCGCGACCAGCGCGTTATTCCTCGTGGAATAAAAACGGATTCCATACGTCTTGCTGGGACGACCCAACGCGCAAGCCACGCGAAGCGCATCCGGGCCTGCGCCACCGGGTCGATACTCCCTCCACACATGAGCAGGAACCCGAATGAACCTGAACCACCCGCTGCGAGCCGTATCACGGCCACGCCGGTCAGCAATCCTTTGTGCCGTCGCGCTTGTCCTGGGCGTGGGGTCGGCCGGCAGTGCCGGCGCCGCAGAATCGAAGAATCCGTTCCCGACGCCAGTCTACGTCACGCTGCAAGCGGGCAACACCGTGGAAAACATGCAGACCGGCACGACCTGGAACGTGCCCAGCGCCCACTACGATGCCATCAGCCCCGATGGCAAGTCCTTGCTGGTGAGCAGCGCGCGTTTGCCCAACGCGTATCTGTTGGACGCACACAGTGGCAAGAAACTGGCGACCTTTGACATCGGCCCCACACCGCAGGGTGTGGCGATCAGTCCGGATGGTCATTGGGGGCTGGCCGTGAGCGCCGGTGACGGCACGGTCACGGTGATCGATCTCAAGACGCGGCAGAAGGTCAGGACCATCGCCGTCGGCAAGACCCCGCACAACGCGCTGTTCACGGCGGACAGCAAGCATGCGTACGTCACCCTGCAAGGAGGGGGCGGTGTAGCGGTACTGGATATGCAGACACTGAAGAAGGTCGCTGAATTTCCGGTGCCGGGTATCGACCAGCCGCACAACCTCGACCTCTCCGCGGATGGGAAGACCCTGTGGATACGCGGCTTTGTCGGCAAGGTCGCCGCAATCGACCTCGAGACGCACAGGGTGCTGGCGGTAATCCCGGTGGGTCTGGGCCACGCTGGCATCGACGTGATTCCCGGTGGCCGGTATGTCTTCACCGGCGCGGTTGCCGATCACGTCGTGGATGTGATTGACGCGGCCACCTACAAAGTGGTCAAGCGCATCGATGTCGGGCAGGGGCCGCACGGCGTGCGCGCCAGCCGCGATGGACGCTGGGTCTATGCCGGCGTCACGGCGACCGACAAGGTGGCCGTGATCGACACCCGCACGTTGAAGGTGGTCGGACGGATACCCACGCATGGGAAGCTGCCGTTTTGGCTTGCCGTGGCCGGCAACCCCTAGCCTGCCGCTGTTGCGAGCGCCCGTAGCAGGATGCGAAGGGCAAGGTTGCATTGCGAGACAGGGATGTCGAGCTTAGCAACGTTGCTGCCTTCCGGCCTTGGCGGGGTTTTCGATTTGTCGTCGTCGGGGGTGAGACGCGGCGCTTGCGCGATGCCAGTGGCATCGCGTGCCGCTTCGAACGG
>DASTIS010000262.1:0-7908 GCA_035717365.1 Rhodanobacteraceae bacterium
ATTGCACTCTCCAAACGTCTGTTGATGTGTGAAACAGTTTCGGGAAAGGTCCCCGTCAGGAACGCCGACGAGGCCTTGTTGAACCCTCGGCAGGTCGCATGCTAACAACTTTCTAACCCGTTTGGAATCCCCGCGTCACACGGGAGCTTTCCGCGCGTGCCTCGCCGGAGTGATTCGGGATTCGGTTGATTTGCCCACCCGGTGCGGGAATCCGCCCTCCTCGATGCGTCGGCAGAGCCCCGAACCACGCGGTCCGGAAGGCCCGACAGGCCCGACAGGCCGATCCTACCGCGTTTCGTAAAAACAATGTTAAGCGGGGGCGTCGCGGTCAGGCAGCGTTCAGGACTGGGCCATGACGTCGAAAGCCACCGTCAGGCGGCCGTTTTCCGGTGCTCCGGAAAACGGCACGGTGCCGTGCCACATATAGGAAGGAAACAATGCGAGCAGGCCAGGTTCGGGCTTGATGAAATATTCGGGCCCCAAGACCGGGCTCGTGGGGAATGCCGTTTCCCCGAATTTCAGCCAGCCCTCGCCACCACGATTCTGCACCGCCGGCGGGAGGTGCAGGTAGCAGGCCGACGAGATCCAACCTTGCGGATGGTAATGATTGACATGGAAGCCGTGGGGCCGCAGCCGGACCGACCACATTCCGCTGATCCCGTAACGGCCGGTATTGCGACATCGCATGGGATCGGCACCGTGGCCGATCGCCTCCATGTAGCGGCGGATCGGCCCATCGATGGCTTGCGGGAAGGCGCGGATCGAGGCGAATGGCGACTGTTGTGGGGCCAGTCCAACCTGGCTGCCCTCGCGTAACGAATTGCCGATCGGGTGCGCGCGCGATGTGTGCAGGCGCCGGACGTCGCCGACCAGATCGGCAAGGTACGCATCGAGATCCGGCCAGCCGTCCGGGACGTCGAGCAATTCGGCGCGCACCAGTCCCTGGTAGTCGAGCAGTTCCCGGTAACGGCCATCGCCCAGCATCCGCAGGGCATCGGCCATCATCGCCAGCGCCTGGCCGTCCATGGGATCGGATTCATGCAGGCGCACCGCGGTCTCCAACGCCTGCGGTGCCTGCCCGACCGCGAGCGAAGCATTGCCGAACGCGACGAGCCCCGCGCGGTCGTCCGGGGTGACGCGCAGGGCGCGCTGCGCGAACTCGAGGGCGCGAGCGCCATCGACATCGAGCGCGATCGTGGCGGCGGCCCTGAGCAAATCGGGATCGCCCCCCGCGACCGCCAGCCCCTGGTCGATGGCCGCGAGGGCTTGCGGCGCCTGGCGCGCGCTCACCAACAGGCGCGCCTTGGTAATCCACAATCGACGCAGGTCCGGTTGTTTTTGCAGGGCGGCATCCAGTTCCGCGCAGGCCGCGCCGATGTCGCCGGTGCGCATCCAGACCAGCTCGGAGAGGTTCTGCTGCGCGGTCAGATGCCCCGGGCGCTCGCGCACCACGTCCCGCATCGCAACCTCGGCTTCGTCGAACCGGCCCTGTCCCATGAGCGCGCGGGCCAGGACGAAGGTGATCTCGGGCGTCCTGGCGCCGGCGGCCATGCAACGGCGTATCTCCGCCTCGGCTTCGACGGGCTGCTGCGCATCCGCCAGCGCCGCCGCCAGCCGCATGCGGGCGTCCGCGCTGCCGGGCTCCAGCCGCAGCCACTCGCGGAACGCCTCCGCGGCCTCGACCGGCTGTCCGTGCGTCATCCGCGCGTGCCCGAGCAGCATCCACAACTCCGGTGTCGCCGAACCGCTGCGATCAACCGCCTGCTGCAGCACCCGCAGCGCATCCTCCACGCGTCCCTGCGTCAGCAACACGCGCCCGAGCGAGCAGGCCACCGGGACGTTGGCGGGATCCTGCCGCGATGCGTCCTGCAACACACGCAGCGCTTCGGCGACTTGTCCGGTCGCGGACAACGCGCGACCCAGCAGAACCAGCGCCTCGATGTCGTCCCCGTGCAGGCTCAGGCCAGTGCGCAGCACCTTTTGCGCGCGCACGAACTCGCCCGTCTGGCACAGCGACATCGCCAGCATGCGATGCGCCTCGGCGCACCCGGGTTGCGTACGGATGAGCTTGTCCAGCAACCCGCGCGCGGGCGCGTGCCGACCGGCCTGCAACAAGGTGGAAGCCTGGCGCAGGGTCTCGACCGTCTGCGCGGAAAGGTCGGGAATCATGCTGCAAGGGTGCCCGCCCCGCGGGTTGCCGGCAAGCGGCAGGTTTCCCGGGCAATGGTTGGGTCTCAAGGAAGCTCTGATCAACGTTCTTCATCGTCGCCCCGGCGCAGACCGGGGCCCAGTTTGACTTTGTATCGCGGCCACAGGCCGCGATCTCTTTCTCCAACTGGATACCGGCTTACGCCGGTATGACGAGCAAAATCAGCGCTTCCTCAAAGGTCCTGGTGGTACTGCACGTACGGCACGCGCCCCTGGTCGGGCGTGGCGGTACCCGGTCCGAACAGCAGCGGCGAGCGCCCGGACGTCCAGACGTTTTGTGCACCGAAGTTCAGTTCGCCGCGCCATGGCAGGCGGACGCTGATGCCCAGGTCGATGCCGCTCCAACGCTGGTTCTGGTCCAGGCCGGCGCCGGGCAGGTTGGGTTCGAGCACGTGGCCGACGATCGCGCCGCGTACCGGCCCGTGCTGGATGCCGAGGCTGAGCGTGGTCTGGTCGAGGGTGTCGTCACCGGTCAGGCCCGACCCCGGCAGGAACCGCACGCGGCCGACGCTGGCACCCAAATTCACGCTGGTATCCGGCGCAACGTCCAGCTCGCCGCGCGCGCTGATGCTGGTCGCGGTGCTGTTGCGGAACCACAACGGCGCCGCCACGTCCGCGCCACCTTCGGCCGGCAGCACCCGCGGCAGCGTCACCCGCCGCGACAACGCGGGTGCTGCCACGGAATTGCTTTGCGACTGACCCACCGACAGATCGAGCTTCACGCCGTTCCCGGCGAATCCTGCTCCGACCTCACCGCGCTGCACGCCACCGAGCATGCTATCGCCAAAACAGGCCGGCGCAGCCGGTGCACCCGGTATCGACATCGTGCATGCCGGGACCAGCGACGACCAGCGGATCTCGCGGACGTTGGCATGCGCGGTGAGACCCGGCCTGGTAAGCAAGGTGAACCCCGCACCGACCGAATGGGTCTGGCCGTCCGCGGCGGCGGCGCCGGTCGGCACGGCAGCACCAGCGTGGCCGCTCGCCGTGACCGACAACGTGGTGTCCTTGTGTCGCCAAAGCGGTGTCGCCGCATTGTTGCCCGCGGGCCGCGTGGTGTCGTGCGCCCCTTCGATGGCGGGAATGACCGGCATCGTCGTCTGGCCGAACGCCCACAGCGGCAGGGCCAGGCCCAAACCGGCAAGCAGTGCATTGGCAAGTATTCGACGCATGTCTGATCCGGCACCGATGCCTTCTATGTGGGGTCACGCCTGCGACGGCCAATCGCACCGTCTTTGGGGTCCATTGTACGCCATGAACTTACAATTTGCTAACATTTGCTGGACCGGCCAGTGCGGCATTTCAAGCATCCCGCATGCCAATTCGCCCACCGCCTGCCGCCTGTGGAACGAAGCGCTCCATCCCGTGCCGGACGGGCGCCGCGGAGCGGGGTTCGCGGGTGTCGTCGGGCAGGCCCCGTCACTGCACCGGAGCGCGACCGGGCGGTTGTTTTCGCGGACCCGATCCGACTTTCACGCCGCGGTCGCGGTTACACTCTCGGCCATCAAGGGGTTGGACCATTCATGGCAGGCGACGTTCACCATCTGGCCGTTTCGGCCAGCCAGCCGCCCACCACCACGACCTTGCTGCAGGCCAGCGGCAAACTGTGGGCGGCGACGGATATCGATGGCATCGAGGCGGCGGCGCGCGCGCTGCTCTACCAGCTGCTCCCGGGCGCACGGGTCCAGCGGCGTCTCCTGGACGGGACGGAAGCCACGGTCGCCTCCGCCGATTCGCGCCTGTGCATCGGGCTTGCAGGGTACGAGTTCCTGGTGGTCGACGACGCGGCGGCGGATCACGACCGGCGCCTGTTGCTCAATACCGCCGCGGAAATGATCCGCGAGCGCATCGACGCGCTCGGCAAGCAAACCGCGCTGGCGGAATCGGTCGAACGACTGGAACGCGCCGAGCGCCTGCAGCGCGCGCTGTACGCCATCGCCGACCAGGCCAGCGCCGCCAACGCCGACATCACCACGATGCTGCAGGCCTTGCACCAGATTGTCGGCACGCTGACGTACGCGCAGAACTTTTACATCGCGCTGTACGACGCCAAGCAGGACAGCGTGAGATTCCCGTACTACGCGGATACGGTGGATGTCGATCCGCCGCACCCGACCAGCAACCTGCCGATGACGGACATCCTGCACGGCCCGACCTGGTACGTGATGCGCGAGGGCAAGCCGCTGATGGGCTCGCTGCCCACGATCGGATCGCAGGTCCACGGACCGTTCCGCGGCAGCGGCGCCGAGTGCGTGGACTGGCTGGGCGTGCCGCTGCTGCATGGCAATGAAGTCGTCGGTTGCGTGGTGGTGCAAAGTTACGACGAGTCGCATCATTACGGCGAGCAGGACAAGGTGCTGCTGACGTATGTCGCCCAGCACATCCAGACCGCGCTCGAACGGCGCATGGCGCATGCCGAACTGGAACACCGCGTCGGCGAACGCACCGAAGCGCTGCGCGAGGCCAATCGCGTGCTGCAGCAACAGGTCCTCGAGCGCCAGCGCGGCGAGCGGCTGCAGGCGGCCCTGTTCCGCATTGCCGAGTTGGCGAGCACGACCGACAGCATCGAGAATTTCTACGCGGCCGTGCACCGCGTCGTGGGCGGCCTGCTGTACGCGCGCAACTTCTACATCGCGCTCGTCTCCGAGGACGGCGCCGAACTGACCTTTCCCTATTCGGTGGACGAACGCGACCGGAAGATCCAGTCGCGCAAACTCGCCAACGGCCTGACCGAATACGTACTCGAGCACGGCACCGCACTGCTCGCGAACGCGCCCGAGATCGCGAACCTGCGCGCCAGCGGGGACGTGACCCAGCAGGGACCGGACTCGGTGTGCTGGCTGGGTGTGCCGCTGGTGTGCGCCGACCACACCGTGGGGGCGCTGGCGGTGCAAAGCTATTCGCCCGAACACCACTACACGCTGCGCGACCAGGAACTGCTGACCTTCGTCTCCTACCACATCGCCAATGCGCTGGAGCGGGTACGCGCCAGCGAGTCGCTGCGGCGCGCGTATTCGGACCTCGAACACCGCGTCGGGGAACGCACCCGCGCGCTGGCATTGGCCAATCGCGATCTGCGCGCGCAGATTGCCGAGCGCGAACGCATCGAGGCGCGTCTCAAGTACGAAACCCTGCACGACTCGCTCACCGGCCTGCCCAACCGCAGCTTGCTGATGCAACGGCTCGAGCACGCACTCGAACGCTTCCACGGCGATCCGAACAGGGGTTTCGCGGTGCTGTTCATGGATCTCGACCGTTTCAAGGTCATCAACGATTCGGTGGGCCACCTGATCGGCGACGACCTGCTGTTCCAGGCCGGCGGACGCATCCGCGCCTGCGTCAAGTCGGAGGACGTGGTCGCGCGTCTCGGCGGCGACGAATTCGGCGTGCTGCTGGAAGGCATCGCCGATACGGCAAAGGCTGCGCGCATCGCCAAGCGCATCATCGACGACCTCAACGCGCCGTTCCGTCTCGCGGCCAAGGAACTGTTCACTTCGACCTCGATCGGCATCGCGCTGGCGGCCCCGCATTACCGGCATCCCGAAGAACTGCTGCGCGACGCCGACTCGGCCATGTATCGCGCCAAGGCCGACGGCCGGCACCGCTTCGCGGTGTTCGACGAGGGATTGCGCCGTGAAGCGGTTTCGCTGCTGGAAGTCGAAAACGACCTGCGCCGCAGCCTGACCCGAGGCGAATTCGTACCTTATTACCAGCCGGTCGTGAACCTCGACAACGGCAGCGTCATCGGCTACGAAGCCCTGATGCGCTGGCGTCATCCCGAGAACGGGCTGCTCTTGCCGGCCGAGTTCCTCGGCGTCGCCGAGGATACGGGGGCATCGGAAACCATCGACTGGCAGATCTACGAACAGGTTTGCCGCGACGCGAACTCCCTGACCGGAAGCAGCGACCTGTTCGTCGGCATCAATCTTTCGCCGCGCCACTTCCGCAACCCGGAGCTGGATCGCCGCCTGTTGCGGCTGCTCGCCGACTACAGCGTGGCGCCCTCGCGCATCCGGGTCGAGGTCACCGAGCGCGCGATGCTGGAAAATCCACCCGAGGCCAAACGCATCCTGCAAACGTTGCGCGGCGCCGGGGTCGGCGTGTCGCTGGATGATTTCGGCACCGGTTATTCCTCGCTGTCCTACCTGCACCAATACCCCGTGCAGACCCTCAAGATCGACCGTTCGTTCATCACCAGCCTGACCGCGGACAGCGACTCGGGCGGCAACGCGGTGATCCGCACCATCCTTGCGATGGCGAAACTGCTGTCGATGCAGGTGATCGCCGAAGGCGTCGAGACGCCCCAGCAACGCGACCTGCTGCTCAAGATGGGCTGCCGCTACGCGCAGGGCTTCCTGTATGCGCCGGCGAGGCCGCTGGAAGCCTGGTTCAGCGGCACGGCCACCGATACCCGGGCATGACCGGGGCGGCAGGGTCCCGCGCCGCGCGGCGGCGTACGTTTGCGCGCCGCTGGCTGCGACGCCTGCTGGGCGCGCTGGCGGCGTTCGTCGCGATCACCTGGCTGGCGGTCCTGGTGCTGCGTTTCGTACCGCCCCCGACCAGCGCCTACATGGTCGAGCGCAAGATTTCCCAGGCGTGGCACGGTCATCGCGACTTCAGGATCCAGCATCAATGGGTGCCGTGGAACCGGATCGCGCCGGTGGCGCCCCTGGCCATGGTCGCGGGCGAAGACCAGACTTTTCCCTTCAACCACGGCTTCGACATCGCCTCGATCCGTTCGGCGATCGACGAGGCCGAAGCGGGCGGGCGCCTGCGCGGCGCCAGCACCATCACCCAGCAGACAGCACGCAACCTGTTCCTGTGGTCGGGCGGCGGCTTCTTCCGCAAGGGGCTGGAAGCGTATTTCACGGTGCTGATCGACCTCACCTGGCCCAAGCGCCGAATCCTGGAGGTGTACGCCAACATCGCCGAACTGGGCAACGGCATCTACGGCGTCGAGGCCGCGGCGCAGGCCTATTTCCACGAACCCGCATCCCGCCTCACCGCACGCCAGGCCGCGCTGCTGGCGGCGGTATTGCCGAATCCACGCGGCTGGCACGCCGACCGTCCCTCGGCCTACGTGCAACGACGCGCGGCCTGGATCGAACGACAAATGCGCCAACTGGGCGGCGTTGCATACGTGCTGGACACACACCCGCCTAGGCCTCGGGTCAAGGATTCCCGGGACCGGTTTCGCTAGGGCGTCGCCGCGCAAGCCTGTTGGCGGCACGGCACACCGGCGGTGGACTAGAATCGGACCATCACCCGGATTCCGAGGAGGCTTCCCATGCGACAGGTCAAGCATCTGCTCGAAGGCAAGGGCAACGCGGTCTACACCATCACGCCGGAAGCGCCGGTGCTCGACGCGATCCGCTTGATGGCCGAACGCAGTGTCGGCGCGCTGGTGGTGTTGCGCGGCGAGGCGCTGGCGGGCATCGTCACCGAGCGCGACTACGCCCGCAAAGTCATCCTGAAGGGACACTCGTCCCGCGAAACGCCGGTTTCGGACATCATGACCCCGTCGCCCACCTGCGTGTCGCCGGGAACCACCGTCGACGAATGCATGCACTTGTGCACCGAGCTGCACGTGCGGCACTTGCCGGTGCTCGAGAACAACCGGCTGGCCGGGATCGTGTCGATCGGCGATCTCGTCAAGGCGGTCATCGATGACCAGGCCGCCGAGATCGATCACCTGCAACG
>DASTIS010000263.1:0-3471 GCA_035717365.1 Rhodanobacteraceae bacterium
CAGCGCGGAGGTATTCCACGGTCGTTATCCACGGCAGGAGTCCCGACGCGGTCCATTAGGCGCGCGTCGGACGCCGCCCGGGTGGCGCGTCAAGGGCGGCGAGCGGGCGATTTATGGCAAAACGCGGGCAGCCGCCCTGAACGGCTTGCGCGTCGCACCCGCATGGCGCACGCTCGCGCTTCGGGTTCGAGCGCGGATGAATGGGTGCTGCACCGGATCACGGTTGCGGACCGGTTCTCGTGCGGCAACCATTTTCGTGACACGCTGCAAGGATCCTGTCGATTGCAGCGCGGTCGGGTTCGATTGGCCGGGGGTTCCCGGGATTGCTGGAGAAACAGATGGCCCGCGCCATTGCCATTGTCGAAGACGAACCGTCCATCCGCGCCAACTACGTCGAGGCGCTCTCGCGTATCGGCTACGACGTGCGCGGCTTCGCCTCGCGCGGGGAAGCGTCGGGCGCCTTCGCCAACCGCATGCCCGAACTGGTGATCATCGACATCGGCCTGGGCGACGAACCCGAGGGGGGCTTCGACCTGTGCCGTGAATTGCGCGCGAAATCGGCCACGTTGCCGATCATTTTCCTGACCGCACGCGATTCCGATTTCGACGTGATCTCGGGGTTGCGCCTCGGCGCCGACGATTACCTCAGCAAGGACATCAGTTTCCATCAACTCGCTGCGCGGATCGGCGCGCTGTTCCGGCGCGCGGAATCGCAAAAGACGCCGGCCGCCGCCGAGACCGTGGTAGAACACGGCCCGCTAAAGCTGGAAGCCGAGCGCATGCGGGTGACCTGGAACGACATCGAAGTCCCGCTGACCGTCACCGAGTTCTGGATGGTGCACACCCTGGTGCGTTTTCCGGGCCACGTGAAGAACCGCGACCAGTTGATGCGCGACGCCGAACTGGTGGTGGACGATGCCACCATCACCTCGCACATCAAGCGCATCCGCAAGAAGTTCCTCGCCGTCGATCCGGCCTTTGGCGCGATCGAGACGGTGCATGGGGTCGGCTATCGCTGGAAGCCGTGAGCGCGGGACCCGGGACTCGGCTCCTGAATCGCCCCAGCCCACTTGCGGGGTAATCATCATTTCGTCATTCCGGGGCCATTGCCGGCTGCATCGGCAAGGGAACCCGGAATCCGCCGTTGGCCTGTCGGCAAATGGATCATCGAGTGAATTCCCGGCGCTCCCGCTTGCAACGCGGGTGTCGCGCCATTCGAATGTGCGCATGAAAGCTGACGCCGCTTTTCCGGGTTCCCGGTCCCCGGTCCCGGTTTTTTGGAGCCGAGTGGATCCATGAACGCCGACGCCATTTCGAGCCCCGGCTCCCCATGACCCTTCGCCGCAAACTGCTGCTGGTCGCCTTGTCCACGCTGGCGTTGCCGTGGGCGGGCTGGCTGTACGTGCGCCAGATGGAGCATCTGTTGCGCAACAGCCAGGAGCAGGCTCTGTTGGCGATCGGGTTCGCACTCGACCGCGGCCTGGTGGCGGTCGGCTCGGACCTGCCGCGCGACGACCGGAGCTGGTATATCCAGCAAGCCTCGCAACCGATCGTCGTGGACGGGGACGAGCGCGACTGGACCCCGATGGCGCGCTGGGCACAACGGCCGTGGCCGGGTGTCGAGGTACAGCTCGCCCACGATCCGGCCTGGCTGTATCTGCGGGTCAACGTCGCGGACGCGACCCCGACCCGCCTGAACGCGCAGGACCCCACGGCCATCGAGGCCGACCACGTGGTGCTGGAACTGGTGCGCGGTAGCCACCAGCGCAGTTACCTGCTGACCGATGCCATTTCCGGTGCGTTTCTGGCGCGGCCGCTGGATCCACGCGTGCGCGGACTGCCCGACGAGATCAGCGGGCAATGGCTGGACGATGGCAAGACCTATCAGATCGAACTGCGCATGCCGCGGGCGCAGGCGCCCGACCAGCTTGGGATCGGGGTATTCGACGCCAATGTGCCGGAGCGCTTCGACGGCGGCAAGCCCGATGTCCGGCCGTTGCTGAGCCTGTCGCCGGCCTTGTCGAACGACCTCACCCAGCTCGCGCCGAGCGGGGTGCGGGTCCGTCTGCTCAGCGCCGACGGCTGGGTCATCGGCGAGGGCGGCAGCGTGCTGGACGCGCCCAAACCAAAGCCGAGCCGGTTTCCCTGGCTGCAAGGGGTGCTGTCCGACCTGCTGGTGGTGCCCTCGCTGGACAAGCGCCAGCATCTGCCGCGCGACATTCCGCGCCTGTCCGAGCCCGACGTGCAGCAGGCGCTGGACGGACAGGCGACCGCCAACTGGCGCGGCGGCGACACCCCCGGGAGCGTGGTGCTCACCGTCTCGGTGCCGCTGGACGTGCGCGGGCAGAACCGCGGCGCACTGGTGCTGGAACAATCCAGCCAGGCCCTGCCGCTGCTGACCAACCGCGCACTGCTCGGATTGATGCTGGCGAGCGTCGCGGTGCTGCTGATTGCGGGCGCGGTGCTGTTTGCCTTCGCCACCTGGCTGTCGGTGCGGATCGGGCGCCTGCGCGACGCGGCCGAGCATGCGCAACGTCACGAGGGCCTCGCGCTGGCACGCCTGCCGCTGGTCGAGGACCACGACGAGCTGGGCGATCTCGCGCGCAGCCTGGCGCGCCTGCTGGATTCGGTCGGCACCTACACGGAATACCTGCGCAAACTTGCCTCCAACCTGTCGCACGAGCTCAACACGCCGCTGGCGATCGTGAGCTCGTCGCTGGAAAATCTCGAGCACGCCGGCTTGCCGCGGGAGGCATTGCCCTACCTCGCACGCGCGCGCGACGGTGCAGCGCGGATAGGCACGATCGTGCGCGCGATGAGCGAAGCCAGCCGCATGGAGCGCGCGATGGCGTCGGCCGACGGCGAGGACATGGATCTGGCGCAGGTGGTGCGAGGCTGCGTCGAGGCATACCGGCCACTGGCGGGGTTGCGCGAACTCGCGTTTTCGATTCCCGGGCAGCCCGTGCCGCTGTACGGCGCGCCGGAACTGATCGCGCAGGCGCTGGACAAGCTGTTCGACAACGCGCTGTCGTTCACCGCGGCGGACGGCTGGATACGGATCGCGCTTGAGGCCGGTGATGCTGGCGGCGCGCGGATCACGGTCTCCAACCGCGGTCCGCCATTGCCGGAATCGATGCAGGGCCAGTTGTTCGATTCGCTGGTGAGCGTGCGCGGCAGCGGCGCGCGCGCGGGAACCCCGCACCTGGGTCTCGGCCTGTACGTGGTGCGGTTGGTCGCCGAACTGCACCAGGGCAAGGTATCGGCCCGCAACGATGCGGACGGCGTCACGTTCGAAATGGAACTGCGGGGAATGCGGGAATGACGGTCCGTTCGTCCATGCACGTCGCCTTGCATGGCGTTCGGTCAACTGAATTCATCGCGGCAGTGGATACCGGAACGGCCTTCAAAACCGCCATCAGAGCTGCCATCCGTGGCCAAAAGAGCTCCCTGGCCAATGGCTCCGTGGCCTGA
>DASTIS010000264.1:0-3131 GCA_035717365.1 Rhodanobacteraceae bacterium
CAACGATTCCTATGCCACGTTCATCGGTGGCATCTACCGGGTATTCAAAAGGCCGTTCCAGCGCGTCCTCGGCGGCGGGATCCACGAAACGATCGATCCCTCGGTGTGGCTGAAGTGGTACGAACAATCCGTCTATCGCCCCGTGTCGCTGGAGGTGGCGATGGACAAGGGATTGATCGAGCAGGGCTCGGGCAGGATCGCATGAGCGGTGGCCGGACCCGATTCTTCGAAGCCGCGAAACGTTGCCTCGCGAGTGCCGAGCCGGCCGAGAAGGTTGCGCTGACGCGTCAGGCATTCGAAGCATTGCGCGAAGGCCGCCTGTCGCCCGGAGACGATGACGTGGCGCCGTCGCCGATCGGCGCGCCGGGTCGCCCGGACAGGCCGCGGCTGGTCTTGCCGCGCGAAGTGCCCAGGCGTGGCCTCGGCAGTGACGACGGGCGCGCCGCGTTGGTGCACGCGGTGGCGCACATCGAGTTCAACGCGATGAATCTTGCGTGGGACACGGTGTATCGCTTTCGCGGCATGCCGGACACCTATTATCACGATTGGGCGGGCGTCGCCAACGACGAAGCACGGCACTTCACCATGCTGTCCGTGCGCCTTGCCGAATTCGGCCTCGCCTATGGCGACTTCGACGCCCACAACGGGCTGTGGGAAATGGCCGTCAAGACGGCTGGCTCCTGCCTCGCACGCATGGCACTGGTGCCGCGCGTGCTGGAAGCGCGCGGCCTCGACGTGACGCCCGGCATGATCGCGCGCCTGCGCGGCGTCGGCGACGACACCACCGCCGATATCCTGGAAGTCATCCTGCGCGAGGAAATCGTGCACGTCGCTGCCGGCACCCGCTGGTTCCGCTTCTGCTGTGAATGCGAAGGTCGCGACCCCGATGCAACGTTCGCCGCGCTATTGCGCGAATACGTGCCCGGCGGCCTGAAAGGCCCTTTCAATCTCGATGCCCGTCGTGCCGCCGGCTTCGGCGAAGCGGAACTCGCAGAACTCGCGGCAGATTGAATCGGGCCTTCGGCTACAACGCATGCGCGATGCACCTGATCCGGGGCGACGAGACAACCCAGGCTGTACACGAACGGGCTGTTCGTCATTCCTGCGAAGGCCGGAATTCAGTTCGTCCAGCCCGGATGGCGTGAAATGCAATCAGGGGCTCGTCGTACGCATTGCCCCGGTTTTGATGGCGTTTCGTCGCAGCCACCGCACCGAAGCCGCGAGTCAATGACCTGCAGGTTTCACCGCCGGTGGCGGCGGCAGCACCAGTTTCAGGTATGGCGCCGGTGCGGCTTGTCCCGGCGGCACGTAGTCGTGCGCGGGGTTGCCTGCTGGTCCGAGCGAACGAATGTAGGCATACATGTCGCCCAGATCCTTGTCGCTTAGATACCGGAACGTCCACCACGGCATCGCCGGGCGCGATTTCATGCTGCGTGCCTTTTCGATCCATTGCTGCAGGGTCAACTTCTGCATGTACAGCCGCAAATTGACGGGATAGGTCGTGCCCCACGGACCCTGGAAGTTGAACCCGCCGCCCGTCAGCAGCAGGTTCCTGGGGGCGTGTCCGCCGTGTTCGCCCCAGCCGGGGGTGTGGCAATCGTTGCAACCGCCGTAACCGACCAGAAATTCGCCGTGCTTGATGGATTGCCGGGTAGCTCCCGGCGTTGCGGCCATCGCGGTCGTTGCCAGCAGGACGCCTGCTACAAACGCCAGTATCGCCTTCATGATTTCCCCTCTCGCGGATGCCCCTGGACCCACAGGTGACGCGACGCAACCGGCACAGTATTCAACTCGCGAGGTCGCTGCGCAAGTCCCGCGCCATCGGTGTAGGCTGCGCTCTTTCGCGCACGCGGGAGGGCTGTCATGTCGTCGCGCAAGGTTCTGCTCGCATTCGCGCTCCTGGCCGCGGCGGTAACCGCATGGGCGGTGCAGCCACGAGGTACCCACGCGGCGTCGACGGCGACCGGCGTATTCCTGCTCACGGCCGATCGCGTGTTCGACGCGCGCAGCGAACAGGCGCATGCGGGTTGGGCGGTGCTGGTCGAGGGTGGCAAGATCGCCGCGGTCGGGCCGCGCGGTTCAATCAAGGCACCGGCCGGCGCGAAGGAGATCGACCTGCCCGGTACCACGCTGCTGCCGGGCCTGATCGACGCGCACTCGCACATCTTCCTGCACCCGTACAACGAAACGCTGTGGAACGACCAGGTGCTGAAGGAGCCGCTGGCTTACCGCACCATCGAGGCGGTCAACCATGTACGCGACACGCTGATGGCCGGCTTCACCGCGCTGCGCGACCTCGGCACCGAAGGTGCGGGCTACGCCGACGTGCAGGTGCAGAAGGCGATCAACGATGGTCTGATTCCGGGGCCGCACTTGTTCGTCGCCACGCGCGCGACCGTCGCCGAGGATTGCTACGGCCCGGGCCCGATGGGTTTCCGCACCGACATGACGATTCCACAAGGCGGCATTCCCGTCGCGGGCGTACCCGAGATGATCGCGGCGGTGCGCGACCAGGCCGGCCACGGCGCCGACTGGATCAAGATCTACGCCGACTACCACTGCGGCAAATCGCACGGTTCGGTGCCGACCTTCACGCAGGAAGAATTGAACGCGGGCGTGGAAGCCGCGCACTCGCTGGGTTTACCGGTGTCGGTGCATTCGACCACGCCGGAAGGCATGCGGCGTTCGATTCTCGCCGGCGTCGACACCATCGAACACGGTTTCTACGGCACGAAGGAAGTGTTCGAGATGATGGCGAAACACCACGTCGCGTATTTGCCGACGCTGGAAGCCGTCGCGGCCTACGCCGAATACTTCGATCACTGGAAGCCGGGCGATCCACCCAACGACGAAATGAAGGCCTCGCAAAACGCCTTCAAGCTGGCGATGCAGGCCGGCGTCACCATCGGCTGCGGCAGCGACGTCGGCGTGTTCAAGCACGGCACCAACTACAAGGAGTTGGAGTGGATGGTGAAAGACGGCATGCGTCCCGCGCAGGCGTTGCTCGCCGCCACCGCGGTGGACGCGAAAATCCTGCGCCAGCAGGACCAGTTCGGCCAACTGCGCCCTGGCCTCGACGCCGACATCATCGCGGTGCAAGGCGATCCGACGCAGGACATCACCGCGATCGA
>DASTIS010000265.1:0-9320 GCA_035717365.1 Rhodanobacteraceae bacterium
GCGCGCGTCCTGGCGTGCAAGCTCAGGCAACAGGAAGACTCCGATCTGGCTGCTGGCACCCGCAACCAGCACCGTCCCCGTTCGCCAATTATCCATGTCGCGATTTTCGCCCACGCAACAGGTCACTCCGGCACTGCAGCATTCAGGGATGACCGCTGCCGACCGTGGCCTCGAGTTCGCCGATCCTCGGGTCCCCGGGAACCAGCCTCTCGGCTTCCTGCAACGCCGTGCGCGCCGCGGCGGAACGACCCTGCTTCACATCCCGGTCGGCGCGGTCCAACCACGCGCGACCGAGCTGATGCCGCATCGTCGGCGCCGCGCCACTACCCGGATCCAGTTGCTCCAGCGTTGCCAGCATGTCGTGGGCATGTTCGAGGTTGCCGCTTTGCAGCGCCTTCGCGAACTGGTCGCGGGTCATCGCCGGCAATGCGTCCAGGCCGGCCTGGGCGCGCGCGTTGTTGCCGTCGAGGGCGAGCGCGGCGCGGTACAGGTCGTACGCGCTGTCGCCCGGGGGCAGCATGATGTCGCCCTTGTGCGCGGCGGCATCGGCACGCAGGACCAGTCGCGCAACTTTGGCCGATTGCGCCGGCGTCACGGTCGGTGCGGCGGTCGGTGCGGCCGTGCCGGATGCATTCGCGCCCGTTGCGCCCGCGGCAAGACGCGCACGCGCGGCCACCAGGTCCGCTGATTGCGGCGTCAGTTCGGCGGCCTTGTCGAGCAGGATCTTCGCGTCGCTCGCGTGCCCGGAGTCGATCGCGGCGTTGGCCTGCACGACCAGCGCATCGGCGACCTTGCCCAGGCCCGCTTGCGCCTTCGCATTGCCGGGGTCGGCCGCCAGCGCCGCCTTGAACTGGGCCTCCGCATTGTCGTTGCCGGTGCCAGTGATCCTGCCCGCCCGCAAGGCCGCTTCGCCCTGCGCGAGATACCGGTCGCGCTGCGCTGCCGCGGCACGCTCGGCCGCGCCGACCGCTGCCCGCAGATTCGGCAATTGCGAATAGCGGGGCAACAGCCTGGCGAGAACGGACAGCGCCTTTTTGGCGCCGACCAGGTCGTTGTTGCCGAGCCTGGTCTGGATGCGCGTCGCGAGCACGTCGCCCACCTGGTCCATGCCGTGGCGCGCGACCGCATTGTGCGGATCGCCGGCCAGCACCTTGCCGAACAATGCCGCGGCGCCGCCGCTGCCGTCGATGCGGCCGTTCGCGAGCGCGGCGCGCGCCTGGGTGATCAGCACGTTGACGTTCGCGTTGTGCAAAACCGCCCTGGCGATCGCCTTGTCCACCTCTTCGACGCCGGCACCGCCGCCCAGCAAGCTGCGCGCCTGCTCCAGCGACGTGCGCGCGTCGGCATAATCGTGCCGCTTCAATGCCGCCTGCGCGCGTTCCAGTTCGGCGTTGCCGACCGTCTGCAGCCCCTTGAGCGCACGCTCGTTGTCCGGATCCATGACCCGCGCGGCTTCGTACAAGTCACGCGCACTGTCGGGCCCGCCCACCAGCTTGCCGGACGCGAGCGCGCCGTCGGCTCGCGTCAGCAACGAATTGAGCTGCGTCTGCGGCAACATCGAGCGCAGCATCGTCTGGTTGGTGAATGCCCATGCGCCGACGCCGGCCAGGATCAGGACGACGATCAGCGCGGCCCACCTCCAGCGTCGGGGGTTGCGTGGCGCGCGCTCGCGGGACGTCCGGGCGGCGAACGGCGGGCGGCGCGGCGGCGGCGTGGATGGACCGGAACGCTTGGCACGCCGATCCGTGCCGGCATCCAGCTGGTCGAGGTTGCCCAGCACCGGCTCGGTGCGGGGCGGTGTGCCGCGGGAAGAATCGCGCCGTCCATTCATGCCGAATCCATCGCCGGATCGCAATCCGGTGTAGTCATCTCCGATCGTGGGACCACGGCGGCCGTTCGCCGGTTCCGGCGCACGCAGGCGGTGCGCAAGCCCGGGCATCTTAACATTCGATCGGGCGCGGTCCCCGCGACGGCGGCAGTCATTCAGCCACCGGCAAGCCGCCGCACGTCGGTCACGTTGGACAATGCCGCGATCTTCACCAGCAGGGCCGACAGCTCGCCATGGTCGTGCACCCGCAGTGCAAAACGCATCGCCACTTCGCCATGGTCCCGGTCGCTGTGACTTTCCGAGGCAACGATCCGTGCGCCGGCGTTGGCGATGACGTTGGTCACGTCGCGCTGCAGGTCGCGCCGGTCGTAACCCACCACGGCGATGGCGACTTCGTAGGCACGGTCCGGCGCACTCTGCCAGCGGACCTCGATCACCCGTTCGGGATTGCGTGCGCGCAGCCTTGCCAGCGCCGCGCAGTCGGCGCGGTGCACGGTGACGCCGCGGCCACGCGTGACGTAACCGGCAACGTCATCGCCGGGCAACGGCCGGCAGCAGCGCGCGAGCGTGGTCATCAGGTTGCCGACGCCTTCGACCGTGAGCGCGCCGGGCTTGCCGGATTCGCGCGACGGCGACCGCGGGCGCGCCGGTTGCTGCACGGCGGGCTGCGAGGGCGCGGTCATCTCCAGCAGCGCGCGCGTCAATTGCACCGGGCCCGTCTCGCCCAGCGCCAGGGCGACCAGCAGGTCGTCGCGCCCCTTGCGTCCCAGCTTCGCGGGCAATCGATCGAGCACCTCCTCGGACACCGCCAGCCGGCGCACCTCGCGGTCCAGCATCTGGCGTCCCGCCGCGATGTTGGCGGCAAGGTCCTCGCGCCGGAACCACGCGCGAACCTTGCCGCGGGCGCTGGCCGTGTTGAGGTAACCCCGTTGTGGCGACAACCAGTCGCGGCTGGGCGCGGGTTCGCGCGCGGTCAGGATCTCGACCCGGTCGCCACTGGCGGGTTGATGGGTCAGCGGCACGATGCGGCCGTTGACCTTGGCCCCGCGGCAACGATGTCCGACCATGGTATGCACGTGGTAGGCAAAATCGAGCACCGTCGCTCCTGCCTGCAGGTCGATGACCTTGCCCTGCGGGGTCAACACGTAGACCCGTTCTTCGGCCAACTCCGAACGCAGCTCGGCCAGCAGCGCGCCATCGTCCCCGCCCTCGCCGCGTGCATCGAGCAGCCTGCGCATCCACGCGACCCGCGCCTGGTACCCGCTGTCGCCCGCGCCGCCTTCCTTGTATCGCCAGTGCGCGGCCACGCCGAGTTCGGCCCCGCGATGCATCTCCTCGGTGCGGATCTGCACCTCCAGCGTCTTGCCGTCCGGCCCGATTACCGCGGTATGCAGCGAGCGGTAATTGTTGCCCTTGGGACGCGCAATGTAATCGTCGAACTCCTGCGGAATGATCGACCACAATCCGTGCACGATGCCCAGCACCGCGTAGCAATCGGCAACGCTGCCGGTCAGCACGCGCAACGCGCGGATGTCGTACAACTCGCCGAACCCCACGCCCTTGCGCTGCATCTTCTTCCAGATCGAATAGATGTGCTTGGCACGTCCCTGGACGCTGGCATCGATGTGCTGCCGGCGCAAGGCCCCGCGCAACGCATCGGCACAGTCGCGGATCCAGGCCTCGCGGTCGGCGCGCCGTTCGTCGAGCAGCCCGGCGATGCGGTGATAGACCCCGGGCTGCATGTAACGGAAGGCGAGGTCCTCCAGCTCCCATTTCCACTGGCCGATGCCGAAGCGGTTGGCGAGCGGCGCATGGATGTCGTGGGTGAGCCGCGCGAGTTCGCGGCGTTCGGCTTCCGGCAGCGAGACGGCCGCGCGCATCGCCGCCAGTTGGCGTGCGAGCAGCAGGTACACCACCCGCAGGTCACGGATGATCGCCAGCAGCAACCGGCGCAGCCCCTCGGCGCTTCCCTTGCCGTCGTGCGCGGCATGCAACGCCCACACGCGCTCGGCCTGCTGCTGGCCCTCGACCAGCCGCCGCACGGATTTCGATGCCTGGTCCATCGCCGCGCGCCACGTGGCGGGCTGCGCGCACGCCACCGCATACCAGGCGGCAGCGATGCGCGTATCGTCGTCGCAATCCAGATCGCGCAGCAAGGCATCGGTCGCCGACCACAGGGCGTGCCCGGCAGCCGGCAACCCCGCGACGGGAACGCCGTGCTCCGGATCCGACTTTGTTCGGGAGGGACTCATGATTGCGGGAAAGCACCTGCACGTGGAAGGAAAGACCACCGAAAGGCAACCAGTGTATTGAATCGGACACCACAAGAACCCCGTGCGGCAGGCATGGGGCACTGCTATCATCGCCGCTCATGCACACTCGACTGATGTTGCCGGCCGCCTTGGCCATGCTTATTGCCGCCATGCCGGTCATGGCACAACAGTTTTCCTCGCTTGAGGAACGCATGTCCGCGGCCGACTTCAAGGCCGCCGGACTCGACAAACTCTCGCCACAGGAAATCCAGTTCCTGGACGACTGGCTGCGTACCCACGAGCAGGTCAAGACCGTCAGCGCGAGCGGCAAACCGGTGTTCTACCCGGACAACAAACCGCGCGACCGGTTCGCCTCGCATCTGGTCGGACACTTCAACGGCTGGGCCGGGCATACCGTGTTCACCCTCGACAACGGCCAGGTGTGGGAACAGGCTGAATCCGGCGCCTATTCCTGTCCGGACGTGGACAACCCGCAGGTCACCATCAAGCCGATGATCCTGGGAAGTTGGTTGATGTACGTGCAGGGCTGCAACCAGAGCGTGCGCGTCCAACGCGTGAAATAGGCCCGCGTCGCCCCCATCTGTCTTTCCAGGGCCGGTACGGGCATGATGGCACGTGCCGCGTCCTTGTCGGTCATGCGAGGATGGTGACGTGCTGGAAATCTGGCTGCCACTGTTGGGTTTCGCCCTGATCGGGTGGGCGTGGTATCACGTCCTGCGCCTGCGCGAGCATGCGACTTCGCAGGCGCGCCGGCTCTGCGAACGCCACGGCTTGCAGCTGCTCGACGACAGCGTCGCGTTGCATCGCCTGCGCGTGGACCGACGCCGCTCCGGATGGCGCGTTGCGCGCGAATACCGTTTCGAGACCAGCCGCGGCGGCAACGATCGTCAGGCGGCCGGCTTCACGTTGTTGCGCGGCCGCATCGTGGGTGCACGCATGCCCGCGTCCGAACGTGTCGAGCAGCCCGCACCGACGCACGTGATCCGCATGGCGCCCCGCATTCCGACGCCGGCGACCGCCGTCGAGGCCGGCACCAACGTGATTCCGATCGAACGCGTGCCGCGAACGTTGCACTGACCGCGACGATTTCAGACCGACACGCGGACCCGAAAGTGCCTGCGCGTCATTTCACGACATGCAGGCTCGGTTTGCCCTTGGGCCGTGCCTTGTCGGGATCGCCGCCGTCGGTGGGGGCGGCATCTCCGCTGTCACCGGATCCCGACGCGTCCTGTGCCAGGGTCGGCACGGATTGCAGTGGTGCCTTCGAGGGCGGCGCCGGCGAGGATTCCGGGGACTCCTCCGCGACCGTTCCCGCAGCGCCCTCCGCCAACAACATGCCCTGGCCATTTTCGCGCGCGTAGATCGCCTGCACGGCGGCAATCGGCAGCGTGACGGCATGGCTGACGCCACCGAAGCGGGCCATGAAGGTAATCGCGTCGTTGCCGATTTCCAGATGCGTCACCGCGCGCGGCGCGAGGTTGAGCACCACCCTGCCTTCGCTGATCGCCTGCGGCGGAACCCGCAGGTCCGGCTGCGTGGCATCGGCCACGACGTACGGGGTCAGGCCGTTGTCGCAAATCCACTCGTGGACCGCCCGCAGCAGATACGGGCGATTCGAGGTCATGGTGGGGGGGTTGGTCACAGCTCGCCCAACAGGCGCTCTTCGGCGGTGAGGCTGCGCGCGAACCCCTGGCTGCGAAACAGCCGCTCGCCGTAATCCACGATCGGCTTGGCCTCCTTCGGCAGCGACACGCCCAGCGAGGGCAACCGCCAGACCACCGGCGCCACCAGACAATCGGCGAGGCTGATTTCGGGGTTGAGGAAAAACTTGGCGGCCTTGAACAGCGGCAACGCGGTCATCAGGTGCTCGCGCAAACGCTTTCGCGCCGACTCGGCGGCACGCCCCCCGGCCCTGATCGCGGCAACCTCGGGCACCCAGTCTCGCTCGATCCGCACGCAGGCGAGTCGAAGACGCGCGCGCGACAGCGGATCGACCGGCATCAGCGGCGGGTGCGGGTAGCGCTCATCGATGTATTCGCACACCACGTCCGGCTCGTAGAGGATCAGGTCGCGGTCCTGGAGGGTCGGGGTATCGCCATAGGGATTGATTTCCAGCAGCTCATCGTGCGACGTGCCGGGCGTCACTTCGACGCGGTCGTAGACCACGCCCTTGGCGGCAAGCACCAGGCGGACCCGATGCGATTGCACGTCGTCGGGCGCGGTGAACAGGGTCAGCACGGTGCGGGTGTGAGCGTTTTGGATCATGCCAGTGTCCCCCATGGGCCTTGTGGGTCCGGTGACGCGACAGTCCCGGGTCTGGTGACATTGCCGTGGCGGCTGTCGAGGCCGGCAGTCAATGCACGTCCTTCCAGTATTCCTTTTTCAGCACCAGCGCAAACAGGGTGAAAAGTACCAGATACAGCACCACCCACGCACCCATATGGCTGCGCACGAGTTCATCCGGCGCCGAAACGTAGGCGAGGAACGCCGTAAGGTCGCGGACCGCCCCGTCGTACTGCGCCGGGGTCATGCTGCCGGGGTGCGCGAGCTTGAGCTCCTTGACCGTGGCAGGCTGGCCGTCTTCGGGCGGATTCATCACCGCAACCTGCTCGCCCTGCAGTTGCCACAGCGGGAACGGCATCGCGACGCCGGGGAACACGGTGTTGTTCCAGCCGGTGTGGGTCGAGGTGTCGAGGTAGAACGACTTGAGATACGCGGAAACCCAGTCGGCGCCCTTGGCACTGACTTCCAGCGACAGATCCGGGGGGGCCGTGCCAAACCATTTTTCCGCATCGGCTTCCGGCATCGCCGAGACGATGGGCTCGCCGAACTTGGCACCGGTGAAATTGAGGTTCTCCATCACCTGCTTTTCGGTCAGACCGAGCCCCTCGGCCATCTGCGAATAACGCATGTATTTCAGCGAATGGCAGCCGACGCAGTAGTTCATGAACAGGCGCGCACCGCGTTGCAGCGACGCCTGGTTGTGCACGTTGATGTTGGCGGCGGGGTAACCACCGCCTTCGGCGGCGAACGCGGCGGGCGCGGCCACCAGGGCCGCCGCCAACGCAAGCAACGAGGCGATCAGGACACGCATGGAAGCGCGGGGAGTCTTGTCATGCATGCGTGGTCACCCTTTCCGGTACCGGTTTGGTTTTCTCCCACCCGAAGAACGTGTAGGCCCAGAGGAACACGAAGAACCCGAAGTAGAGGATGACGAGTGTCCTCCCGAACAGGTTTTCGATGGTGGTGATGTCGGCGTTGGGACCGAAAATGCTGACGATCCAGCCCGGCGTCAGGTCCGCGCCGATCGCGGCCAGCAGCACGAACACGATCGCGAAGATCGTGAGCGCGATCTTGTAGCTGAGACCGCGGTACCGGATCGACTTGACCTTGCCGCGGTCGAGCCAAGGCACCAGGAACAGCACGATGATCGACAGCGCCAGCGCGATCACGCCCCAGCCCTTGCTGGGAATCATGCGCAGAATCGCGTAGAACGGCGAGAAGTACCACACCGGCTTGATCGTGGCCGGCGTCACCAGGTCGTTGGCCGGAATCGAGTTGTCGTGTTCGAGGAAGAACCCGCCCACGGTCGGCTCGAAGAAGATGATGATCGCGCAGATGATCAGGAACACCCCGACGCCGACCAGATCCTTGAGCGTGAAGTAGGGATGGAACGGAATGCCGTCCAGCGGATGGCCGTCCGGGCCCTTGTGCTTCTTGATTTCGACGCCGTCGGGGTTGTTCGAGCCCACTTCGTGCAACGCACCGATGTGCAGCACCACCAGCAGCAGCAGCACCAGCGGCAGCGCGACCACGTGCAGCGCGAAGAAACGGTTCAGGGTTGGATCGGACGGCACGAAGCTGCCCATGATCCAGTCCACCAGTTGCCCGCCGATCATCGGCACCGCGCTGAACAGGGTGATGATGACCTTGGCGCCCCAGAACGACATGTTGCCCCACGGCAGCACGTAACCCATGAAGGCCTCGGCCATCAGCGCCAGGAAGATCAGCATCCCGAGCAGCCACACCAGCTCGCGCGGCTTCTTGTACGAGCCGTACATCAGTCCGCGGAACATGTGCAGGTAGATCACGATGAAGAACATCGAGGCGCCGGTCACGTGCATGTAGCGGACCAGCCAGCCCCAATGCACGTCGCGCATGATGTACTGGACGGAATCGAACGCCCCGGCCGCGGTCGGGGAGTAGAACATCGTCAGGAAAATGCCGGTGACGATCTGGTTGACCAGCACCAGCAGCGCCAGCGAACCGAAGTAATACATGACGTTGAAGTTCTTCGGCGCGTAGTACTCGGTCATGTGCTTCTTGTAGGCGATGCCCATCCCGGGCGCGCGCTCGTTGAACCATTGCGTGAACGCGCCCATTACGCGGCTCCTTTCGGATCGACGCCGATCTGGATGTGGGTGTCATCGACGAAGTGGTACGGCGGCACCACCATGTTGAGCGGCGCCGGCACGCCGTCATACACCCGCGCCGCGATGTCGTAGCGCGAGTGGTGGCACGGGCAGTAGAACCCGCCCTTCCAGTCCGGATCGAAAGGCTCGGGTCCGACCTTCTTCTTGTAGTCCGGCACGCAGCCCAGGTGCGTGCAGATGCCGATCAGGACCATCCATTCGGGCTTGATCGAGCGGGTCGGGTTCTGGCAGTACTCGGGCTGCTGTGGTTCCTTGGAATCGGGGTCGCGCAGACGCGGATCCTGCTTGGGCAGCCACTGCAACTGTTCGGGGGTGCGGTTGACGACGAAGATCGGCTGGCTGCGCCAGCCATAGCGGACCATCTGGCCCAGCTCGATCTTGCTGATGTCGATGGTGACCGGAGCCCCGGCCGACTCGGCGCGCGCGCTCGGCAACCAGGTCTCGACAAACGGAATCGCCGTGATGATCAGGCCGGCGCCGCCGATCACGGCCGTGGAAGCCGTCAGGAACCTGCGTCGACCCTTGTTGATGCTCTCGTCCGCCATCCGCCTCTCCAGCTGCTGTGGTCACGCCGGTGGATCCGCCGTGGTTGCCCGGCCCCGCGCCAACCCGGATGAACGGCCCCTTCCGCGCCGCTCCATGCCACATCCGTGCCGTCCATCGGGCCCCAAAATCGTGTTAGTTTAGCGTTCGCCTCTTGAGCGCACAATCCGATGGCGCCCGACGGGGCCGTCTTCTCCATGCCCCGCAAGCTCCGCCCGCTCCTTTTCGTCCTGCAATTCGTGG
>DASTIS010000266.1:0-4326 GCA_035717365.1 Rhodanobacteraceae bacterium
CCATCGCGGATCGGCATTCGCATCGGGCCATTGGCGCCCGGCACAACCCGTCGATCCGGCCGCTCCCCGAGCGGCCGGATTTCATCCAGGTTGCCGCAACGGCACGAACTTCCAGTCGAAGTGGTAGCTCCACTTGTCGTAGTACAGGTTGCCGCCGTCCCACTCGACTTCGCCACGCTGCGAATCGACAGTGTCGGAACGGAAGTGCTGTTTGGCGGGAACGAAGTCCCGCGAGAAATCGTCGTTGAAGGCGATGCGGAAGTTGTCCAGCCCACCCAGGTAAAACCACTTCAACGCCGGATCGCTGGAAGCGAGCCGGCCATACGTGACGTCCACCGGAACCCAGCCATACGGTGCAAGGTAGATATAGGCCCAGTCGTGGATGTTGTTGTAATCGCCCTTGGTGAAGGTCCAGCCCGATTGCCAGCGCGCCGGGATGCCGTTCATGCGCATCAACGCGATCAGCAACAGCGTCTGCTCGCCGCAATCGCCGTGGCCCGCGTGCAGGGTGTACGCGCTGATATCCGGGATGGTGGAGTACTCGCGCGCGCCGGCCCACGGGATTTCGTCCACTGCCGCGAAAATCCGCTGCGCGATTTCATACGGATCGGTGGCGTCGCCCACGATTTGTCGTGAAAACACCCGCAGCGGTTCGGTGAACACGATGTGCGGCGCGCGCTCGGCCAAGTACGGCTTGAGCTCCGGCGTGACCTTCGCGGGCACCACTTTGGCGGGATCGATCGCGTGATACTGCGCGTACAAGGTGACTTCATAGGTGATCCTGAACACCGTCGGCTTGCCGGCCCGCGCGGTTTGTTCCAGGAACACCGTGCGTTGCAGCGCCGATTCCGGTGCGATGCGATGCGCGGAAGGCTGGCTGGAAACGATCCGGATGTCCTGCTGCTGACCGGCATCGGCACGCGGGTATGGAATCCATGCACGCACCGTTTTCCCCGCGGGGACGGCATCGGCATCCACGGTGAGCGTCTGCGTCACCCGCACGCGCTGCGGCACCACGCTGGATTGACCCGTGGCTTTGGCTTCCTCGATCACCTCGCGGTCGTAATCGATGTAGTTGTCATTGACCTCCTGCGGCAGGCCACTGCCGGCAAACGACGCGCGGCCCTTGCGCCGTGCGCGCGCTTCGGCGCTCAGGTGGAACAGGTTGGACGGCGAGCGGTCGAAATACATCCGCCGGCCGTCGATGGCCATGTGCTCGAACAGTCCGTGCGCGTCCCAGCGCGCGAATTCCGCATCGGTGAGGTCTGGGATCTGCTTGCGCACTTTCGTCTTCACCTGATCGGTGGTCAGGCTGAAATCAAGATGCATGCGCTGCATGCGCTCGCGCTGGAACTCGAATGCGCGGCGCGCCTCGGGCGACAGTCCCGGCTCCTTCAACGCCGCATCGATTCGCGCGTCGGCCGTCTGGAACTGCCCCACGGTGACCAGTTCGATCACCTGGCTCAAGACGCGATCGCCCGAAACTGCGGGAGGAATACCCGATGCCATGCCCACCGCGGGCAGTGCAAGCGACAACATCAATGCCAGCAAGGCGGCACACCGGCGCGCACGGGGGAAGCCCATGTTGCCTTGCTCCGCCGGCCCCAAGATCAAAATGGATCCCGGGTTCCGCCCGCGATGAATCCGCGGGCAGCCCCGGGATGACAAAGAAAACCAATACCCGGATGCTTTCATGGCCCGCTACCGGCCGGCTTTGGCGCGAGCACCTGCTTCAGGTAATCGGTCTTGCCCTGCTCTCGGACCAGGTGCGGGTACTTCAGTCCGCCGTCGTAGTGCACCGTGTAGGTGCCAACGGCACCGTCGTTGCGCGCCTGGATCCGCAATGGCTGCCTGCTTTTCCGGGCCGCGGCAACCGCGTCGTGCAAGACCTGCGGGCTGAATGCGTGTCCATTGATGGCAACCAGCTTCATGCCGGGTGCGAGGCCCGCCTTGAACGCTGGCCCGTGCCACAGAACATCTTCGACGCGGCCATCGGTGCTGAGGAACAGGCCGACGGAAAACATCGCATTGATGCCGTGGCCTTCCAGCTCTCCCTTTCCGACGTTTTCGAGTGCTTTCTGGTAGCCGGAAGGCCTGTCGGTGTAGACCAGCTTCCAGCCGCTGGCCTCGATGCCTGACAACAGCGGCACCTCGTCGCCCGTGCCATTCACCCAGTTGTGCAGGAAGTCGGCCCAGTCGTACGGCTGGATTTTGTTGAGCGCGGCAACAAGGTCACCAAAGTTGTAGGTGTGGGTGACGAAACTGCCGTTGTCGACGCCGAAGAATTCCTGCGCGAAGTCGTCGATGGAACGCTGGTCGTGACTCAGGTCGCGGATCTTCATGTCGACGGCCAGCCACAGCAGCTGGCCTTCGCGGTAGAAGTCGTTTTGCCGACGCCAGTTCGCCCAGGCCATGGGCGCGCCGTAGTCCACCGCGACGGTGGTGTCGATCAGCGGCCGCCACACGCGGCCGGTCCGATGCGCCATCACCGCGGCGCGATAGGCCACCACGTCGCGCCAGGTTTGCGGCGGCCACAACCCGCTGCGCGCCGTCAGCACGTCGCCCAGGTACACGGTGAGTCCCTCGTAGACCCACAACAGTTTCGGCTTTTCCGGCTGCTCGAAATCGGGCCGCCACAGCCCTTCCGGACGCATGAACTTGCCGTTCCACGAATGCGTGTACTCATGCGGCAGCAATGAGGCATCGAGCATGAAGTGGTCGGCGTCCGCGAGCATCTTCGTGCCGCCGCGCGCACGGTCGTCACTCGACTGGTGGTGCTCCAGGCCGCCGACCGAGGTGTGGTCGCTCAAGGTCAACAGGAGGTGGTAGTCGTCGTAGTGATGGGAATGGAACAGCGACTGCGCCTGCTCGATCAGGCTGCGAAAACCGGCGGCCTGCTGGTCGGAAATCGCGATCGCCGCGGCGTTGTCGCCCACCATGTCGAGGTAGCGGCGCACCGACGAGCCATTCGGCGTCAAGTCGATCTGGCGAAAATACTTGCCGGCGATCACCGGCGAATCGACCAGCGTGTTGAACGGCACGGGCTTGAACGTGATGCGATTGCCGTCGCGCTCTACCGTTTTGAGCGCGCTCGCATAATGCCAGCCGGCGGGAATCACCAGCGATGGCCGGAACGTCTGGTCTTTGGTCGGAGCACCGGCGCGATACAGCGCGACGTGGTCCCAGGTGAGGTCGAGAAGATTCGACGTCACCCGGTCCCGTGACGGGAACTGGAAACGAATGTCGATCTGCCGCGCACCCGCGGGCACCGTCAAATGAAACGTATACCTGTCCAGCTCATCGCGCTGCCAGGCAACACGCTGACCATTCGCCGAGAACTCGAGGCCCATGATGTCCCCGATGGGCCCGTCCGGCGAATGGTCGCCCGGGATCCACTTCGGGTAGTAGAGCGTCAAGGGCCCCGGCTTGACCGGCATCACCTCGTGCACGTACAGGATCTTCTGTCCCGGATCGGGCAAGCTCACGGTCAACGCGACCGTGCCGGCCGGAACGTTCGCGTCGGTCCGGCCCATGCAGGCCATGGACACGACGAGGAGCGCGGCAACCGGAAGCAGTGACCATCGTTTCAAGCTTCACTCCGTCAATCCCGGAATCCGGATGGTACGCCGACGGGCACTCCGATCGCCATGTGGAATTGCATGCGGTACCTGCAACCACGGCCGTTTCGGCTATGGCTGCATTCGCTGCGGTTATGGCGCGTCGTTGCGCTCCGGCTGGGCGCGCCGCTGCCACCACATCCACAGGAAATACAGCGGCACGCCGGCCAGCGTGATCAGGACACTGGCGATGGTGGACCAGAACTGCGCATACAGCGCATTGGCGACCACGACGAACGTGGCGAGCACGAACAGCGCGGGCACAACCGGATATCCGAGCACCCGGTACTGCCTCGGGAAATCCGGACGCGTGCGCCTCAGGATGAAAATACCGATCACGCACAGCGCGAGGAACGGCCACACCCCAAGCACGTAGCCCTCGGCGAGCTGCATGAAATCGCGCAGCAACACGTAGATCACCGCGATCACCACGATGAAGCCGATCGCGACATAAGGTGTTTCGTATTTCGGATGTACCTTGCCGACGGTGCGGAAGAACAACCCGTCCTCGGCCATCGCGAAGAACACGCGCGGACTGGACAGGATGCTGCCGTTCAGCGTACCGAACACCGACAGCATCACCAGCGCGCCGATCAGCGAGACGCCGGCGCGCCCCAGGACCACCGTCGCGGCGTCGGTCGCTACCGACTTCGACGCCGCCAGTTGCGGCACCGACAGGGCGCGCAGGTACGCGGCGTTGATCAGCATG
>DASTIS010000267.1:0-4547 GCA_035717365.1 Rhodanobacteraceae bacterium
TTCCGAAGCCGCGCGGACACCCGCCGGTCGCAAGGCGTTCGCGGAAAGCGCCGCACGCCTGGTGGTGGATCAAGGCGCCGACGGCCTCGACATCGACTGGGAATATCCCGGCCACCACGAATCCGGCATCGCCTCCAGTCCTGACGACCGCGACAACTTCACTCTGCTTCTCAAGGCCGTGCGCGCCGGCCTCGACGCGGCGGGCGCCGCGCACGGTCGTCATTACACCTTGAGCATCGCGGTCGCCGACGGTCCGTTCGCCAGCGGCGTCGACATCGCGGCGGTGAACCGGTACGTCGACTGGTTCAACCTGATGACCTACGACTTCTGCAACTCGATGACGCCGGATACCTGCCACCACACCGGCCTGCACGCGTCGCAATTCGCGCCGGCCGATGCACGCACCACCGATCGCGCAGTCGGACAATTCCTTGCCGCCGGTGTGCCACCCCGCAAGTTGGTGATCGGGGCCGCGTTCTATGGCCGCGAATTCGGCGACGTGAACCCCGCACACGACGGCCTGTATCGGCCTTACAAAAAATACGTCGACGAAATCCCGTGGCCGAAACTGAAAGCCGGGCTCATCGGCAAGCGCGGTTTTGTTCGCCACTGGGATGCGAAGGCGGACGCGCCGTGGTTGTGGAACACCTCGACGCGGACCTTCATCACCTACGACGATCCCGAATCCATCGCCGCCAAGGCTGCCTTCGTCAAGGCCCACCATCTGGGCGGCATCATGTACTGGGAACAAAGCCTCGATCCCAACGGCGAACTGCTCGATGCGATTTGGCGCGGATTGCAATGAACGCGCAGACTTGACGCAGGTCATGCCAGGATTCCGCGGTTGTTCGACACTGTCGACTCGCATGCAACCACGGAGGATCGCGATGAAAATCCAGAACGCTTGCCTGTTGGCGCTGGCCACCGGCGCCCTTGCCCTTGCACCATTGGGTTCCGCAATGGCGGCCAGCCCTTCGCACGCTGTGTATGTCGCGCATCTGCAACCGATGAATGCGCAGGCCGCCCACGCATCGACCAACGGCGAAGCGCGTTTCACCGTCGATGGCGACAAGCTGACCATCGACATCCGCGTGCACGGCGCGCCCGCCGACACGATCCACTGGCAGCACTTCCACGGGTTCAAGGACGGACAGCCCGCCACCTGCCCGAGCATGGCCGAAGACACCAACCACGACGGCATCGTCGACCTGATAGAAACCGGCAAGACTTCCGGCACCACGATGGTCCCGTTCATCAGCGATCCGGCCACCATGGATGTCGCCCACGGAACCTACCCGACGGCGGACGGCAAGGGCGATTACCACTACCACGAAACGGTTTCGCTGAAGGCGCTGGACGCCGCCTTCGCCAGGCAATTCCCCGGACAGAAACTCGACCTCGCCAAGCGCGTCGTTTACATCCACGGCGTACCCGACAGCACCGAGTTGCCGTCCACGGTCGCCTCGCTCGGCCCGATCCCGGCCCAGGTCACCCTGCCGATCGCCTGCGGGCGGATCGAGCGCGCGGGGGGCAAATCTTCGGGCTGACGACGAACAGCCGCAGCCATCGGGCGGGGCGCTGCCACGCCCGCGGAAAAATTCTGCAGGCGACACGGTTCGACGGAGCCATTCACGGGCGGTGAGCCTGCGCGCCTGCACTCGGCGCGCGATGCCCGGTGTCGCGTTCGATGATCGCGTAGAGCGCCCGCGTGAACCGCCCCGCATCGCTCGCCGCAAGATGCGACCACTCCGGCAGCCAGAAGCCCTGCAGCTCCGGATGATCCTGGAAATGCACCCCGGGCGCGCCGGTTTTCGCCAGCAGCATGTCCCAGGTGCGTGCGCGCGGAAACAGTTCGTCCTCGAGGGCCAGATAGTCGGCGGCGCTGGGCGTACGCACGAAGATCACCTGCACGTTGCGTTTGCGCAATGTTGCAATGGCGACCGCAGCGCGCCTGATCTGCTCGTCCGCACCCTTCTGCAAAGCTTGCGCCGGCACGTTGCGCAGCAGCGTGAAGTGCTGCGCCCAGATGCTCTGCGCCAGCGCGGCGTAGGCCGGATCCTTTTCCAGCTTGTCCCAGATGTGGCTGGCGCGATCCTCGTCCACCACCACCATCAGCTTCCGGACCGGTTTGGCGGCGTGCATGCCGGCGCGCGCCGGCCACCACCCTTGCCGCGCGATCACCGTGGGCAGCGCGTAGTCGGGATCGTCGAAGGCGAAATGCGGCTCGACGAACTTCATGGACAACCATTGGCCGACGCGCTGCGAAGGCGACTGCTTGCGCATGTACGCCAGCAGGTTGCCTCGCACCATGAATCCGCTGAAGAACAGGTCGGGCGCCACGCCGACCAGCAGACGGCCATTGCGAAAATTCGGGTCGTCCGCGAGGTCCTCCAGCGCGAACATCGGCGAGGTACCTTCCATCGCGAGCTGGATTGGCCGCTGGCCGGAAAGCTTCTGCCACACCGGCAATTGCAGGTCGAACAGCAGGCGCGAAGAACCGATCACGACCGTCGCCCCATTGCTCTCCCCACCGTCGATGCGGCGGCGCTGCGTGGCCCAGAGCGCATCGGTGTTGGCGATGCTGGGCTCCACGCCGAAGCTCCGCCAATGCCATTCCCATCCGCCCATCAACAACAGAAATATCGCCAGCGCGCCCAGCATGATCGCGCCCCAACGGCGATCGGGAATGTCGCGCTCCGGCACCGGTTGCGCCACACCCGGCCGATCGGCCGCGGTCAGGCGCACGCCGGGGTGCGAGGCGATGCGCGCCTCGGCGCTCGCCGAACGCTCGGCGACGAAGTCGGAACCGGCCGATTCAGAACTGGAAGTAGATGAATGCATTGCCATTGCCTTGCGTCGCGATGATCGCGAATGCCATGACCGCCCAGGTGCACGACAGCACTGCCGCCGGCGCACGCGCGAGCACCGATTCCAGCGTGCGGTTGCGCATCAGCCAGTGCGTGATCACCAGCCCTGCGATGATCGCGGCCACCACCACCAGTGATTCGCTGCCGAGCAGCGGCACGGTCTTGTCGTTGCTGCCGGCCATCCCGCGCAGCACCGTCCATGCGCGCGAGAAGGTCTTGGCGCGGAAGAACACCCAAGTCACATTGACCAATGCGTAGGTGATCAGGGCGAAGGCCAGCAACGTCCAGACGTTCGGCCGGAAGCCGGCGAAGCGCTTGCGCAACCAGCGTTCGACGGAGAGATAGATGCCGTGCAACCCGCCCCAGGCGACGAAGGTCCAGCTCGCGCCATGCCACAGGCCGCCGAGCAGCATCGTGCCCATCAATGCCGCGTAGGTTCGACCCGGGCCATGTCGATTGCCACCTAGCGGGATGTAGAGGTAATCGCGCAGCCACGACGACAACGTGATGTGCCAGCGCCGCCAGAAATCCGAAAACCCGATCGCGGCATACGGAAACCTGAAGTTGTCCGGCATCGCGAACCCGAGACACATCGCCACGCCGATGGCGATCGTGGAATAGCCGGCGAAGTCGCAGAAGATCTGTCCGCTGAAGGCCAGCGTACCCATCCATGCATCCAGCGCGCCCGGAATCTTGTCCGTGTCGTACACCGTTTCCGCTGCGCGCGCGAGAAAGCCGTCGGCCAGGACGACCTTGTTGAACATGCCGATGGTCATCAGCGCCAGGCCGAAAAACAGTTGCCTGGCGTTCGCCCGGCGCGGCTGCTCGAACTGCGGCACCAGTTCGGTCGGACGCATGATCGGGCCGGCGACGAGATGCGGAAAAAACGTCACGAACAGCGCGTAGTCGAGGAAACTGCGCGCCGGCAGCGCACGGCGCAGGTACACGTCCAGCGTGTAGGACATCGTCGCGAAGGTGTAGAACGAGATTCCCACCGGCAACACGATGTCCGGCGCCGGCGCGTGATAGGTCACGCCAATTGATGCCAGCAGAGACGTGAAGTTCGCCAGCAGGAAACCGCCGTATTTGAAGTAGCCGAGCATGCCCAGGTTCGCGACCACCGACAGCAGCATCCAGGCGCGGCGCGCCGCCGGCTGCTGCGCCTTCACCAGGCCCTGTGCGGCGTACCAGTCCACCACCGTCGAGATCCACAGCAGGATCACGAACGGTGGATTCCAGGCGGAATAAAAGAGGTAACTCGCGATCAGCAGGTTGACCTTGCGGATCTTCCACGCGAGCGGAAGCGAATGGATCGCCAGCACGATCGCGAAGAACGCGATGAACGTCAGCGAATTGAAGACCACGCAGGCCTCCCGGCCCGGGGCCGAACTCGGCTCCGAGGGCGGCGGGAGTATGTCATAACCGGCGGGCCGCGCCAGTGCCGGGCCGGCGATCGACCAGCGTGTCGCCGGAACCGTCGTCGAGGAAGATGTTGCGGCTACGCGAATCGTGTACGGTGGCCCGATGCTCGGTGTCCAACGCCCCCCGTGCGACGAAGGCGTCATCCGCGCCCGGCCGGGCGTCGTCGCGCCGCCCCGCTCTCGCCCGGGGTACGCGCTCGCGGCCAGCGTGCTCGGTTCCAGCATCGCCTTCATCGACGGTTCGGTGGTCAACGTCGCC
>DASTIS010000268.1:0-3700 GCA_035717365.1 Rhodanobacteraceae bacterium
GGCCGGTCGTCAGCATTTCGCGCGCGACGAGCGCGAAGCGCGGCTCGTCCGAGGGCCACGGGTCCCGCAGCCCGATGCCGAGCGCGAGCAACAGCGCCGCAAAGGCAAACAGCAGCGCGATCTGGACGCGTTCGTCCTGCAACACGGGGCATAGGTCGCGGTTCGACATCATTACAGGGCGCTTCACGTTGAAGCCGCGATTGTAGGGGCGAGCGTGCAGAAGCGTCTCCGCGCGCGGTTGCTACACACGCATCTCGACGGTCGCCGGCAAGGCCGGCTCCTACCAAAGGCGATGGGCGAGCAGTTTCTCGTAGGAGCGCGCCTGCGCGCGACGATTGCCAGCGAGGCAGGCCGCTACGGGTGCTTCAAGAGCACCGCGTAAAACATGCCGTCCAACCCGCCCTCGCCCGGCAGGATCTGCCATCCGGCGCCGGCGGCGTGCCCGGCGGGAAATTCGACCGGCAATGTTTGTGCGTCGGGGTGGTCGCCCAGGAAGGTGGCGACCACCGCTTCGTTTTCCGCGCGCAACAGCGAGCACGTTGCGTAAACCAGCTTGCCGCCGCTCGCGAGCGTCGACCACAGGGCTCCGATCAGGCGGGACTGCTCGCGCGCCAGTGGGCCGATGTCGGCGGCGCGGCGATGCAGCTTGATGTCCGGATGGCGACGGATCACGCCGGTGGCCGAGCAAGGCGCGTCCAGCAGGATGCGGTCGAAGGGGCGCTCGTCCCACCACTCCGGCGGCGCACCGGCGTCGGCGATGCGCAGCTCACACGCGAGGCCGAGCCGCCGCAGGTTGGCGCCGATCGAAGCGGTCCGCGCGCTTTCACGCTCCAGCGCCAGCACTTCGATGTCCGCGCGCTCCAGCATGTGGCAGGTCTTGCCGCCGGGGGCGGCGCAGGCATCCAGCACGTGCAGGCCGTCGCGCAGGTCGAGGAGGTCCGCGGCGCATTGCGCGGCGCCGTCCTGCACCGAGAACCTGCCGTCGGCAAACCCGGGTTGGTGCGCGAGGTCGGCATGCGCCCCGAGCGTCAGCCCATCGCGCAGCCATGGATGCGCCGCGGCGTGGATGTCCGCGTCGGCGAGCTCGCCGATGACCTGTTCGCGCGTCGCGTGTCGGGCGTTGACCCGCAGCATCGGCGGTGCCGGAGCGTTGCCGGCAGCCAGGATCGTGTCGGCGTGATGCGGCCAGTCGCGTGCCAACGCGTCGATCAGCCAGCGCGGATGCGCGCTGCGCGTTTCGGGGCTTGCGTCCAGTCGTGCGTTGCGCGCCTCGCGCTCGCGCAACCAGCGGCGCAGGACCGCGTTGACGAGTTTGGCGAACCCGCCGCGATCCAGCGCACGGGTCGCCTCGACCGTGGCGGCGACCGCCGCGTGCGGCGGGACTTGCAGGATTTCCAGCTGCACCAGGCCCACGACCAGCAACGCGTGCAGCGCAGGTTCGCGCGTCCGCAAGGGCCGTTGCAGCAAATCATCGAGTGCCGCGTCGAAACGCAACCACCAACGCGCCCCTTCGCTGACCAGTGCGGTCAGGAATGCGCGATCGCGCACGTCGGCCAGTTGCGTCTGCGCGGGCTTGAGGCGTTCGCGCAGCGAGGCGCCGCGCAAGGCGACGTCGGCGAGACACTGTGCGGCGAGCACGCGGGTGTCAGGGGCAACCATATGCAGCGCGGTCGTCCAGGGGAGTCGCCATTCCGGCGCAAGCCGCGTCCCGCTGGTTGCGGGATCGCCCCCGAAAATCAAAATGGATCGCGGCCTGTGCCGGGATGACGGGCACGACAATCGCTGACGCGTTCACTGGCGCAGTTCCGGACGCGCGTTGAGGTAATCGGACGCGTCGATCACGCGGCCCCCCGCGCGTTGCAACTTCAGGATACGCAGCATGCCTTCGCCGCAGGCGATGTCGATGCCGTCCTTCGAGGCGGCGACGATCTCGCCGGGTTTGCGGTCCCCGGTCCCCGGTCTCCGCTCCCGCAGCGTGGCACGCCAGATTCGCACCCGCTCACCGGCAATCTCCGCTTCCGCCACCGGCCACGGATCGAACGCGCGCACCTTGCGTTCGAGCTCGATGGCCGGTGGCGTGAAATCGAGCCGGGCCTCGGCCTTGTCGAGCTTGTGCGCATAGGTTGCGCCGGTTGCCGCCTGCGGCGTTTCCGGCAAGGCCGCGCCGCGCGCGAGCCGCGACAAACCCTCGTGCAACACTTCCGCGCCCAGCCCGGAGAGTCGATCGTGCAAGGAGCCGCCGGTCTCGTCGGGCGTGATGGGCGTGCGGCGTTCCAGCAGGACCGGGCCGGTGTCGAGGCCGGCCTCCATTCGCATCAGGCACACTCCGCTTTCGGTGTCGCCGGCCAGGATCGCACGCTGGATCGGCGCCGCGCCGCGCCAGCGCGGCAGCAACGAAGCGTGCACGTTCCAGCAACCGAGGCGCGGGATCGCCAGCACCGCGCGCGGCAGGATCAACCCGTAGGCGATCACCACCAGCAGGTCGGGCGCGTAGTCGCGCAGGCCCTGTCGCGCGTGCGGCCCCTTGAGGGATTCCGGCTGCTCGACGGGAATGCCCGCAGCCAGGGCAGCCTGCTTGACCGGACTCGGCGTGAGCCTGCGCCCGCGACCGGCCAGCCTGTCGGGCTGGGTATAAACCGCGGCGACTTCGGCATCGGCCGCAAGACAGGCGCGCAACCCCGGCACCGCGAAGTCCGGCGTTCCGGCGAACACCAGCCGCGGACGCTGTGCCGGCATCTAGGGTCTGCTGACGCCATGCCAAGTGAGCCGCGTTGCTTCCGCAGCGGCCGCCAGGCGAGGCGCGCGCCGCAGCGCCAGAGTGGTTCTCTGGTCAAGGCGCGCACCGACGGATGGCGGCCGCTGCGGAGCAACCCTTCGGGCCGGGGCTGTTTGCCCGCATGGCTGCGTCATCGCTCGTCGATGTATCGACATACAACTTCCTCACTCTTCCTTGCCCTGCGGGCAAACGGCCGACGGCGCGGCCACGTGGCATGGCGTCAACAGACCTAGGTCAGCCCGCGTGGCGCCGCTGCTTCTCCAGCTTGCGCAGCAGCAGCGAACGTTTCAGCGGCGACAGGTAGTCGACGAACACCTTGCCGACCAGGTGGTCCATTTCGTGCTGGATGCACACCGCGAGCAGGCCGTCGGTTTCGATTTCGAAGGACTTGCCGCTGACGTCCTGCGCCTTGACCCGGACCCATTCCTTGCGCTCGACATCGGCGAACACGCCCGGGAACGACAGGCAGCCTTCCTGGCACACTTCGGTGCCCCGGGCCTCCAGCAGTTCGGGATTCACCAGCACCAATGGCGCGTCGTGGGTCTCGGACACGTCGATGACCAGCAGACGCTTCTGCTGGTTGACCTGGGTTGCGGCGAGTCCGATCCCGGGTGCCTCGTACATGGTTTCCAGCATGTCGTCGGCGAGCCGCGCAAGATCGGCGTCGAAAGTCTCGACCGGCTGGGCCTCGAGACGCAGCCGCGGGTCGGGGAATTCAAGGATGTCGAGTTTGGCCATGGCTGGGACGGGTTCAAGGGGCTGCGTGCACTGAAATGGGGCCGTGCGCGACGATTTTCACGCCCGGATGGCCTGCAAGTATGCGGGATAACCCTCCGTTCCGGTCAGTGCATCACCAAATGTGAAATTTCTGCTTGCCGAAGCCGGCCATTCGGGTACACTCGGCGAAACTGCTGGGGGATCGGG
>DASTIS010000269.1:0-3423 GCA_035717365.1 Rhodanobacteraceae bacterium
CGATTTCCTGCTCGAGAACGGCTTCATCCACAAGCTGGAGTCGATCAATGCGTTCGTGTTCTGCCAGCATCCGGCCGAAGCGCATCAGGTACCGTTCCTGATCTGCGATGTCTGCGAAAGCGCCACCGAAGTCTGCGACGAGGGCGCGATCGCGCACCTGATCGAGCGCCAGGCGCGCGACTTCGGCTTCCGCGCCAAGGCGCAAACGCTGGAGGTGCACGGCGTTTGCAAGCGTTGCACCGCGACCTGAACGGCACCTTCGTTCCCCCCTGTCGATGAGTGACCACGCGCAAGGACGCGACTCGTGCGGTGTATTGATTTTGTATATGATACGTTATAACATAACACTTACTGAGTCATTTCGAGGAATCCGTCGGCATGCATCGCAAGGTATTCACCGCCGCCACCGCGGTGATGGTGGGTTGCGTCCAGTTTCCGGCGGCGCACGCCGACGATTCACCGGATACGCCGGCCGCTATGTCTTCGGATTCCGCGAATCGGCCGCTGATGCTGGACACGGTGCGGGTCAGCGCCAGGCTGGATCGTGCGCGCAACGCGCTATCGCCGGAAACCGGTACCAGCCAGACCGTATTCGACCGCGAGGCCATCCGCGGCATGCCGCAGGGCGACAACACGCCTCTGAATCAGGTGATCCTGCAGGCGCCGGGCGTGGTGCAGGACTCGTCCGGGGAACTGCACGTGCGCGGCGACCACGCAAACCTGCAATACCGGATCGACGGCATCATCATCCCGGAAAGCATCAGCGGTTTCGGCCAGACCCTGGACACCCGTTCGATCGAATCGCTGAAATTCCTGACCGGTGCGCTGCCCGCGCAATACGGCTATCGCACCGCGGGCGTGGTGGACATCACTACCAAATCCGGCGCGCGGCTCGGCAACGGCGGCAGCGTGGACGTCTACGGCGGTTCGTTCGGTACGTTCAATCCGAGCTTCGAGGTGCACGGCAGCGAGGACCGCTGGTCGTATTACCTGACCGCGAATTATCGCCAAAGCGACGTCGGCATCGAGAATCCGACCGCGACGCGCGACGCGATCCACGACCATGCCAATCAATTGCAGACTTTCGGATATTTCTCCTATCTCTTCAATCCGGTCACGCGCGCAACCTTCCTGTTCGGCACCGCGAACAACCGTTTCCAGATTCCGAACAATCCGGACCAGCAGCCCGTGTTCGTTTACGACGGGGTCAGCGACTTCGATTCTTCCAGGCTTGACGAGCGCCAGCGCGAAGTCACGCGCTTCGGCATCTTCAGCCTGCAAGGGCATGCAGGGAACACCGATTATCAGGTTTCGCTGGGCCAGCGCTACACCAACGTGAATTTCCAGCCCGATCCGATCGGCGATCTGGTGTTCAACGGGGTGGCTTCGACGGTCGGCCGCAGTAACCGCGCGAATACCCTGCAGGCGGATTTCTCCACTCCACTGGGCGACTCGCACCTGCTGCGTTTCGGGCTCTATGCGGACGTCGAGCGCGCGCTTGCCAGTAACGACTCGCTGGTGTTTCCGGCCGATGCGGACGGCAACCAGACTGCCACGACCCCGATCAACATCGTGGAGGATCACGGCAAGCTGGCGCATATCTACGGCGCCTACGTGCAGGATCAATGGCAGGTGACCGACAAGCTGGTGGTGAACTACGGCGTGCGCGCCGATCACGTCAGTGCCTATGTCGATGAAGGCCAGATCAGTCCGCGTCTGGGGCTGGTCTACGACGTCACGCCCGATACCACGTTGCATGCCGGTTACGCGCGCTACTTCACGCCGCCGCCGACCGAACTGATCGCGCCGACCGACATCGTTCTGTTCCAGGGAACCACCAACCAGTTGCCGACCGACGTCAACACCGATGTCAAGTCGGAGCGGTCCAATTACTACGACGTGGGTGTCGAGCACAAGGTCGCCGACAACCTGACGCTCGGTCTGGATGCGTACTACCGCGAGGTGGATTACCTGCAGGACGAGGGCCAGTTCGGCGCGGCGCTGGTGTTCTCGCCGTTCAACTACGCGCGCGGCCGCGTGCGTGGCGTGGAATTCACGGCGAACTATGCCGCGGGCCCGTGGACGGCGTACTTGAACGTTGCCAACAGCCACGCGCTGGGCACGCGGGTGGTCTCGGGCCAGTACAACTTCGAGCCGGACGAGCTCGCCTACATCGCGACCCACTGGGTACACCTCGACCACGGACAACGGCTGACCGCGTCCGGCGGGCTGAATTATGCGATCGATGCCGACACCCGCATCGGCAGCGACTTCCTGTACGGCAGCGGCCTGCGCCGCGGCTTCGCCAATACCGAAACCATGCCGGGCTATTTCCAGCTCAACCTGAGCCTGCAGCACGGGTTTCGCCTGCCCGGCTTCGGCCGGCTGGACGCGCGCATCACGGTGATCAACGTCCTCGACCGCAGGTACGAGTTGCGCGACGGGTCGGGCATCGGGGTCGGAGCGCCCCGGTACGGCCCCCGCCGCGGCGTTTTTCTCGGCTTCGGCAAGGATTTCTGAACGAAAGGCATGGTGCCGCTCACACCCCACACACGACCTGGCAGAGAATGTTATAATGTTGCATCAGCACACAGGGGCCCGGTCGAACGCCGGCCCACTCGACAGAGCAGAGACGTTCGCGCAAATGGATATGCCAGTCACCCACGCGTTGACCACGCCGATGCCGGTGCAAGTGCCGGTGGCGTTGACCCCGAAGTCGCGGCGCTTGGCGACGCTGATCGACCGCGTAGGTGCCACCGCATCGCTGCTGTGCGCGGTGCACTGCGTGCTGCTGCCGTTCGTGTTGGCGTTGCTGCCGCTGATCGGGCTGGAGTTCCTGGCGGGTCACATGTTCGAACGCATCTTCGTGACGTGTGCGGCCTTGCTGGCCGGTGCCAGCATCCTCGTCGGTTACCGTCGCCATCGCAAACCGCATGCGCTGTACCTGATGGTGCCCGGCATCGCGTTGTTGCTGTTCGGCGTCGCCGTCAATCTCGATGTGCACGTGGTGGTCCATACCGTCGCCGTGGTCAGCGGTGGCGTGCTGGTCGCAGCGTCGCATATCACCAACCTGGTGCTGTCGCATCGCCACCTTCACGCCGGTCACACCCACGCACCGGCATGGGCGACGCTTCACGGATCCCGGTGATTGTGTAACGCGGCGATGCCTTCGTACGCTGCGCGCATGGCGCACGTCCATTCCCATTCAGTCCCGCCCGCCGGCACCCGCGGCGGTCATGTCACGCTCGGAATCGCGCTGGCGCTGACTTGCGCGATGCTGGTCGTCGAGGCGATCGGCGGTTGGTGGTCGGGTTCGCTGGCGTTGCTGGCCGATGCCGCGCACATGCTGGTCGACGCCGGCGCCCTGGCGCTGGCTTGGGCGGCGGCGATGTTCGCGATGAAACCGGCCGACGCGCGGCGCAG
>DASTIS010000270.1:0-8111 GCA_035717365.1 Rhodanobacteraceae bacterium
TCCAGGCGCTGATGAGCCGCCCCGAGTTCCAGGCGATGTTGAGCCGCCCCGACTTCCAGGCCCTGGTGAGCCGGCCCGCGTTCGAGGCGATGTTGAGCAAACCGGAGTTCCAGGCGAGGCTGCGCGACCAGAAGCTCTAGACGCGGCCGGCTGCGGGTCCGGTCGTGGCGAAGGACCGCCTCGACCGGAATCCGCCACGCACGCACAGGATCGAATTGGGGATCGAATCGGGCCGGGCACAAAACCCGGCCCTTTTCTCTTGGAGTATCTTTGCCTGGGTCCAGTGGGGGGACACTGAAATGCGCGCGAGCTTTGTTTTGTCGGTGCTTGGTGCTGCTGCCCTTTGCTTCGCGACGCCGGCCCACGCCGATGAGGACGTGCTGCAGCAATTGCAGACGAAGGATCTGCGGATGATCTGGTTCCATCCCGCCGAAGACTATCTCGCGCCCTACGCCACGCGCTGCTTCGAAAATGCCCTGAACTTCCACGAGCGTTTCTGGGGCTGGACGCCGGACGGCAAGGAGACCGTGCTGCTCGACGATTTCGGCGACTACGGCGACGCTGCCACGACCTCGTTACCGGTCAATCTGATGACCGTGGACATCGCGCCGGTGCCCTACGAGATGGAAACCTTCGTTTCCAACGAACGCATCTGCTGGTTCGCGAACCACGAATTGACACACGCCGCCAATCTCGACCAGTGGACGAAGGCCGACATGCGCTGGCGGCACCTGCTGGGCGGCAAGGTCAACGTCGATCCGGAACACCCGGAAACGCTGCTGTATCGGTTCCTCACCGTCCCGCGCTCGGTGGTGCCGCGCTGGTACCTGGAAGGCGTCGCGGTATTCATGGAAACCTGGATGAGTGGAGGTCGTGGCCGCGTCCAGGGCGCCTACGACGAGATGGTGTTCCGCGCGATGGTGCGCGACCACGCGCATTTCTACGATCCCGCTGGATTGGTCGCGGAGGGCACCAAGATCGATTTCCAGGTGGGGGTCAACAACTACCTTTACGGTACGCGCTTCGTTTCCTGGCTGGCGCTGGAGTACTCGCCGCAGAAGGTCATCCAGTGGGCGGCGAGGCGCGAAGGCAGCGACCGCTATTACGCCAACCAGTTCAAGAAGGTCTTCGGCATCCCGATGGGCCAGGCGTGGAACGACTGGATCGCCTTCGAACACCGTTTCCAGCAGGCGAACCTGACGCGCATCGCCGAGTATCCGGTTTCGAAATTCCAGCCGTTGTCGAAGGGCGGCCTGGGCTCGACCTCGCGTGCCTATTACGACCCGCAGCGGAAAGTCATCATCGCCGCGTTCCGGTATCCGGGCGTCGCGGCCTTCGTCGGCACGATGTCGGTCGAGACCGGCAAGATCACGCCGCTGGTCGACGTCAAGGGTCCGATGCTCTACAAGGTGACCTCGCTTGCCTACGATCCAGCCACCAGGACCGCGTTCTACACCACCGACAACACCGGTTACCGCAGCGTGGTTTCGCTGAACACGGTGACCGGGCAGACGCGCGTGTTGCTGGACAAGGCGCGCATCGGCGATCTTGCGTTCGACCGCGCGGATCGTTCGCTGTGGGGCATACGCCACCTCAACGGCATCGTCACCCTGGTGCACATCCCGTATCCGTACACCACGTTTCACCAGGTCCACTCGTGGCCGTTCGGGGAGATCGCCTACGACCTGGACGTGTCCCCGGACGGCAAGTTGCTGAGTTACTCGCACGTGGCGATCGGCGGTGACCAGTCGTTGCATGTCGTGCCGGTCGCGCAGATGCTCGCGGGGGACACCCAGCCCGTCGCCAGCTTCAATTTCGGAACCGCGGTGCCGGACGGGTTCGTGTTTTCGCCGGACGGGCGATCGCTGTACGGAAGTTCCTACTACACCGGCGTGTCCAACATCTACCGCTACGACCTGGCGAGCAAGCAGATCACCGCCCTGTCGAACGCGGAAACCGGGTTCTTCCGGCCGGTACCGATGCCCGACGGGCGCCTGCTGGTTTTCGAATATGGCGGACAGGGTTTCGTGCCGGGATTCATCGACCCGAAGCCACGCGAGGATCTGGCGGCGATCAAGTTCCTCGGTGCCGAGATCGCCGAGAAGCATCCGATCGTCAAGACCTGGGACGTTGGTTCGCCTTCGAAGATCGATCTCAAGAAAATCGTCACGAGCCGTGGCGACTACAAGCCGCTGCATGAAGTCAGGCAGCACGACCTGTACCCGATGGTCCAGGGTTACAAGAACAGCGTCGCCGTGGGCTTCCACGGCGACTGGGGTGATCCGCTCGGCCTCGAGCGCATCAGCCTCGACGCGAGCTACAGCGTGGGCACGTCCCTGCCGGACGACGAACGGCTGCATCTTGGCGTGCGTTTCGACAGCAAGGGCTACTACATCGGCTACAAGCACAACGGCGCCGACTTCTACGACTTGTTCGGCCCCACCAAGACCAGCCTGCGTGGCAACGAGTGGTACGTGGGCATGAAACGGATGTTGATCTTCGACGAGCCGCGCACGCTCGGCATGGACCTGTCGCTGCATTCGTACAACGGCCTGGATACGGTGCCCGGCGCGCAGAATGTCAACACGCTGTCGTCCAGCCTGGCCATCGCGGCCGCCCAGTTCAACTACAGCGACACGTTCAATTCACTCGGCGCCGTCGATTACGAAAAGGGCATCCGCTGGGGCCTGAACCTGCAACTCGGCCACGCGAAAGGCCGGACGATTCCGGCGGTCAACGGCCACATCGATTTCGGCTGGCCGTTCCTGTTCAAGCATTCCTCGTTGTGGCTGCGCAACTACGCAGGCTGGGCCCACGGCGACGCCGACGACCCTTACGCGAATTACTATTTCGGTGCGTTCGGCAACAACTACATCGACCACACCGACGTCAAACGGTATCGCCAGTACTACAGCTTCCCGGGCTTCAAGATCGACGAGCTCTACGGGCGTTCCTACGTGCGCTCGATGCTGGAATGGAACCTGCCGCCGATACGCTTCAGCAACGTCGGCACGCCGGCCAATTACCTGAGCTGGGCACGCACCTCGCTGTTCGTGAGCGGGTTGACGGTCAACCCGGGCAATCGCTCGATGCGGCAGACCGCAACCGACATCGGCATCCAGATCGACTTCCGGTTCACCGTGCTGCACGACCAGAAGATGACGTTCTCGATCGGTTCCGCGGTCGGCTTCGGGCCGGGCAATTCCGGGCGCACCGAATGGATGGCGTCGCTGGGCTTGTTCGAGTGACGCGCCTGCAGGCGGCTCCTGCAACAATCGCGGCATGACCTTCGACCCCAAATGGCTGCACGCGTGCGTCGGGCTGCTGCCGGTGTTGTGTTTCCTGGCCGCGCTGGTGCTGCTGGACAGCTACAAGCTGGTCCGGCTGCGCATGGTGCTGGCGGTGCTGGTGTCCGGCGCCGTCATCGCGGGCATCTGCTACGCGGTTGCCGCGCTGGTCATCAACACGACCGGCTTCGCCTTCGAAGACTATTCGCGCTACCTCGCGCCGCTCGTCGAGGAGTCACTGAAGGCGGCGGTGGTCGTGGCGCTGATCCGCATGCGGCGGATCGGCTTCCTGGTGGACGCCTCGGTGCTGGGCTTTGCCGTCGGCGCGGGTTTTGCCACCGTCGAGAACGTGTACTACCTCGGTCTCCTGGCCGATTCGCATACGGCTGCCTGGATCGTCCGGGGCTTCGGCACCGCCATCATGCACGGCGGTACCCAGGCGATTTTCGCGGCGCTGGCGCTGACCAACGCCGATGCCCGCGGCAGGCTGGATGCGCGGGCGGTCCTGCCGCCGCTGTTGCTGGTGGTCCTCCTGCACGCGGCCTTCAACCAGTTCACGCTGTCGCCGATCGTCGAAACGGTACTGGTCCTGGCGGTCATTCCGCCGTTGCTGGTGTGGGTGTACATGCACAGCGAACACACGCTGCGCGGTTGGCTCGGCAGCGGCTTCGATGCGGACCAGGAACTGCTCGAGTTGCTCGGTTCGGAGGCTTTCTCGCAGTCTCCCGCGGGGCAATACCTGTACCAGTTGCGCGAACGGTTTCCCGGCAAGGTGGTCGCGGACTTGCTCTGTTACCTGCAGTTGTACGCAGAGCTCGCGCTGCGGGCGAAGGGAATGCTGATGCTGCGCGAAAACGGCATCGAGGTCGAGATCGACGAAGACACCCGTTCGAAGCTCGAGGAGATGGCGTTCCTGGAACGCAGCGTCGGCCGCGCCGGCTTGATGACCCTGCAGCCGTTGATGCACACCAGCCGCCGCGACCTGTGGCAACTGCACCTGCTGGGAAAATAGAAAATAGCCTACGGATCCCGGGCGCCGGGGCGGCAAGGGTGCGCGGGCGGACGGATTCGCCGGTCCCGGACGCGACGCCGGGCGGGACCGTGCAGTTCGTGAATCCCAGGTGAGGGCGCACCCGCGCAAGCTCCCGTGGTAACAGGATCGTCTCAGGCGAGTGCACTCCGACCCCGGTTCTGCGGGTCACCAGCCGCCGCCACCTCCGCCGCCACCGCCGCCACCGGAACCTCCGCCCCCGCCGGAACCCGGCGCGGTCGATGACGAGGCGATGGCGCCGCCGAGACCCGAAGACATGTCGTTGGCGAAGCTCGCGAGGCCGGCGCCGCTGAACGCGCTGCCGCTGCCGCTGCACCAGCCCGGTTGCGCGGCCTGCATCTGCGCCGGCGTCAGCGCGTCGGCAAAGCGCCTCGCCCACGCGTTGCCGACACCCAGTGCCAGCGCATGCGGCAGGTACTCGGCGAACAGCTCGGGGTTCGACTCCGGCCGGTAGCGGGCGTCGAGTTCCTGTTTCTCGGCCACCCCGAGGTACCAGCGGAAGCCGCGGATACGGTCCAGCAGTTTCGCGCCGCGCGCGGTCGGCGCCTTCATCCAGTACGCGAACGCGAGCAGGGTGGCGATCGCCGGGATGACGATCGCCGCCACGACAATCGGAGATCCACTCTTCGTGCCCAGCCACACGGCCACCACGGCAATCACGAGGCCCGGAAACTGGTATTTCGCATTGGTGAGGAAGTAGGCCTTCCGGAACGCTTTCCTGAGCGCGCCCCGGAACGCCGAACTCGCCGCCTGCACCCGCGCGTGGTTTTCCTTCTTGAACTCGAGCTCGTCGCCGCCGGCGAACAGGGCAGTGCAAAGGGCCTGCTCGGGTGCGGTCAGCGCGGTGGCGTTGCCGGTATTCGCGCGTTTGACCACCCAGGTGTCGTGATGGGTGCCGATCCAGCTGTGCTTGCTGCGGCGCTCGATGGTCAACGCCTTCTTGACCGCCAGGCCGAGCACGCCGGCGGTGAAGCAGGTGTTGTCGTAACCCATCCGTTCGACGTAGCGCAGCGCCGCGGCCGAATCGTTGTCGGGCGGCTCGTATTCGGCCACCAGCGGACCGGAACGCGGGTCGCGCCCGTGGCGCCGCCACACGGTGAGGAAATAGACCCACAGCACGACGAGGCCGATGAGCCCGTAGAGCAGGTAGCGGTTGTCCTGCAGCAACCAGGCGATGCGGCGCAGGGTGGAGGGCGGGGTGACGATTCCCTTGGGGAAGTCCAGCACGATGCTGAGGTTCTCGTGCGGCTGCAGCGCGCGGGTGGCGGTGAAATCCGCGCCGCCCTCCACGATACGCACGTCGAGCGCCTGCTCGAGCGAGCCGCGGCCACCGGTGTAGCCGTGCGCCTGGAGGTCGGCGGCGGGAACCGGCTGCGGCAGCCGCACGCGGGCGCTGATCTGCTCGACCGGAAATGCCCAACCGGTGCCGTTGACGTTCCAGAACAACTCGTCGTGGCCGGCAAAGAACCCGAGCTCGCGGTTCACGCTGTAGCGCAAGGTGAACCGGTGCGGCCCGTGCGAAAGTTCGGTGGTCTTGCTGCCGATGTAGACCCGCACGCCGTTGCTGCGCTTCTCGATGTGCCAGTCTTCCGGTTGGCTGTCACGGCTGGCGCCCAGGAACACGAAGTGGATGTGGACCCGGTTGCCGAGGCGGTCGCGGTACTCGGTGGGGAAGTCACGGTAGATGCCGTGGCGGATCGCCTGGCCTTCGGCCTGGGCGCGGATGTGTTCGGCGACGGTCATGGTGCCGTCGGCCGCGATCGCGATGTCGGCGTGGTAATCGAGGATGCGCTCTTGCGCGCAGGCGACGGTTGCCACCAGCAGCGACGCCAGCACGAACAATGAAACGCGGGCGATGGCGGAAAGGCGCATGGCTCGGCTCCGGTTCGGGGTCAATCGGACGGTTGCGCGCCCAGCGCGGCCTCGACGTTGGCGCGCGCATCCTCTTCGGCGGCGAAGAATTCCGCCGGCTCGAAGCCGAACGGGCGCGCGAACAGCAGGGCCGGGAAGCGCTGGATCGCCGTGTTGTATTCGCGCACCGAACCGTTGTAGAAGCGGCGGGCGTGCTGGATGGCGTCTTCGACCGCGACCAGTTCGTCGGAGAGCTGGCGGAAATTGCCGCTGGCCTTGAGGTCAGGATACGCCTCGGCGACGGCGATCAGACGGCCGAGATCCTTGCCGAGGGCGGTTTCCGGTACGCCGCGCGCCGCCGGCGACAGCGACGTTTGCGCGGCACGGCGCTCGCTGGTGATGCGCTCGAACAGGTTCCGCTCATGGCTGGCGTAAGCCTTGACCACTTCGACCAGCATCGGCACCAGATCATGCCGGCGCTGCAACTGCACGTCGATGTCGCTCCAGGCCACGTGCACCTGGTTGCGCATCCGCACCAGCCGGTTGAACAGCCAGATCGCGGCGCCGGCCAGCGCCAGCACGATCAACGCGACGATAATGCGCATTCCGTTCCCCGTCCACGCACGCCGGTTGGCATTGTGGCATGCAAAAGCCCCGCTGCCGAAACCGGCAGCGGGGCGGATCGAAACCCGATTGTCGTGCAGCGGGTGTCAGTGCACCGCGAGCAGCGGGATGATCAGCAGCGCCACGATGTTGATGATCTTGATCAACGGGTTGACGGCCGGGCCCGCGGTGTCCTTGTACGGATCGCCCACGGTGTCGCCGGTGACCGCGGCCTTGTGGGCCTCCGAACCCTTGCCGCCGAAATTGCCGTCCTCGATGTACTTCTTGGCGTTGTCCCAGGCACCGCCGCCGGCGGTCATCGAGATGGCCACGAACAGGCCGGTGACGATGGTGCCGATCAGGACGCCGCCCAGCGCCTTCGGTCCCAGGATCAGGCCGACCAGGATCGGCACGACCACCGGCAGCAGGGACGGAATGATCATTTCCTTGATCGCCGACTTGGTCAGCATGTCCACTGCGCGGTCGTACTTGGGCTTGCCGGTGCCTTCCATGATCCCTTTGATCTCGCGGAACTGGCGACGGACTTCCTCGACCACGGCGCCCGCGGCGCGGCCGACCGCTTCCATCGCCATCGCCCCGAACAGATACGGAATCAGGCCGCCGATCAAAAGGCCGATGATCACCATGTGGTCGGACAGGTCGAAGGTGAATACCTGGCCGGGGTTGTTGGCCGCCAGGTTGTGGGTGTAATCGGCGAACAACACCAGCGCCGCCAGCGCCGCGGATCCGATGGCATAGCCCTTGGTGACCGCCTTGGTGGTGTTGCCGACCGCGTCCAGCGGATCGGTGACGCCACGCACCTCGGCGGGCAAGTCGGCCATCTCGGCGATGCCGCCGGCGTTGTCGGTGATCGGGCCGTAGGCGTCCAGCGCCACGATCATGCCGGTCATCGACAGCATCGCGGTGACGGCGATGGCAATGCCGTACAGGCCTCCGAAATGGAAAGCGGTCCAGATCGCCGCGCAGATTGCCAGCACCGGCCACGCCGTCGCCTTCATCGAAACGCCGAGGCCGGCGATGATGTTGGTGCCGTGGCCGGTGGTGGAGGCCTTGGCGATGTGCTGTACCGGCTTGTAGTCGGTGCCGGTGTAGTACTCGGTGATCCACACGATCAGGCCGGTCAGGACCAGTCCGCACAGCGAGCAGTAGAACAGCGCGTTGCCGGAGATCGTCACGCCGTCGTCGCCGGTCAGTCCGGCCGGGAACATCGAGTGGGTGATGAACCAGAACGCGATCGCCGCCAGCACCGCCGAGACGATCACGCCCTTGTACAACGCGCCCATGATCGAGCCGCCCTG
>DASTIS010000271.1:0-16402 GCA_035717365.1 Rhodanobacteraceae bacterium
ATTGCGAGCGCGGGATGTCGGCACACCCCTGCGGCGAGTGCGCGATCTGCAAGGCGGTCGATGCCGGGCGTTTCGTCGACCTGATCGAGATCGATGCGGCCAGCAACACCGGCGTCGACGACGTGCGCGAAGTGATCGAGAACGCGCAATATGCGCCGGCGCGCGGCCGCTACAAGGTGTACCTCGTCGACGAGGTGCACATGCTTTCGAAGAGTGCCTTCAACGCGTTGTTGAAAACGCTGGAAGAGCCACCCGAACACGTCAAGTTCCTGCTGGCCACCACCGATCCGCAGAAGTTGCCGGTGACGGTGTTGTCGCGTTGCCTCAGGTTCGGCCTGAAACGCCTGCTGCCCGACCAGATCACGGGCCAGATGCGGATGATCCTCGGCGAGGAAGGTGTTGCTTTCGACGACGGCGCAATCGAGGAACTCGCGCGCGGCGCGGATGGCTCGCTCCGCGATGGGCTGTCGTTGCTGGACCAGGCGATTGCCCACGGCGGCGGGACACTGCGCGTGGATGACGTGCGCGCGATGCTCGGCACCATTGCGGACAACGATGTCGGCACGCTGTTGCGCGCGCTGGCGGAAGGTGACGGCAAGGCTCTGCTGGCCGAGGCCGACCGCATCGCCGGCCTGTCGCCGGACTTTGCGATGGTGCTGGAACAGTTGGCGAACGCGCTGCATCGCATCCAGTTGCGTCAACTGGTGCCGGGCTTCGCGGGCGACGAGGCCGAACGCGAAATGCTCGATACGCTGGCCGGCGAGGTCGATCCCGAAGACGTGCAGGTGTGGTACCAGTTCGCGCTGAACGGACGCCGCGACCTGCCACTCGCGCCGGACATGCGTGCCGGATTCGAGATGACGCTGTTGCGCATGCTGGCGTTTTGCGGCAGCCGGGCGGGGGCCGAGCCTCCAGCGCGGCGTACCGAGCCGGCAACATCGGCACGTCCGGCCCGCACGCCGGAACGATCCGCGGCAGCGGCCGCCGCGCCCGTGGCGCATGCCGCCCCAAAGGCATCGCAAGTGGTTGCCGATGCGCCGGACCAACCGGCGCAGGCCGAACCGGACGTCCCGCGGATCGACGGATTGGCCGACTGGGAGGCCTGGATCGGATTGGCCAAGCTGGGTGGCCCGGTCGGGCAACTCGCCCGGCACGCCCTGCCGAAGTCCTTCGAAGCCGATGTGCTGACGCTGGTGCTGAAGCCCGAGCACATGGTTTTCTGCAGTGACGCCCTGTGCGGGCAGTTGCAAACCGAGCTGGGCGATGCAATCGGGCGCAAGCTGAGGGTGCGGGTCGTCGCGGCCGAAGCCGTCGCCGACACACCGGCCGCGCGGGCGGCGAAGGCTCGATCCGATCGGCAGGCGGCAGCGGAACGGGCGCTGGCCGAAGATCCGATCGTCCAGGATTTCCAGCGCCAGCTTGGCGCCGAAATCATCCCCGAGAGCATTCGACCCACAGGTACACGATGATGAAAGAACAGTTGGGGCAATTGATGCAGCAGGCGCAGCGCATGCAGGAAGAACTCAAGCGCGCGCAGGAGGAAATCGCCAAGCTGGAAGTCACCGGCAGCGCGGGTGGCGGCATGGTGGAAGTCACCATGACCGGCCGCCACGAAGTACGCCGCGTGCGCATCGACCGCAAGATGATGGCCGACGATCCGGAGATGACCGAAGACATGGTCGTCGCCGCGCTCAATGACGCGGTCAACAAGGTTGCCGAGATGAGCCAGCAGAAACTCGGCGGGGTGAGTTCCGGCATGAACCTTCCGCCCGGGTTCAAGCTTCCGTTCTGAATCGGGGTCAGAGTCACTTTCCCGGAAACGGCTCAGAGTGACGACCGTAAATCGCGCCCCGGAAAAGTGACTCTGACCCCGGCTTCCCGATGTCCAACGAATCCAACCTCCTCGCCGAACTGATCGAAGCCTTGCGTTGCCTGCCAGGCGTCGGCGCCCGGAGCGCGCAACGCATGGCGTTCCATCTGCTGGAGCGCGATCGTGACGGCGGCATGCGGCTTGCGGGCGTGCTGGACAAGGCAATGCAGCACATCGGGCATTGCAAGTCCTGCCGCAATTTCAGCGAAAGCGATGAATGCGCGATTTGCGCCAATGGCTCGCGCGACGCCGCGCTGCTGTGCGTGGTGGAAACGCCCGCAGACCTGCTCGCGATCGAACAGGCGACCGGTTATCGCGGGCGCTATTTCGTGCTGATGGGAAGGCTGTCGCCGCTGGACGGTTTGGGCCCCCACGAGCTCGGCATCGATCTGTTGACGCGCAGGCTGGGCAACGGCGAGGTGCGCGAGATAGTGATTGCGACCAACCCCACCGTGGAGGGCGAGGCGACGGCGCACTGGCTCGGGCAGTTGGCGCGAGCGGCAGGCGTGCGCGCCACACGGCTTGCGCACGGCGTGCCGCTCGGAGGCGAACTGGAATACGTCGATCGCGGGACGCTCGCGCACGCGTTCGGAAGCCGGCTTGCCCTCGACGATTGATGCTGCTTTCCCTTCACTTGCGAAGAGCCATCCCCCCGCGCGCGGTGCGCGCGGCCCCCTTCCTTCGGAAGGGGGTGAGATGCGAGCCCGCGCCCCGCGCGCGTTTGCTTTGCTCCGCCCTTCGTGTCGAAGGGCGGAGTCGTTATGCTTCATGGACACCCTTGACACCGAATCCGAGCACGCCATGTCCGACACCATTTTCGACAAGATCGTCCGCCGCGAGATTCCCGCCGACGTTGTCTACGAGGACGACGACATCCTGGCGTTCCGCGACCTCCATCCGCAGGCGCCGGTGCACGTGCTGTTCGTTCCAAAGCACGCATCGCTGCCGACCTTGAACGATTGCGACGCGGCTGACGCACCGTTGCTGGGCAAGCTGCTGCTCGCGGCGTCCGCCTACGCCAAACGCGAAGGTTTCGCCGACGAGGGCTATCGCTGCGTGATCAACTGCAACAGCGGCGGCGGGCAGACCGTGTTCTACCTCCACGTCCACCTGCTGGCCCGCCGAAAGATGCCCGAACGCATGACGTAACGCGGCAGCGCGGCGACGCTCGGGAGCGTTGCCGCGTGGCCTGCCGGCGGGCGCTTCAGTCCTTCTTCGGCGGTGGCGGGTTCCGCGGCACGACGATCACGCGTGGCGGGTAATACCACGGGCCGTAGCCGCCCCATGGACCCCAACCGCCCCAGAACGGATCGCCCCACGGGCCCCATGGGTCGTTGTACGGGCGATTCACGTACATCGGCCGCTTGGGCCACAGGTAAATGTTGTTGGCTTCGACCCTGGGATAGGTGTAGTCGAATTCGCCGATCTTGTGCTGCACGGTGCCGTCGAGCGTGCCAGTCACGGTGATCTCGCCACCCTTGCGGAATACCTCGGGGTCGTAAAACCCCTGCTTGCACGCAACGAACCGCCCGAGGCTGTCCTCGGCGCCGCGTTCCGGCCGCGCCTGCGAGTCCAGCGGCTGCGCCAGCACGAAGAAGCAGGTCTGCTGCTCGCGCGGTTGGGTCTCGATGATCTCGCCGCCCCAGCGAACCTGGGTGGCTTGTGCGGTGCCGCTGCGCGCGGCATCCAGCGTGACGGGGGTGAAATTGCCTTGCAGCGGTTTCGGGATGGTGGCGCAGCCACCCAGGGCCAGCGCACCCACGACGGCCAACAACAATCGACGTGACATGACGAGCCTCCGGGGAAAATGAACCGACCCGTTTATTTAACCACACGGCGGGGCCGGAAACGACTTACGAGCTTCACGAACGCACGTGTCCGTTCAGGCGGCGGTTCGGCATGCGCATAACGCAGCACGAGGTATTCCGTTGCCAGTTCGCGCAGTTGGATCGCGGCTCCGGGTAGTTGGTGCACCGCGCGGTGGTAAAAGTTGCGTGGGCCTTCGGTAGGACCGCGCACGATTCGAAGCTTGGCGAGCTTGCGTTGCAGGCGCAGTTGCGCGGTCGCCAGCGCGTCACGTGGCTTGTGGCGCGGCCGCAGCGACGCCAGCAGCGCGCCCGCGCCCAGGGCCAGGAATACCGTGACCGCCAGCGCGATCCCGAGCATCTGGACGCTGGTGTGGTCGATCCCGAATGGTCGGAACAGGCGGGCCTGCTTCAAGGCATCGAAGCCCATCACCGCCTGCCCCCACCAGCGGTTGATCACGTCGAGCCGGTTGCGCCAGGGCAGCCACCATCCGCTACCGCCGCCATCGATGCCGCCCATGGCACCGTCGGTGCTGGCGAGCAGCACCCGGCTGACCGCGGCGGTGGGATCGACCCGCACCCAGCCGCGGCCGGCCAGCCAGACCTCCGACCAGGAATGCGCGTTCGACTGGCGGACCAGCAGATAGTGCGCGAACTCGTTCCAGTAGCCACCTTGATATCCGATCACCACCCGCGCGGGAATCCCGGCCGCGCGCATCAGGAAGGTGAAGGCGCTGGCGTAGTGTTCGCAGAATCCGGTTTTCGTATCGAACAGGAAGTCGTCGATGCTGTTGCGGCCCAGTGGCGGCGCGTCGAGGTCGTAGGCGAAACCACCGTCGTGGAAAAGCCGCAGTGCGTCGCGCACGATCGCGCGATCGTCGGAGCCGGCCCGGGTGCGCCAGCTCGCGGCCAGCGCCCGCGCGCGCGGATCGTAGCCCTGCGGCAGTTGCAGTGCAGCGGCACGCACGCGCGGAGCGAGTCCCGCCGGCGCCAGGCGATAGTCCGTCGCCGAAGTGACGCGATAGCGAACCGTCTGGTCGATCGGCTTGATCGACCACAAGGTGCGGTCGGGGCCCATCCCCGCGCCCTCCGGCGTGTCGACCGGCAAGTCCAGCGCGAACATCCAGTGCTGGTGGGTTGCGAGCAGGGTGACGGTGTAACGGGTGACCGGCCCGCGCGCGCCGACGGGCACCGGCGGTCGGCGGCGGGTGGCCATGGCGCCGGGCAACCACGCGCGTCCGTCGAAATCCCACAACACCATGCCGCGGAAATAGCGCCGGTCTTCCGGTGGCGGCGCGCCGCCGTCGAAACCGATCCGCATCGCGACCGAATTGTCCGTCAGCAGTTGTTGCAGGTCGCCGGGCGCCATTCGGTCGGAGATGCCCGTGCGCGCCACACCACTGCCCGGCGAGCCCCACAGCGGCGTACCCAGTCGCGGGATCAACAAGAACCCCAGGAGTGCGGCGGGCAGGCTCGCTGCCAGCAAGACGGTCGCCGGTTTGAAGGCGCTCAGCCAGCGCGGTTGGGACAGGCCGGGTTCGAGCGCGCGCAGCGTTGCGAGCGCGGGCAACAGCATCAGCCCCACGAGGATGGTGAATCCGAGCGACTGGTCGAACAGCAGCGCGCTCATCAGGATGAAACACGCGAAGCCGACCGCCATCCGCGCGTCGCGCGTCGATTCGCTCTCCAGCGCCTTGAGCACCAGCAAGCCGCACACGATGGCCGCGCCCGGTTCCTGCCCGAGCGGCGAACCGTAGACCGCGGTCACCGTGGCCGGGATCGCCACCAGCATCACCACCCGCAGCCACGCCGCGACGCGCCGGTGCCGGTGTCGGCGCTGCCACCAGCGCGCCGCGAGGATCGCGATCAGCGCGGCGGTGTACCACGCCGGCATGTGCGGGGCATGCGCTGCCACCACGCACAGCACGGTCGCACACAGCAGATTGAAGGGCATCGCGCCGAGCGCGGAAGCAACGACGCGGGTTCCCGGTGGCGGGGTTCGGCGCCTCACGGCATCTCCGCGAGCGCGGTCAGGCAACGGTGGTAATGCGCGGCATCGGTGGCGGGACCCAGTGGACGACGATCTTCCAGAATCAGAATCCAGGGGTGCGCCGCGGCGTAGGCGGCCGACACCCACCCGGCCAGGTACGAGATGCGGGTCTCGCGGTCCAGTCCCGACAAGGTATCCCAGTCGAAGCGCAGCGGCTGGCTCGGCGCCGCGCGGTCGAATTCGCGCACCAGCAAGTGCTCGTGGCGCGCGCTGGCTTTCCACGCGACGTGCCGGATCGGGTCGCCGGGGTGGTAGTCGCGCAGGCCCGCGAACTCGTCGCCGCCGGCGGCGCGTTCGTTCGGATCGTCGGTGCGCGCGGTCGGCGCGTCTTTGTGCAGGATGCGTGGGTACACCAGCGCGTGCTGATCGGGCGTGATCCAGCTCCACGCGCGGAACAGGCCGAACGGCAGGGTGCTGGAGACGTGCATGCGCGGCAGCGGCATCCAGCCGCGCAATTCGGTGGGGATCGTCACGGTGGCGCGGCTGGCGCCCGGCTGCAACGGACAAGGTTGTTCCAGTTTGTCGACCGCGATGCGCAATCCGTGCCTGGCGCGGCGGTCGTCGGCGAAGGCAAGGTGCAACGGCAACCGCGCGCCACAGAATCCATGATCGGCGTGGACGGAGCGCAGCGTGAGATCATGCAATTCGCGCCAGGTCAGCAACATGCTGCTGGCGAGCGCCGCGCCGAGCATGCAGGTCAGGAGCAGCGCCGCGTTGTTCTGGTAGTTGAGCGCGCCGATCAGCATCGTGGCGAGCAGGACCCCGAAACCCAGCCCCGCGCGGGTCGGCACGATGTAGATGCGTCGGCGGTCGAGGCGCACCGGCAGGGGTTCCGGTTTGCGCCCGCGCATCAACGACCGGGACCAACGCCGTGTGCGCGCCAGGAACCCGGGCGGCGTGCCTTGCGCGAGGCCGTCCATGCGCGCCTCACTCCACCGCGACGGATTCCAGCAGCGTCTGCGCCAGCGCATCGCGCGCCACGTTGCGTGCCGGGATCAGTCGGTGGCCCGCGACGCCGACGAATACGGCTTGCACGTCTTCCGGCAGCACGAAGTCGCGATCGCCCAGCAACGCCCAGGCCCGCGCGCAGGCCAGCAGCGCGAGTCCGGCGCGAGGCGACAATCCGGTGCGGATGTCGTGGTGCTTGCGGCTGGCGGTCACCAGCGCCTGCACGTAATCGAGCAGCGCGGGGCTGGCCTTGATCGCGCGCGCCTGTGCGCGCAGCCCCAGGATGCCTGGCCCGGACAGGCACGCCGACAAGCCTTCGACCATCGTGGAACGATCCTCGCCGGTGAGCAGCCTGCGTTCGGCTTCGGCATCGGGATAATCGAGCGCGATGCGCAGCATGAAGCGATCGAGTTGCGAGTCGGGCAGGGGATAGGTTCCGGCCATGTCGAGCGGGTTCTGGGTTGCGACCACGAAGAACGGCTGCTGCAGCGCACGGCTTGCCCCGTCCACGGTCACCTGGCCTTCGGCCATCGCTTCCAGCAGCGCGCTCTGGGTCTTGGGGGTCGCGCGGTTGATTTCGTCGGCCAGCAGCAATTGCGCGAAGATCGGCCCGGACTGGAACCGGAAGGCGCCGCTGTCGCGATCGAACACGCTGACCCCGACGATGTCGCTGGGCAGCAGATCGGAGGTGAACTGGATGCGCCGGAAGGTCAGGCCCAGGGTCGCCGCCAGCGCATGCGCAAGGGTGGTCTTGCCGACGCCCGGCACGTCCTCCACCAGCAGGTGACCGCCTGCCAGGAGGCATGCGAACGCCATACGCACCGGCTGGTTTTTGCCGACCAGGACGTCGTTGACCTGCGCCAGAGCGGCATCGAGGCATTGCCGCGGCAAGTCGTCCGCGGAGGCCGGGGTTGTCTGGATTGCCGTGGCAAGGTTCTGGTCCATGACCATGTCTGAAATTCGGGACTCCGGGGCAGTGTACGATGCCGGACGTCGCAAGGGTGCGAACGCAGGCCTCAAGGCACGGCGATGCCCGCCTGTCGCAGCAGTTGGGCCAACGCGATCAGCGGCAGGCCGACCAGGGCGGTCGGATCCGTGGTTTCGATGCGTTCGAACAGGGCAATCCCTGCGCCCTCGGATTTGAAGCTTCCGGCGCAATCGAGCGGCCGTTCGCAGGCAATGTAGCGGTCGATTTCGGCGTCGGCGAGATCCCGAAAGAACACCCGGGTGTGGTCGAGCGCCGTATGCCGGATTCCGTCTCGGCCGTCGATCACGCACAATCCTGTGAAGAAATCTACATAATTTCCGCTGCTTGTACGCAATTGTTGATGCGCATTCTCAGCGCTGCCCGGTTTGCGCAGGATCCTGTCGCCCAACGCCGCAACCTGGTCCGAGCCGATGACCAGCGCATCACGCAGGTTTTCCGAAACCACGTAGGCCTTGGCGGCGGCGAGGCGGGTCGCGCGCGCCGCCGGCGCTTCGTCCGCCGTCAGCCGCTCGTCCACGTCCGGCGCCATCTGGTCGAACCCATCGAGCAGGCGCCGCAGCAACGCAGCCCGATAGCACGAGGTGGACGCCAACACGATTCGCGGCGCCTTCATTGTTGCGAAAGATCCTCGATCTTCTCGCGTACCGCGGTTTCCAGTGCGCGCTGCGCCGAGTCCAGTTCTTCGAGTTGCTTGCCGAGCGCGCCGCGGGCCCGCCCGATCGCGCTGACGGCGGCGTCCAGTTCGCGCTGGTTGGCGTTGTCCGCCTCGTCGCGCAGCCACAGCCGGTGTGCCAGCAGTTCGCGCAGCGCGGCATCCACCGCCTGGCGTGCTTCGGCTTCGCCGGCGGCGGGCTGGTTGGGACCCATCGACATCGAAGCGTGCGCGCGGGCGAGCTGGTTGCGGCAGGCCTTGAGGTCGTGTTCCAGGCCATCGGCTTCGATGTACAGCGTGCGCAAGGCACGCTGATGGCGCACCTGGCGAACCAGTACGTAGACGATCGCCGCGCACGCGATGACCGCCACCACGGCGGGCAGGACGATGGCGAGCAAGCTGGCAGGCAGTGAGGTCAAGGGATCGACGAAACGGTGGCGTACGTGGATGCAAGCATGATACGGGCCAAATGGAGGCGGGGAAACGGTTGCCCGCCGCGCTTGCCCGGGTGCCGCGGCGCCCCATCTCCCGGCCACTCCGCCGCGACATTCCGGTTGACTTTGTGCGGTGCGGAATCTAGCATTCCGCGCTTATGTCTGCGTCCCTGCCAGCGAGTGTGGACGCCGAACGCATGGTGGCCGGGCGGCGGTCGTTCGAAGGTGTCCTGCCGGTCGCGGAATTGCCGCGATTGGTGGAGGCGCTGGCGGATGGACGCGGCGAGATCCGCTACCGGCTGGACTTCGGGCCAGGCGAGTTGGGTGGTCCGCAATTGCATGTTTGCCTGGCTGCCGGCCTGATGCTCGAATGCCAGCGCACGTTGCAACCGTTCGAGTGGCCGGCCGAGGTGGACACGCGATTGGGCCTGCTGGCCAGCGAGGATGAAGCCGCGGCGTTGCCGTCGGATTGCGAGCCGCTGTTGCTCGAAGGCGGCGCGCTGTCGCCGGCGCGGGTCATCGAGGACGAATTGTTGTTGGCGTTGCCGCTGGTGCCGATCAGCCCCGGCAGCAACGCATTGCAGGGCGACTGGAACGCGCCTGGTCACGACCCGCAGGAGGCAGGGCGGGACGAAGCGGTCACGCATCCGTTCGCGGATCTGCGCGACATGCTCGAAGCCCGCGGGAAAGATCGTTGAAACAACGGAGTACCGACGGCCCGTGGCCGTTTGTTTGCACTGCGCCCGCAGGAGCGGGCGCGAACGGCGGAGCCGGCCCGAAAGGGCGAATGCCATGGATGGCATGAGTAAACTGCGGCAGGATGTCCGGTTTGCAGTTTGAACAACTTTCAGGAGAGCCATCATGGCTGTTGCCAAGAGCCGCAAGTCCCCGTCCCGTCGCGGTATGCGCCGTTCCCACGACGCCCTGGACAAGGTCCAGCTCGCCACCGACCCCACGTCGGGCGAGATCCATCGTCGCCATCACATCACCAAGGACGGCTATTACCGCGGCCGCAAGGTGATCGAGGACAAGCAGGCCGTTGCCGACGAGGATTGACCTCGTTGTCCGCAATGCTGCAAATCGGCGCGCGGCGCGTTTTGGCGCCGCTGCGTGTTTTTGCGGGTGCAATCTGAATGGGGAACCGCGCCTTGACCTACGCACGCATCCTCGCCACCGGCAGCGCGTTGCCCGAGCGGGTCGTCACCAACGCCGACCTCGAGAAGATGGTCGACACCAGCGACGAGTGGATCCGCAGCCGCACCGGCATCCGCGAGCGGCGGGTGGCGGCGGACGGCGAAACGACGGGTGATCTTGCGTTTCGTGCCGCCGAGCAGGCGCTGCATGACGCCGGTGTCAAGGCATCCGACCTGGACATGGTGGTGCTCGGCACCACCACCCCCGACATCGTTTTTCCTTCGACCGCGTGCCTGATCCAGGACCGCCTGGGTGCGAATGGCTGCATGGCGTTCGACGTCAACGCCGCCTGTTCCGGCTTCGTGTACGCGCTGGGCGTGGCCAACAACTTCGTGCGGACCGGGCAGGTGAAGAAGGCGCTGGTGATCGGCGCGGAAACCCTGACCCGCATGGTCGACTGGACCGAGCGCGAGACCTGCGTGCTGTTTGGTGACGGCGCCGGCGCGGTGGTGCTGGAAGCGTCCGACAAGCCCGGCATCCTCGCGACCTGCATGCATGCGGATGGTGGCTACAAGGACCTGTTGTACAACCCAGTCGGCGTGTCTGTCGGGTTCAAGGACGAGAAAAACCACGGCGTGCGCATCCACATGAAGGGCCGCGAGGTGTTCAAGCTCGCGGTCAAGACGCTCGATGCATTGGTGGACGAAACCTTGCAGGCGGCGGGCATGCGTGCGGAGCAGCTCGACTGGCTGATCCCGCACCAGGCCAACCTGCGGATCATCGAAGCCACCGCCAGGCGCTACGGCATCTCGATGGACCGGGTCATCGTGACCGTCGACCAGCACGCCAATACCTCGTCGGGTTCGGTGCCGCTGGCGCTGGATGCCGCGGTGCGTTCCGGGCGCGTCGAGCGTGGCCACAACGTTCTGCTCGAGGCCTTTGGCGGCGGCATCACCTGGGCCTCGGCGTTGCTGCGTTATTGACGGAGACCAGGGACCGGCAAAAGTTGCGGCGGATCGTATTCCGCCGATGCTCGCTGCATTTTTATCCCGTATCCGACTACCAATCTTTTCGAGATGAGCGACAACACATCAAACGATTTGGCCCCCGGTCCCCGGTCTCCGGTCCCCAACCTGGCGTTCGTGTTTCCCGGGCAGGGTTCGCAATCGGTCGGGATGCTGGCCGAACTCGACGCCGCGTTTCCGGAGGTCCGCAAGGTTTTCGACGAGGCGTCCGACGGCGCTGGCATTGACTTGTGGGGGCTTGCGCAGGACGGTCCGGAAGCCGAACTCGGCAGGACGGAAAACACCCAACCCACGCTGCTGGCCGCGAGTGTCGCGGTGTGGCGTGTGTGGCAGGCGCAGGGCGGGGCGTTGCCCGGGCAACTGGCGGGCCACAGCCTCGGTGAATATTCGGCGCTGGTGTGCGCGGGGGCCCTTCCGCTGCGCGACGCGGCGGCGCTGGTCGCCGAACGCGGTCACCTGATGCAGGCCGCGGTACCGGCCGGCACCGGTGCGATGGCGGCGGTGCTTGGTGCGGACGACAAGGTCATCGAGCAGGTTTGCAAGGAAATTTCCGGCGAGGAAGTCGTGACGCCGGCCAACTACAACAGTCCGGGCCAACTGGTGATTGCGGGGCACACCGGTGCGGTCGACCGTGCCGCGCAGCGACTCGGCGAACTCGGCGTGCGCAAGGTCGTCATGCTGTCGGTTTCGGTGCCTTCCCACACGCCGCTGATGCGCGATGCCGCGCAACAACTCGCCGCGCGCATGGCCGAGCTACCCTGGCAGGTGCCGACGATTCCCGTGTTGCAGAACGCCGATGCCAAGGCGCATGCCGGCATCGAGTTCATCCGGGCGGCACTGGAACGCCAGTTGTACATGCCGGTGCTGTGGACCGACACCGTGCAATCACTGGTGCGAAACGGCGCGACGAAGGTTTTCGAATGCGGTCCCGGCAAGGTGCTCGCCGGTTTGAGCAAACGCGTTGACAAGAGCATCGAGACGCGCACGCTGGGAACTCCCGACGACCTGCGCGCGGCGCTCGCGGAGGTCGCGCCATGAACGAAACCCTGAAGGGCGGAATCGCGCTGGTGACGGGTGCCTCGCGTGGCATCGGGGCAGCGATCGCCGACGAACTGGCGGCCCGGGGCGCCAAGGTGGTCGGCACCGCGACCCGCGACGTCGGCGCACAGGCGATCGCGCAACGATTGTCCGCGCACGGCGGCGAAGGCCGCGTGCTGGATGTCACCGATGGCGCGTCGGTGGAAGCGTTGATCGAAGCGATCGTGAAGGATCACGGTGGCCTTTCGATCCTCGTCAACAACGCCGGCATTACCCGCGACCAGTTGCTGATGCGGATGAAGGAAGAGGACTGGCAGGCCATCCTCGACACCAACCTCACTTCGGTCTATCGCACCAGCAAGGCCGTGATGCGCACGATGATGAAGGCACGCCACGGCCGCATCGTGAACATTGCCTCGGTGGTCGGCGTGACCGGCAATCCCGGCCAGACCAATTACGCGGCGGCCAAGGCCGGCATCATCGCGTTCTCGAAATCGTTGGCGCGCGAGGTCGGTTCGCGCGGGATCACCGTCAACGTGGTCGCGCCAGGCTTCATCGATACCGACATGACCCGCGCGCTCGGCGACGACCAGCGCAAGTCACTTGAGGGTCAGATTGCGCTCGGCCGTCTGGGCGACCCGGCTGACATTGCCCACGCCGTCGCTTTCCTGGCGTCATCCGAGGCGGGCTACATCACCGGTGAAACCCTGCACGTCAATGGTGGCATGTACATGGCGTGAGAGCCTGGCCGCAGGCGCCGGCTTTTCAACCCGGCACTCCGTTCAAGGCGGCTGTTGTGGAAAGTCAGGCCACGGAAGGCCGTTCTGGTGTTCACTGGCTTGGAATGTCTCGGCTCGCCGGTTCATCGGGCGATGCAGCGATCAAGGATGATCGCATTCGAATGCCACAGGTTCTATTGAAAGGCGGAACCGGGTAATATGGCGCCTTTCGTGCCGCAGCCGGAGCACGGCGGGCGGTCGCGGAATGCCACACTGAACCGTTGTGGTCGATTTGAATTTGTACCATGCGGATCCAGGTGGACACGCATGGGGTAGTGGGGAAGGGCCCGGCCCGACCTCGAACGCATTTGTCCCGGGAGGCACTGTCTCATGAGCAGCATCGAAGAGCGCGTCAAGAAGATCGTGGTCGATCAACTGGGGGTCAAGGAAGAGGATGTCACGCCGAACGCCTCGTTCGTGGATGATCTGGGTGCGGACTCGCTGGATACCGTGGAATTGGTGATGGCGCTCGAAGAGGAATTCGAAACCGAGATCCCCGACGAGGAAGCCGAGAAGATCACCACCGTGCAGCAGGCGGTGGATTACATCAAGGCGCACGTCAAGTCCTGATCGGCGTTGCTGCGCGTGCCTCGTGGCGGCGCAAATGCGTGACCGGCAATTCGAAAGCTGCGCCTTCGTGCGCAGCTTTCGCTTTGGCGGACCCCGAAAGATGCGCAGGCGTATGGCGACACCCCTGACCCTTTTCGAGGAGAAGGGCGTCGACTCGGGGCAGCGGGGGATGGCCTGCTCGCGATTGTCGCGTTGGCGTGACGGACAGGACAGTCGGCGCGTTCCCGCAAGGCGTTTTTCGAACACGGAGTTCCCATGAGCAAGCGACGAGTGGTGGTCACCGGTATGGGCATGGTGTCGCCCGTGGGCAATGACGTGGCGACGGCGTGGAAAAACGTGGTGGAGGGCGTGAGCGGCATCGGTCCGATCACCCATTTCGATGCCAGCACGTTTCCCACGCGTATCGCTGGTGAGGTCAAGGATTTCGACCCGGCCGCGTACATCGCGCCGAAAGACATCAAGAAGATGGATACCTTCATCCATTACGGCATCGCCGCGGGCGCCGAGGCACTGAAGGATTCGGGCCTCGAAATCACCGAGGCCAATGCCACGCGAACCGGCGTCGCGGTGGGCGCCGGCATCGGTGGAATCGCCAGCATCGAGCGGACGACGCTGGCCTATTACGAAGGTGGCCCACGCAAGATTTCGCCGTTCTTCGTGCCTGGTTGCATCATCAACATGGCTTCCGGCAACCTTGCGATCATCCACGGGTTGAAGGGCCCGAACATCGCGTGCGTGACCGCATGCACCACCGCGACCCACAACATCGGCCTGGCGATGCGGATGATCCAGTATGGCGATGCCGATGCCATGCTGACCGGCGGTGCGGAGTTTTCGGTCACCGCGACGGCGGTCGGCGGCTTCTGCTCGGCGCGGGCACTGAGCACCCGCAACGATGATCCGACCCGCGCCAGCCGGCCCTGGGACAAGGATCGAGACGGTTTCGTGTTGTCGGACGGCGCCGGCATCCTCGTGCTGGAGGAATACGAACAAGCGAAGGCGCGTGGTGCCCGGATCTACGCGGAGCTGGCCGGCTTCGGCATGAGCGACGATGCGTATCACATCACTGCGCCGAGCGAGGGCGGCGAGGGCGCGGGGCGCTGCATGGAGGCGGCGGTGAAGGATGCCGGCATGAATCCCGATCAGGTTCAGTACATCAATGCGCATGGCACCTCGACCCCACTGGGCGATCTCGGCGAGGTGCATGCGGCCAAGCGCGTATTCGGCGATCACGCGAAAAAACTCGCAATGAGTTCGACCAAATCGACGACCGGACATCTGCTTGGTGCGGCCGGCGGCGTGGAGGCGATCTTCTCCATGCTGGCGATGCGTGACAACGTCTTGCCGCCGACCATCAACCTCGACGAACCGGGCGAAGGTTGCGACCTCGACTTCGTGCCCAACACCGCGCGCGATGCAAACATCGATGTCGCGCTTTCGAATTCGTTCGGCTTTGGTGGCACCAACGGCACGCTGGTGTTCAAGCGGATCTGAAGCGTCGTTGGGCTTCGCTGCGCCCGGCACCTGCCGACACAGGCATGGCGTAGGTTGGGTTGACCGCGGGCTTCATCCGCGGGAAGCCCAACGTGTCGGATCAACGCAATGCCGTTGGGCTTCGCTGTGTTCAGCGCCAACCTATGGGCTCTTCGTCGAATTTGTGCGCATCGTTTAAACTGTCTGGATGATTCGATTCGACAGGCTCCATCGCGGGCACCAGGCCGGGAACGTGGCGGTGCGGTTGTTGCTGCTGGCAATCGTGCTGGTCATCGCCGCCGCGGTTGCATGGGGCGGCATGACGTACTTGCACTTCACGCGTACGCCGTTGAGCGTGCACGCCGCCGGCCAGACCCTGGAGATTGCGCGGGGCGAAGGGTTCAATGGCATCGTGCGGCAATTGCACGATGAGGAACTCACCACGGCGTCGCCGCTGATGTGGCGGGCGCTGGGGATGCGCCTCGACGTGGTGGACAAGTTACGGGCCGGCGAGTACGCGCTTGCGCCCGGGATGACGCCGGCCGTGCTGCTGGAGAACATGGCCGATGGCCGCGTGCTGCATCGACGCATCACGCTGGTGGATGGCTGGACGTTCGCGCAGGTACGGCAGGCTCTTGCGGAGGCGCCGAGGCTGAAGCATGAACTCCGGGGCGTGGACGATGCCGGGGTCATGGCGAAGCTCGGCGAAACCGATCGTTCGCCCGAAGGCGAATTCATGCCCGATACCTACGACTACGTGCTCGGCATGACCGATCTCGATATCCTGGAACGCGCGCACAAGGCGATGCAGGCCTACCTCGCTCGCGAGTGGGCCGGGCGCGATTCCTCGATTCCGCTGGAGGACCCCTGCCAGGCATTGATCCTGGCGTCGCTGGTCGAGAAGGAGACTGCGGTGCGCTCCGAAATGCCGAGGATCGCGGGCGTCTTCGAGCGGCGGCTCAGGATCGGCATGAAGCTGGATACCGATCCCAGCGTGATCTACGGCATGGGCGCGCGCTACACCGGCAACATCCGCAAGTCGGATCTGGAAACCGACACGCCGTACAACACCTACATGCGCGCCGGACTGCCGCCGACGCCGATCGCGCTACCCGGTCGCGCGGCCATCCACGCGGTGCTGCACCCGGCTGCGGGCGACGCGTTGTACTTCGTGGCCAAGGGCGACGGCACGCACCAGTTCTCGGCGACGCTGGCCGAGCACAACGCCGCGGTACGCAAATACATCCTCGGGAAGCATCGGTGAACGGCCGGCTGATCACGCTCGAGGGTGGCGAAGGCGCTGGCAAGAGCACGCTCCTGGCGGGGTTGCGCGAACATTTCCAGCGGACCAGGCAGGACGTGCTGTACACGCGCGAGCCCGGCGGCACGCCGGTCGGCGAGGCCATCCGCGCGCTGGTGCTCGATCCGGCGCATCGCGGCATTGCCGCGGAAACCGAATTGCTGCTGATGTTCGCGGCACGCGCGCAACTGGTGCGCGAGACCCTGCGTCCGGCGCTGGCGGCGGGGCGGTGGGTGTTGTGCGATCGTTTCACCGACGCGAGTTACGCGTACCAGGGTGGCGGTCGGGGCGTGGATGCCTCGCGTATTTCCGAACTGGAAGGCCTGGCGACGAACG
>DASTIS010000272.1:0-7248 GCA_035717365.1 Rhodanobacteraceae bacterium
CACGTCACGCCGACCATCACTTCCGACAACCGCGTGTTCATGAAGCTCAAGATCCTCAAGGATGCGATCAGCAGCTTTGTGGCGAACCCGGGTGGCGGCCTGGTGCCGCAGATCGATCATCGTGAAATCGATACCTCGGTACTGGTCAAGAACGGGGATACCGTGGTGCTGGGCGGCGTTTACGAGTTCCAGAGCGAGCACGACGTCCACAAGGTGCCGTTCCTCGGCGACATCCCGATCCTGGGAGCCCTGTTCCGCGACAAGCTCGACAAGAACAACAAGGCGGAGCTGTTGGTGTTCATCACCCCGCACATCCTGGGACAGGAAGAGACCATCAACTGATCGCCGGCTGTCAAGCACACCGAAAACGGCGCGGATTTCCGCGCCGTTTTTGTCGGCGCCCGCCAGGCCATGCACGGTGCCGGCAAAACTTTCGCGCCCGGCTGTGGTCTACTGGGCGCATGCAAGCCGAGTCCCTTCCCGCAGATGACCCCGTGACGGCGTCGGCCGAAGCGTCCGCCACCGCGGGGGCTTCGGCGCTGCACGCCCGTTTCGCCGCCTTGCGCGATGCGCTGCGGAGCGAGGTCATCGGCCAGCCGGGACTGATCGACCGGCTGTTGATCGCGCTCCTCGCGGATGGCCACTTGCTGGTCGAAGGCGCGCCGGGTTTGGCCAAGACCACCGCGATCAAGGCGCTTGCAGCGCGGATCGAAGCCGATTTCCACCGTGTCCAGTTCACGCCGGATCTTCTGCCGGCCGACCTGACCGGCACCGACGTGCTGCGTCCGCAGACCGGGGCGTTCGAATTCGAACCCGGGCCCCTGTTCCACAACCTGATGCTTGCCGACGAGATCAATCGCGCGCCGGCCAAGGTGCAATCGGCGTTGCTGGAAGCGATGGCCGAACGGCAGGTCACGATCGGGCGGCGCTCGTGGCCGCTGCCCAAGCTGTTCCTGGTCATGGCCACCCAGAACCCGATCGAGCAGGAAGGAACCTTTCCGCTGCCCGAGGCGCAGCTCGACCGGTTCCTGTTGCACGTACCTGTGCGCTATCCGGAGGCGGGCTCGGAACGCGCGATCATGCAGCTTGCGCACCGGCGCGCGCGCAACGAACTCGGCCCGCACGGGCAACCGGATCGCTTGCTCGGCCAGTCCGACATTTTCACGGCGCGCGAGCAGGTTCTGGACCTGCACATGGCCGAGGGTCTCGAGGATTACATCGTGCAACTGGTGCTGGCCACGCGTGACCCGCGGCCGTGGGCACCGAAGTTGCGCGACAGGATTGCGTGGGGCGCCAGTCCGCGCGCCAGCATCGCGCTGGAACGTTGCGCACGTGCCGCCGCGTGGCTCGCGGGCCGCGATTACGTGTTGCCCGAAGACGTCCAGGTGCTTGCCCCGGATGTCCTGCGCCACCGCGTGTTGCTGGGTTACGAGGCCGAGGCCGAAGGCCTGCGCGTGGACGACGTCGTCGGGCAATTGCTGGAACGCGTGCCGTTGCCTTGAAAGCCGGGACTCTGGACCCGGGACCCGGGACCCGGACTTGGGACTCTGCCCCGCGGAAGCAACACAACACTGTCGTCATTCCGGGGCCGCGTCCGGCTCCATCGGGTGCAGAGCTGAGATCCAGTGTCTTTGCTCTGTTCCGTTGAAAGTCACTGGATCCCCGCCTGCGTTCGGGGATGACGGATTCCCTCGCTACTTTTCAGCCATGCCCGCAACCGTGCCACCCATCGTCGACTCGCGTCTCACTGGCCGCGGGTCCCGGGTCCCGGGTCCCGGGTCCCGAGTTGAAGGCCTCACGTCGGTTTCGCTCGCCGAATTGCTGGCGCTGCGTGCGCGCGCGGCGAAACCGGTTGCGCTCCGGGCGCGCTCGTCGTCGACGGGCGGCCATGCATCGACGCTGCGTGGCCGCGGCATGGACTACGCCGAGTCGCGCATGTACCAGCCGGGCGATGATGCCCGCAACATCGACTGGCGGCGGACCGCGCGCAGCGGCAAGTGGCATACGAAATTGTTCGAGGCCGAGCGCGAGCACGGCCTGCTGCTGATCGTCGACACCCATGCGAGCATGCGCTTCGGCACCCGCGCGCGCTACAAATCGGTGGCCGCTGCACGCGCCGCGGCGTGGATGGCGTGGACCAGCGCGCGCGCCGGCGACCGGGTCGGGGCCATGGCGTTCGGCAGCTTGCGTTCCGCGGTCGATCCGCGCGGTGGAACCCGCGGTGTGCTGGCCGTCCTCGGTGCCCTGGCGCGCTGGGATGACCTGGCGTGGGCTGCCGACGCAACGACTGCAGAGCCCCTGTCCGTTGCGCTCGAACGTGCCCGGCGATTGATCTTGCCGGGCAGCACGGCGTGGCTGTTGTCCGATGGCTGGTGTACCGATGATGCGGCGACCCGCGCGCTTGCACGGGTCGCGCGGCACGCCGATCTGCGCGTCGGGATCGTGGTCGATGCGCTGGAACGCGAGCCGGCGCCGGCGGGAGCATACGTGTTCGAAACGGAGACGGAAAAGAGGAGGATCGATCTCGCGAGCGCGGCGACCCGCGCGCAATTCCGCGAACGAATGTCGCAGGGCTGGCGCCGGCTCGCCGAGGCGTGCGACGGCGCGGCAATTCCGTGGTCGACGCTCGCCACCACCGATGAACCCGACGTTGCCATCGCGCCGATCTGGCGCCGGCGGGCGGGCCGCCCGTGAACGCCAGCGGCCCGGTGTTGCGGGATATCCATTTGCCGCCCGCGGCATGGTGGCCCCCCGCGCCAGGCTGGTGGATCCTTGCCGCGGCGGTACTGCTGGTGATTGGTGTGGTCGCGTGGCTGCTGTGGCGGCATGCCATGCGGCGTCCGCTGCGCGCCGCATTGCGGGAAGTCGATTCCCTCGAAGTGGACTACGCGCGCAACCGCGATGCCACGCAACTCGTGGACGGCGCCTCGCGGCTCCTCCGACGCGTCGCACGCAGGATCGACCCGGGTGTCGCGAGCCGGTCTGGCGACACATGGCGCGCGTTCGTGCAGCGACACGGGCGTGATCTCGTCACGCAGGAAGCATTGGACGATCTTGTCGAGGCGCGGTTTCGCGCGCATCCCGCGCCGGATACACCGGTATTGTTCGCTGCGTTGCGGACCTGGTGCCGTAATGCGCTGCGGGGTGGGTTGCGCGCGCGCAAGCGACCGAACGAAGCGCACGAGGCACCCGCGGAGGCGGCTTCGACATGACCTTTGCGTGGCCGTGGATGTTCCTGCTGCTGCCGCTGCCGTGGCTGGTGTGGAAGTTCCTTCCGCCGGCTGCGCCCGGCGCCGCATTGCACCTTCCGCAGCGGGTGGCGCTTGCGTCCGGCGCGACCGGCACCGGCAGCTCGCGCCGGCGCATCGGCGTGGCCGTGCTGGCCTGGCTGCTGCTGGTCGGCGCGGCGGCGCGCCCGCAGCAACCGGCGCCCCCGCAGGCCATGCACCACACCGGACGCGCGCTGATGCTGGCCGTCGACTGCTCCGGCAGCATGGCGATCGAGGACATGCGTCTGGGCGCCCAGGGCGTCAGCCGCTTTGCCGCGGTGAAGGCGATTGCAGCACGCTTCATTGCCGAACGTTCGGGCGATGACGTTGGGCTGATCCTGTTCGGCACCCATGCCTATTTGTTGACGCCGATGACCTTCGATGTCGACACCGTGGCCAAACAGATGGACGGCGCAGCGATCGGCCTCGCGGGCCGCGAGACCGCGATCGGCGACGCCGTCGTGCTGGCGGTGAAGCACCTTGCCGCACTACCCGCCCGTGCGCGCGTGCTGGTATTGCTCACCGACGGCGTCAACACCGCCGGCAACGTGGCGCCGCTGGATGCCGCGAAACTGGCGAAAGCCGCCGACGTGCGCATCTACACCATCGGCGTGGGCTCCGGTTCGCACGCGATCAACGTGTTCGGCATGCAACTGCCGGCGCAGGACAATGCGTTGAATGTGGACGCGTTGACCCGGATCGCCCAGGAAACAGGCGGCCGCTTCTTCCGCGCCTCGGATGTCGACCAGCTTGCCGGTGCCTACCGCGCCATCAACGCGCTCGAACCGCTCGCGATGGGCAAATCGTTGCTGCGTCCGAACCACGAATGGTATCCGTGGCCGTTGGGGCTGGCCTTGCTGCTGGGTTGCACGTTGTTGCCGTGGCGGGCCTTGCTGCCGCGCAAGACGGTGTCCGCATGAGCCTTGCGGAATTTCCATTGCACTTCCTGCGCCCATGGTGGTGGCTGGCGCTGGCGCCGTTGCCGCTGGTGTTGTGGGCGCTGGCGCGCGCCGGCGGCGGCCGGGCCGCGTTGTCACGGATCGCCGACGCCGCGCTGCTGCCCTACCTGGTCCGGGACACCGGCACCCGCCGGCGGCTTGCACTCGGCCTGGTTGCGTGCGCGTGGTGGGTCGCGACGGCGGCAATGTCCGGTCCGGCGTGGCAGAAGACGGCGACGCCGTTGTACGTCAACGGTGCCGCGCGGGTGGTTGCGTTGTCGCTGTCGAGCGACATGCTGGTCCAGGACGTGAAGCCCGACCGGATGACGCGCGCCCGTTTCGCGGTACGTGACCTGCTGGAAGGCGCAGGCGACGCGCGCACTGCGCTGGTCGCTTACGCCGGTGCGGCGTTCACGGTTGCACCGCTGACCGACGACAAGCACACGGTCTTCAATCTGTTGCGGGTGTTGAAGCCGAACGTCATGCCGGTTCCGGGCAACGATGCCGCAGCCGGCATCCGCCAGGGTGTTGCATTGCTGCAACAGGCGCATGTGAAGGGCGGAGAGATCGTGCTGGTGGCCAATTCCGCCGATGACGCCGCCGTCGGTGCGGCACGCGCTGCACGTGCCGACGGCATACGGGTGGACGTGCTCGGCGTAGGCACCACCGGCGGTGCCCCGGTACCCCGCGCGGGAGGCGGATTTGCAAGCGGACCGGGTGGTCTGTTGATGTCGCGTCGCGACGACGCGGCCCTGGCCGCCGTCGCGGCAGCGGGCGGCGGCCGTTACGCCGTCCTGCAGTCCGATGGCGGCGGCGCGGACGCGTTCGGCGCCCCGGTTGCGGAGTCCGGCCATGCCAGCCAGGGTGAACGTGCGCAGATCTGGCGCGATGGCGGCGTGTGGTTGTTGCCGATCCTGCTGGTTTTCGCGGCGTTGGCATTTCGGCGCGGCTGGCTGCTGGTGCTGGCCGTGCTGGCGGTGCCGATCGCGATGCCAACTGCGCACGCCTCGACGTGGGAATCGCTGTGGGCCAATCGCGACCAGCGCGCGCTGCAGGCATTGCAACGCGGTGATGTGCCCCGGGCACGCAAGCTGGCGGTGACGCCGGGGGTGCGCGGAGCGGCCGACTATCGCGCGGGCGATTTTGCCGGTGCCGCCAAGGCCTTCACGCAGCGCCAGGATGCGCGCTCGCGTTACAACCTCGGCAATGCGCTGGCCAAACAGGGCGAGTACCACAAGGCCATCGCCGCGTACCGGCAAGCGTTGCAGCAGGATCCACGGTTGGCAGACGCACGCGCCAATCTCGATGCCGTCGAGGCCTGGCTGAAAAAGCATCCACCGCCATCGTCGTCGCAGGGGCAGGGCAAGCCAGGCGATCGTACCCGCAAGCCCGACGATGCCGGCAAATCCGGATCCGGATCGCAGGCGGCACCACGCAATGCATCGCCGGGCGGCACGCCGCAACCGGCGCCGTCTTCGCCTAACCAGCATCCGTCGGGCCAACAGGGCGCGACGCAGCCGAACCCGTCGGCTGCGCAGGGCAAGTCGGGCAAGGGTCAGGCGGGACAGGACCAGGATGGCGCGTCCGCCGCACAGGCGGCGAAGCAGGATCGCCAGGCGGACGAGGCCCGACGCGGACTGGAGCACGCGTTGCAAAGCGCGAAGCCGGCGGGCCAGGATGCAGGGTCCAAGCCTTTTGCATTGGGGCAAGCGGAACCGCAGGGCAACGGAAAATTCGATGCGTCGCAGCGCGCGATGCTGCATTCGGTGCCGGACGATCCCGGTGCGTTGCTGCGACGCAAGTTCCATCTGGAGTGGGAGCAGCGCAACGGTCGGCAGCCGGAGGATCAACCATGACGTTGCGGCGCTGCTGGATCGTGTTGCTGGTGCTGGTCGTGCCGTTGGCGCAGGCCGCCAGCGTGCACGCATTCGTTGACCGCAACCACGTCAGTCTCGGTGACACCGTGACCCTCAACATCCAGTCGAACGATTCCATCGGCACGCCCGACCTGTCGGCATTGCAGAAGGATTTCGAGGTGCTCGGGACGTCGCGTTCGAGCAGCATCCAGATCGTCAACGGCAAAAGCACCAGCACTTCGCAACTCGGAATCGCACTGAAGCCGAAACACGCCGGGACGTTGACCATCCCGGCGCTGGACGTGGGCGGTGACACGACCCGCCCGCTGACGCTGCAAGTCGGCGCGGCTCCGAGCGGCGGCACCGGCAAGGTCGGGGATCCCGTCTTCATGGAGGCGAACGTACTATCGAGTTCGCCCTGGGTCGGCCAGCAGACCGTGTACACGGTGCGGTTGTTCTATCTGCCGGGCGTCGACGGAGCGCTCGGCGATCCCAGTGTCGACGGTGCGCGGCTGATCCAGCTTGACCGCGACCATCGTTACGTCACCCAGCGCGATGGTTATACCTACAAGGTCATCGAACGCAGCTGGGCGCTGATTCCGCAACGCAGCGGTTCGATCCGCGTGCGGGGGCCGGAATTCCAGGGCCGCCAGTTGGGGGCGGCGAATCCCAACACCTGGTTCAACGATCCCAACGCGCCCTTCCACGGGTTCGGCGCGCCGGTCCACGCCCTCGCGCCGACCACGGCGATCGATGCACGCGCGGCGCCGGCCAGCGCCGGCAAACCCTGGTTGCCCGCGCGCGACGTGCAGGTGAAATTGTCCGGATTGCCCGCCGGGGGCGAAGTCGATGCCTCCGCACCGCTGACGCTGACGCTCAGCATCAGTGCCAGCGGGGTACCGGCCGATGCGCTGCCGGAACCCGAATTGCCGCCGATCGCGGGGGCGCGCGTTTATCCCGACCAGTCCCGGGACTCGACCGACGACAGCAGCCAGTGGTTGCACGGCACGCGCACCCGCAATTTCGCGATCGTGCCGGATCGCAACGGCGCCTTGACGATCCCCGCCATCACTTTGGACTGGTGGAACGTGGACCAGAACCGCGCCGAGCAGGCGAAGGTGCCCGCGCATACGTTGAAGGTTCGCGGCGTGGCCGCGGGGTCGGCGAGCCCCGTTGCACCGTCCG
>DASTIS010000273.1:0-2666 GCA_035717365.1 Rhodanobacteraceae bacterium
CGCCGAGCGTGGTCGCAATGGGGACATGCCAGTACCAGTGAGCAAACGGTGCCGGTGCTGCCCCCGATGCGTGGGCCGCGGCCACGGTGATCGTGTGGTAGTGGCCGACGAAACCCAGTACGTACACCTCGGTGAGGTGCAGCAGCAGCAGGAACAGTTGCGCGCCCAGTGCCCCGACGACCCCGAGCACGACACTGATCAGGATCAGGCGTGACGTGGGGTTGAGCTTGAGCAGCCACATGGATGGACCCCGTCTTGCGCGCACCTCCCGCGATGATAACGGGACGCCCGCGCGCGGCGTCCGCGCTTCACCCGCGCGCAGGGTCGAGTTCCGAAGCGTACCGCGGCTTCGCGCTCAGCGAACCACCGCGTAGTTGCGTGCGTCGGCGGCCCACTTTGGCGCGCTTTGGATCGCCGGCAGCACGTCTTCCGGCTCGGCCGCGAGCGACCACATCGCGGCGTGTTCGGGGTTCATGAAGCGCTGTTCGATGACCTGGTGCAGGAACGCGTCCAGCGGTTTCCAGTAGCCCAGCGTGTCGAGCAACACGATCGGGTTGAAGTACAGCCCGAGGCGCTTCAGCGTGATCGCCTCGAACAGCTCCTCGAGCGTGCCGCAGCCGCCCGGCAGCGCGACCACCGCATCGGAATCGGTGAGCAGGCGATGCTTGCGTTCGCGCATGTCCTCGACGACCTGCATGTTGCCAATCCCCGGATGTTGCCACTCGAGGTCGGCCATGAAACGCGGGATCACGCCGATCACCTCGCCGTCCTTCGACAGCGCGCCGTCGGCGACGGCGCCCATGGAACCGGTCGAGCCGCCACCGTAGACGATCTGATGCCCCGCTTCGGCGAGCAATTCCCCGAGCCGGAAGGCGGCTTCGCGAAAGCGCGGGTCGGCCTGGTTGCTGGAAGCACAGTAGATGCAGATGCGCATGGATGATCAGCTTGCCGCCGGCGGCGCGTGACAACCGAGACGCTGGACCAGGCCAGCGGGCAGACCCGCGTGCTTGCCTATGTTGGCGATGGTGTTCGCGGGTGCCTTGCGATGGCCACGTTTCCAGTTCGCGGCAATCCGCTGATCCTCGACGCACGGCGACGCGCCATGCTCGAGGAACAGTCGCGTGATGTCGGCGTGGCCGGCCAGAACCGCGTTCGAGAATGGATCGGCACCATGCGGCCGCGCCTGTTGCATCGGATTGACATGATGGCGGAGCAGTACCTTGACGGTTGTGATGTCATCGCACTGGATTGCGCCATAGATGGCGGGTCCGACCCGTCTGGGCTTGTTGTCGACAAGTCCGGTTTTTTGCAACGCCGCGACGCCTTTGGCGCCACCCAGATGCGGGTTGTGTGCGGCAACATTCAGCACCTGCTTGAAGAATTCCGGTTTCAGCGCAGGTTCGCTGTTCCACGCATCCGCCCTGGCCCCGTCATCGAGGAGTGCTTCGACGGTGTCGGCGTGGCCTTCGAGCGCGGCATAACCGAGTGCCGATTGCCGCCACTGCTGCGCCGCCTTGGGTGGCATTGCCGCAAGCGCCCCGCGGAGCTTCGCGGTGTCGCCATTCACGGCGAACAACATCGCCCGTGAGATGGCAGGGGTCGTCGCGTACATATTGTGTAGCCACATTGCATGCACGCCATGGCGTGTGTTGTGGCAGAGTCGCAGGTTGAATTGGTGCCAGTTGGTGGCCGCGAACAGCGGAGACGCCACCATGAGCGCGAGCAGGCCAAGGTATCTTGCGCGCATCGCAACCTCCTTGTCCGAGAACTTGGGTGCAGTGCAAATAATGTAGCACCACTGTCGCGACACGCGCATGGATTCCGGGATCAGCGGTGCTTGCCTTCCCTTCGATACGAAGGGCGGGGCGGTAGCGGACGCGCGTGCAGCGCGACGAGGCGGATGTGCTCTTCGCGTGTGGCGGCGTCCCCTCGCGCCTTCGGCGCAGCGCAACGGACCGAATCAAAACCGATTCCGGGTTCCGTCCGCGATGAAGCTGCGAACGGCCCCGGAATGACGATGGGGTTTGTTACGGTTCCCGAGACCGACTCCCGGCTTTCCTTACCGCTTCATCGAGTTGAAGAACTCCTCGTTGGTCTTGGTGTTCTTCATCTTGTCGAGCATGAACTCGATCGCGGCCAGTTCGTCCATCGGGTGCAACAGTTTGCGCAGGATCCAGATCTTCTGGAGCATGTCCGGTGGGATCAGCAGTTCTTCGCGGCGGGTGCCGGAGCGGTTGATGTTGATGGCCGGGTACACGCGCTTCTCGGAGATGCGGCGGTCGAGGTGCACTTCCATGTTGCCGGTGCCCTTGAATTCCTCGTAGATCACCTCGTCCATCTTGGAGCCGGTGTCGATCAGGGCGGTCGCGAGGATGGTGAGCGAGCCGCCTTCTTCGACGTTGCGCGCGGCGCCGAAGAAACGCTTCGGACGCTGCAGGGCGTTGGCGTCGACACCGCCGGTCAGCACCTTGCCCGACGAGGGCACCACCGTGTTGTAGGCGCGCGCCAGGCGGGTGATGGAATCCAGCAGGATCACCACGTCCTTCTTGTGCTCGACCAGGCGCTTGGCCCGTTCGATCACCATTTCGGCGACCTGCACGTGGCGTACCGCGGGCTCGTCGAAGGTGGAGGACACCACCTCGGCGCGCACGCTGCGCTGCATCTCG
>DASTIS010000274.1:0-9936 GCA_035717365.1 Rhodanobacteraceae bacterium
CGAATTTCTCCACGGTGGCGTCGTCCAGCCCGTGGGTGCGGATGGTGCCGCCGTAGTTGCGCAGCTCACGCAGCATGTCGATCGATTTCATGGGGACCTCCAGTACGGCAGCACCGGTGGGCTGCCCGTAAGTGATTCTACGGAAAAGAAAAGATGGTCAATTCTAACAGGCGCACGGGTGCGGCGTAACCCCGCTGGCCCGCGCGTGACGGCTGTCAGGCACGGCATTTGACGGTTGCGACTGCCAGTCGGCCCGAGGCTCGCGCACACTCGTCGCCGACTGGAGGAGTTTGCATGAACGTGATCCTGGAAGGAAATTCGACGGTGGCGGCCATGCTCCACGGCGTGCCGGCCAAGCCGCAGATCGCATCGGCCCGCCTGCGCGGCGTCACCCGCCGCTTCGGCAACCTCGTGGCACTGGACGACGTCGACCTGGAAGTGCGCCACGGCGAGTTGCTGGCGTTGCTCGGCCCCAACGGCGCGGGCAAGACCACCGTGATTTCGCTGCTGCTGGGCCTGGTACAGCCGACCGGGGGCCGCGCCGAGCTGTTCGGCCGTCCGCCGCGCGACATCGCTGCGCGGCGACGCACCGGTGCGATGCTGCAGGGCGCACAACTGGGCGGTGACGCGCGCGTCCTGGAGATGATCGCGCTGTATTCGGGCTACTACATGGATCCACTGCCATTGGCGGAAACGCTGCGTCTTGCCGGACTGGAAGCATTCGCGGGGCGGCCGGTCGAGAAGCTTTCCGGCGGCCAGCAGCAACGCCTGCGTTTCGCGCTGGCGATCTGCGGCAACCCGGAATTGCTGTTTCTCGACGAGCCCACCGCGGGCATGGACGTGGACGCACGCCGCGCACTTTGGGCCGCGGTACGCGCACTGAAGCAGCAGGGCCGCAGCATCGTGTTGACAACGCATGATCTCGAGGAAGCCGATGCGCTGGCCGACCGCATCGTGGTGATCCACCACGGGCACGTGGTCGCCGACGACACGCCCGCGGAAATCAAGCGTACGGTCGCGCGGCGCCGCATCCGCTGCGCCACCACCTTGAGTGGGCCGCAGATTGCCGACTTGCCGGGCATTGCGCGCGTCGAGCGGCACGGCGAACACGTGGAAATCGTCGCCGCGCGACCCGAGGCGGCATTGCGTGAGATGTTCCGGCTCGATCCCGGACTGCGTGACCTGGAAGTCACCGGCGCGCGGCTGGAAGAAGCCTTCGTCTCGTTGACCCGGGACACCCCCGCGCAGGAGGCAGCATGAATACCGTCACGGTTCCCCGCTGGACCTCGCGCGACACGCTGGGCGTGTTCCTGCGTGAAGCCGCCTATCAGTTCCGGACCGTGCTGCGCAGGCCGGGATTCGTGCTGCCGACCGTGCTGTTCCCGACGATGTTCTACGTATTTTTCGGCCTGGTGTTCGGCAAAAGCGGCGGAGGTCACATGGCCACCTTCATGCTTGCGACCTACGGCACGTTCGGCGTCATGGCCCCGGCGCTGTTCGGATTCGGGGTCGGCGTGGCGATGGAACGCGAGCGCGGCATCCTCGCGATGAAGCGTGTCGCGCCGATGCCACCGATGGCCTACCTGTTCGCCAAGGCGGCGATGGCGATGTTGTTCGCGCTGGTGATCGTGCTGCTGTTGTTCGCGCTCGGCGCGATCTTCGGCGGCGTCAGGTTGCCGCCAGGCCAGTGGATCACACTGGGGCTCGCGCTGGTGCTGGGTGCGTTGCCGTTCTGTGCGCTGGGCCTGGTGGTGGGCGTGCGGGTCAACGGGCAGGCCTCGGCGGCGATCGTGAACCTGATCTACCTGCCGATGTCGTTCCTCGGCGGGTTGTGGGTGCCGCTGCAACTGATGCCGCACTGGTTGCAGGGCATCGCGGTGGCGTTGCCCACCTATCACCTTTCGCAACTCGCGTTGGGTATCATCCACACCGACTCACGCGGCAGCTTGGCGGTGCACCTGGCCTATCTCGCTGTTTTTACCGTGGCGTGCCTCGCGGTTTCCGTGCGTGGCTGGCGGCGGATCACGGATCGCTGATGGATGACCCTTTCGCGAGCCGAAAGGCTCAGGGGCCACGATGCAGGCATTGATCGCACATTCTTCATTCCACCTGATCGTGTTGTATTGCGCGTCGTTCGTGTGTTTCGCGCCGGAATGGGCCGGCAGCCTGTTGCATCGGGTCGAACAAGGTGCCGTCAAGCGCGACCGCGGCTCGCACGTGTGGCTGGTCGTTGCGATTTGCGTGGGTGTTGTCCTGGCATTCTGGATTGCGTTCGGTGTGCCAGCGACGGTTATCGCGTGGCGTCAACCGGCGGTGTTCTGGATCGGCATTGCCTTGATGCTGGCGGGGCTCGCGTTCCGCTGGTATGCGATTCGCAGCCTGGGCAAGTTCTTCACCCGCACCGTGGCGACGCGTGCGGGGCAGTATGTCGTCGAAAGTGGACCGTACCGGTGGATCCGGCACCCGTCGTATTCGGGGTCGTTGCTGATGTTTCTCGGCATGGGGCTGGCGATGACCAACTGGGCCAGTTTGCTGGTGATCATGCTGGGTGCGGCCATCGGCTATGCGTGGCGCGTGCATGTCGAGGAACAGGCGCTGTGCGCCGATCTCGGCCAGCCTTACCGCGATTACATGCAGCGCACGCGGCGGTTCGTGCCGTTCGTGTGGTGAGCGGCGCGCCACACAACGATTGACGTACCATGGACCGACGGATCGCTCCGCATCGTTCCGCCGACAAAACCGGCACCGAGGCATGTCATGCTCAACCGATGGTTCACCGTAGCGCCCGACTCGCTGGCAGCCACCCTTTCGCGGGGCCGCAAGCACCGCTGGAGGGTGCTCTGGAATCTCGCCTGGTTGCCATGGGTGCTCGGCGACTTGATGTTCACCGTACCGCTGCCGGCGCACTGGATACCCGTCACTGCCGCCAGCCTGATCGTGTTTCTGGGACTCTACGCTTGCGCGCTCGTCAGGCCGCGACGGGAAACGTTGACGTATGCGCTGGCGATTGTCGCTCTCGCGTGCCTGGTCATGCCGGTCAACCGCACCGGCAGCGGAACCTATCTGATCTACGCTTGCGCCTATCTTGCTTTCCAGCCCAGTTTGCGCCAGGCAGCGCTGCATGTGGCGCCGGCGTTGTTGATCTGGGCGCTGGAGGCCACTGCTTTGCAATGGCCTTGGCAACCCACCGTCTGGGTGCTGATAGTTTGCATCGCGATAGCAACCGGCCAGTGTTCCATGTTCATCAATTTTCTCAGAAACGCGGATCTGCGCCTGTCGCACGAGGAAATTCGACGCCTGGCCGCGACCGCCGAGCGCGAGCGCATCGGCCGCGACCTGCATGACCTGCTGGGACACACCTTGTCGATGGTGACTTTGAAATCCGAGCTTGCGGGGCGTCTGATCGAACGCGACCCAACTGCCGCACGCCGCGAAATCTCCGATGTGGAGCGCGTGGCGCGCGACGCGCTCTCGCAGGTTCGCAGCGCGGTTTCGGGCATCCGCGCGGCAGCGCTGGTGTCGGAATTCGCCTCCGCACGTCTGCTGCTGGAAACCGCCGGCGTGCAGATGGAATACTGGCGCGGTGGGCGCGAGCTGCCCGCCGATATCGAGACGTGCCTGGCGCTGGTGTTGCGCGAAGCCGTTACCAACATCCAGCGCCACGCCCGCGCCAATCGGGTCGAGGTGACGGTGATCGCCGGTGAGGAACGCGTGCTGATGCGCATCCGCGACGACGGCCGCGGCGGGGTCAACGCGCGAGGCAACGGCTTGACCGGGATGGGTGAGCGCATCGTCGCGCGCGGCGGCGAACTCGCGATCGAATCGCCACGCGGGCGTGGCACCAGCATCGAGGTCTCGCTGCCGTTGCCGGTTGCGCCGGCGCGGGAGATCGGGCGGGCCGCGCCGGCCGCCTCCGAGCCGCTTATGGACCATGCGGGCAGTCACGCGTGATGCGCGTCCTGCTGGCGGAAGACCAGGCGATGGTGCGTGGCGCGCTGGCCGCGCTGCTGGCGCTGGAGCCCGACATCGAGGTGCTGGGTTCGGCGCCGGACGGCGAAGCCGCGTGGCGCGAAGTCGAGCGGCTGAAGCCGGATATCCTGATTTCCGACATCGAAATGCCCGGCCTGACCGGGCTCGAACTCGCGCAGCGCATCCAGCGCCACGAGTTGCCGGTGAAAGTCGTGATCGTGACGACGTTCGCGCGTTCGGGTTACCTGCGTCGCGCGCTCGACGCGGGCGTGTCGGGTTACCTGCTGAAAGACGCGCCGGCGGAAAAGCTCGCCGACAGCTTGCGCCTTGTGCATCGCGGTGGACGCGCGATCGACCCGGAGCTGGCGCTGGAAGCGTGGACGGAAGCCGATCCTCTGAACGACCGCGAACGCCAGGTGTTGCGGCTCGCGGGCGAAGGCCAGAGCGCCGGCGACATCGCGCGCAAGCTCAACCTCTCGCACGGCACGGTGCGCAATTACCTGTCCGAAGCGATCGGCAAGCTCGGCGTCGCCAATCGCATCGAGGCGTATCGGCTGGCCAGGCAGAAAGGCTGGTTGTAGGAGCGCGCCGGCACGCGCCGGGTCGCCAGCAGGCTGGCTCCTACAGCGGGCACGCCGTGTGAGTTTTCGCAGGAGCGCGCCTGCGCGCGACCGGTTGTGCAGGTACCGCGCATCTACAATGAAAAGTCATCCTCGCGTGACGCACCTTGAAGAAATCCGATTTCCATTACGACCTGCCGGTCGAACTGATCGCGCAGCAGCCGCTGCCCGAGCGCAGCGCCAGCCGCCTGCTGGTGGTGGATGCCCCGCGGCAGTCGCTGACGGATCGCGGCTTCCACGACCTGCCGCAACTCTTGCGGTCCGGCGACCTGCTGGTGTTCAACGACACCCGCGTATTGCCGGCGCGGTTGTTCGGCCGCAAACCCAGTGGCGGTGCCGTCGAGATCATGCTGGAACGCATCACCGGCGCGCATACCGCAACCGCGATGCTGGGTGTCAGCAAGAAGCCACGCGAGGGCGGTGTGATTGAACTCGACGATGGGACGCACGTACGCGTGCTGGGCCGCGACGGCCGGTTTTTCGAACTGCGATTCGAGTGCGCCGAACCGCTGGAAAAGTTGCTGCTGCGCATCGGGCACGTGCCGCTGCCGCCGTACATCGCGCGCCCGGACAACCCACGCGACAGTGAACGCTACCAGACCGTGTACGCGCGGCGTCCCGGCGCGGTCGCGGCGCCGACCGCGGGGCTGCACTTCGACGCGCCGCTGCTGGATGCGTTGCGCGAGCGCGGCGTCGAGTCGGGCTACATCACGCTGCACGTCGGCGCGGGAACCTTCCAGCCGGTCCGCAGCGAGAAGATCGAGGACCACGAGATGCATCGCGAGTGGCTCAATGTCGGCGCCGAACTGGTCGAGAAGATCCGGCGCGCGCGTGCGCGCGGCGGTCGCGTGATCGCGGTCGGCACCACCGTGGTGCGGGCGCTGGAGGCCGCGCAGGGCGCGCACGGGCTGCAGCCGTTCGCCGGCGAAACCCGCATCTTCATTTTTCCGGGCTACCGGATCACCAGCGTCGACGGCCTGGTCACCAACTTCCACCTGCCCGAATCCACGCTGCTGATGCTGGTGTCGGCTTTCGCCGGCCGCGAATTCGTGTTGGCGGCATACCGGCATGCAGTCGAGCAGCGCTATCGTTTCTACTCTTACGGCGATGCAATGCTGGTGTGGCCTGGAAGCCGGGACTCGGGATCCGGGACCCGGGACTCGGACAAGCAATGATTGCTTTTTTGTCGTCATTCCGGACGCCACGCAGCGGTGATCCGGAACCCAGCGCCTCTGATTGAAGAACGGCAAAGTCGCTGGGTTCCGGGTTCCGACTCTCCGAGTCGGCCCCGGAATGACGTCAGGGTTGTTACGCTTTCCCGAGTCCCGAGTCCCGAGTCCCGAGTCCCGAGTCCCGAGTCCCGAAAGGAAATCATGCAATTCGAACTGCTCGCCACCGATGGCGCCGCGCGCAGCGGCCGCATCACGTTGCCGCGCGGCACGATCGACACGCCCGCGTTCATGCCGGTCGGCACCTACGGCTCGGTCAAGGCGATGACGCCGCGCGACCTGCACGACGTCGGCGCGCAAATCATCCTCGGCAACACCTTCCACCTGTGGTTGCGGCCGGGTCTGGACGTGATCCGCGAATTCGGTGGGCTGCATCGCTTCATCGGCTGGAAGGGTCCGATCCTGACCGACTCCGGCGGCTTCCAGGTGTTCTCCCTTGCGCACGCGCGCAAGCTCACCGAGGAAGGCGTGAAGTTCGCGTCGCCGGTGGACGGCGCGCGCGTGTTCCTGTCGCCCGAGGAATCCATGCGCATCCAGACCGTGCTGGATTCGGACATCGTGATGGCGTTCGACGAATGCACGCCGTACATGGTCGATGGCAAGCCCGTGGGCGCGCGACGCGTACGCGAGTCGATGGAACTCAGTTTGCGCTGGGCCGCGCGTTCGCGACGCGAGTTCGACGAGCTCGGCAACCGCAACGCACTGTTCGGGATCGTGCAGGGAGGTGTGCACGGCGACTTGCGCGCGCGCTCGATCGACGGCCTGCTCGAAATCGGTTTCGACGGCTACGCACTGGGGGGGCTGGCGGTGGGCGAACCCGAGGCCGAGCGAAACGCGATGCTGGAAGCCGGTACGCCGCGGCTGCCGGTCGACAGGCCTCGCTACCTGATGGGCGTCGGCCGGCCGGAGGACATCGTGGAAGCCGTGCGGCGCGGCATCGACATGTTCGATTGCGTGATGCCGACCCGTCACGCGCGCAACGGGTTCCTGTTCACGCGCGAAGGCACCTTGCGCATCCGCAACGCGCAGTATGCGAACGACACGCGTCCGATCGAGGAAGGCTGCGGTTGCTACGCCTGCACCAACGGGTTTTCGCGCGCATATCTGCGCCACCTCGATCGCTGCGGTGAAATGCTGGCTTCGCAGCTCGCAACCCTTCACAACCTGCACCATTACCTGACGCTGATGCGCGAATTGCGCGAGGCGATCGAATTGCAGTCACTGGAAGGTTACGTCGCAGAGTTCTACGCGTGGCGTGGCGTGCACAGGCAACCCATCCCCACCCAACCCTCCCCTTGAAGGGGAGGGCTTGGGAACTTCGCGCCGATCTCCTTCCCCTTCAAGGGGAAGGATGGGATGGGGATGGTGTGTTCAGCCGTGCCCGAAAGGATCGACGTTGATGATCCGATCAAGCCCGTGCGCGCAGAAACGATGCAATGCGGTGGATGGGGACGGATCGCCCTGCGCGCGGTGTACCCAGGCGGCATGGCGCGCCAGCAGGGACGCGGCGAGCGCGCGCGCGCAAGTCGTTGCGAGGCGCAGCGCGCCGGCCTGCAGGGTATCCGAATCGCGCGCGTGATCGCGCAGCCAGGCATCGGCGTGGCGGATGGCGGCGTGCGTGGCTTCGGCATCGGCCCGCGTGATGCCGCCGTCTGCGTCCTCCAGCCAACCGTCCACCGCGTCCAGCAGGGGCGACATCCCGTGGCGTTCCAGCGCGCGCAGGAAGTCCAGGGCCTGGACGTTGCCGGAGCCTTCCCAGATCGGAAACACCTGTGCATCGCGCAGCAGCAACGGGATGCCGCTGTCTTCCAGGTAACCGATGCCGCCGATCGCCTCCACCGTTTCCGATGCAATGTGCACGCCGAGTTTGCAAACCCAGAGCTTCGCGAGTGGCGTCAGCAACCGCTGCAACGCGGCATCCCGGTTGTCGTTGCTGCCGGCTTCGATGCGGCCCAACAACAGTGCAGTTTCCATCGCGAGGCCGAATGCCGCCTCGACTTCGGCGCCCCATCCGTCGAGCGCGTCCGCAAACAGGGGTTGTTCGAGCAACGCGTGCCCGAATACTTCACGCCGGTTCGCGTAGTCGCGCACGAGGGCAAGGCAGCGCTGCATGGTCGAGAGCGATCCGAACGCGTTCCACAATCGCGTGACCTGCAACACCGGTGCGATCGCACGCACGCCGTGGCCGGCGTCGCCAACCAGTTCCGCGCGCGTATCGTCGAGATGGATCTCTGCGGTCGGGAGTTCCCGCGTGCCCAGCTTGTCCTTGAGGCGGTCGATGGTGATGCCGTTCCAGCTTCCGTCCTCGTTGTGCGTTTCGATGCAGAACAGCGCGAGTCCGTCCGCGCCTTCGGAGTTGCCGACCGGGCGCGCCAGCGCCAACGCGATCTCCGCGTTGATCGCCGAGGTGAACCATTTGCGGCCGGTGAGTCGCCAGGATCCGTCGGTCTCGCGACGCGCCACGGTTTCGCTGCCGGCGACATCCGAGCCGCCGGTGTTCTCGGTCATCCATTGGCCACTGATCCAGAACGTCGCCGGGTCACGGCTCAGGAGACGCGGCAGTACGCGTTCGCGCAGGTCGGCATTCGACGCATTGCGCAAGGCAGTGGCCACGCCATCGGTCATCGCCAGCGGGCACGAATAGAACGCGCTGGCCGCGTGGTAGAGGTACACCTTGGCGAACTGCTGGACGCGTGCGAACTCGCCGAGCGAGCGATCGTGGCCATCGGCGACCAGACCCTGCCGCGCGGCGATCGCCGGCCCTTCGCGCCAGGTTTCGGTCAACTCGATGCGATCGACCCGGTTGCCCCACACGTCCCAACGGGTGAGCACCGGTTCGGTTGGCGTCGTCGTCGTCTGGCGCGCGTACGCGTGCAGCGCATAGTCGCCGAGTGCGACGAAGCTCGCCTCCGCGGCACGCCGTTGCGGCTCGGGCAGCACCCGCGCCAGCCATGCGCGCAGCATGCGGTCCTCCCGCCAGGGGTGACCGAGTTGCGGCGCGGCCTGAGCAAACGACATGGCGATCACCCGTGCGCGGATACGTGGCGCGAGCGTATCTCGCGCCGGGCCTGATGTCGAAAACGGGCGATTCAGCGCGGGGTCGGCGCGCCGCGCCGCCGCGGCTTGCGCGCGCACGACAGCACCAGCACCACGGCGAGGATGATTTCGATCCACGCCAAGGCCCGCGCTGCCGGTGCGGCCCACGCTTCCGCGACCCCGTGGCAGAAATAGAACAGGCTGACCATGGCGGCGGCGATCAGGGCCCGCTGCGGTGTGCGCCAATACAGCAGCGGCAATGCGAGCGGGATCAATGCGATCGCGAGCGCCACCGCAATGGGCATGTGCCGTGGCGGCAACAGCCACCCATGCCAGACGATCTGCAATATCGCCTGGGCGGCCCACGCCGCAAACCCGATGCGTTGGGCGAGGCGGACGTTCATAGGTGTACGGCCAATTGCTTCGCGACGCCGGCCACGCGCCGGCCGAGCGCGCGTGCCAACTTGCGCTCGTCGTCACTGATGGGGTTGTTGCCGTCATCGCCGCTGACGTGGCTGGCGCCGTACGGCGTGCCGCCGGTCGCGGTCGTGTGCAGTGCGGCTTCGGTGAAGGGAATGCCGACCACGAGCATGCCGTGGTGCAGCAACGGCAGCAGCATCGACAGCAGGGTCGATTCCTGACCGCCGTGCATGGTCGACGTCGACGTGAATACCGCGCAGGGCTTGCCGACCAGTGCACCGGACGCCCATTCGGCAGGCGTGGAATCGAGGAAATGTTTCAACGGCGCGGCCATGTTGCCGAAGCGGGTCGGGCTGCCCAGGATCAGGCCCGCGCATTCGTGCAGGTCCTGCAGTTCGACGTAGGGCGCGCCCTCGTCGGGGACCGGGGGATGCGTGGTTTGCGTCACCGGGGCAACCGGCGGCACCTGGCGCAGACGCGCGCGCGCACCCTCGACTTCCTCGACGCCGCGCGCGATCAGCCGCGCCAGTTGCGCGACGTGGCCGTTGCGGCTGTAGTACAACACGAGAATATCCATCGACGACACACCTTCTTGAATCGGACCTTCTTGAATCGGACTTTCGTGAACCGGACTTTCGTGAACCGGGCTTTCGTGAACCGGG
>DASTIS010000275.1:0-6074 GCA_035717365.1 Rhodanobacteraceae bacterium
TGCAGCCGGGGAAGCTGGGACAGCACCTGTTCGGTCACCAGCAGCGCCAACCCGCCGATCACGCCGAGTGCAATGATCCAGGTGACGAGGATGGCGAGCCACTTGGGCCAGTGGTGCCGTTGCAGGAGCGCGGCCAGCGGGACCAGCAATGCCGACAGGATCACGCCGACCAGGAATGGTACGACGATTTCGGCCAGCAGCCGCGCGACCGCCGCAACGACCGCCAGCGCTGCAGCAATGACCAGCAATCGCCAGGTGTACGCAGCCCCGATCCGCAAGCCCCGCGGGACAGGATCCGCATCGGCAACATCGTCTGGGTGTTCCCGCTGCGTCTTTTCCACGTTTCACGGCCCTCCGGTGGCATGTTCGCGCAGCGGGTATTGCGGAAACGGCACGGATTGCGGCGTCACGGAGTATTCGACTTGCCGCGGTCGCCCGACCGCAACGTCCCGTGGTTGGCCGGCACGGCTGTGGGCGCCTGATTCACGCGCCAAGTTGCCGCACCAGCTCGATGTATTTCTGTTGCGCCTCGGCGGGCTGCATCCCGCCCAGCCGCGACCACGCTTCGTACTTTGCGGTATTGACGAAGTCGAAAAAGCCGGGCTTCGGGCCGTCCGCGTCACCGTGGGTCGCCTGCTTGTAAAGCGCATACAGCTTCAGCAGGGTATCGTTGTCGGGGCGCTCCGGCAGGCGCTTGACGTCCTCGGCGGCCTGCAGGAAACCTTCGCTGAGGTCGTGGCTCATGGGTGGCGCTCAGGTTTTCGGCTTGGCGCGGCCGGCTCCCGTACGCGGTTTCTTCGCGGCCGTCGCGCGCGAGGCGCGGACCTCACGGGTCAGGGCATCGATCCGCGCGGTCAAATCCTGGATGTCCGCGTGGCTCGGCATCTGCATGCGCTTGGCCGCGCGTGCAATGCGTTCGTCGAAAGCCTGTTCGATCTTGCCCATCGCCTCGTTGGTTCGTTTGCGCGCCTGCTCCATCCACGGTGTGGTCTGTTCGCGCGCCTGTTTCACCTGTTCCTGGGTGTAGGCGTGGGTTTTTTCCTGGATGCGTACGCCTTCCTCGACCAGCGCGTCGAAGAACTTGCCGCCTTCCTGCTGCGTCCGGGACAGGGCGCCGAGTCCCGCCAGCCAGATCTGTTGCGCCGAATCCATCACACCACGGCTGAAGCGTTGTCCGGACGTGGCGGCGTCCTTGGCGGCCTGCAGGGGGTCGGGTTTGTCGGTCATGGCGGCACCTCCGGGGGGCTGGGTGACCAATGTACGCCAACCGGCGCAGAAATTCACACCAGGGCGGCGACCGGCGACAACTTCCGCGGCCAGTCACGCGGAGTCGACCGCGCCACCAGCGGCGCCAGTTCCCGCAGGAACTGCCCGCGCGGGAGCGTGCGCGCGCCCATCCGCAGCAGGTGCGGGTTGGGGACCTGGGCGTCGATCCACGGAAAATTGCGCGAACGCAATACTTGCGCCAGCGCGATCAGCGCGGCCTTCGAGGCATTGCTGCGGCGCGAGAACATCGATTCCGCACTGAACATGCGGCCGACGCAAACGCCGTAGAGTCCACCGACCAGCGTGTCGGCATCCCACACCTCCAGCGAATGGGCGTAACCGAGGGCGTGCAGGTTGGTGTAGGCGATGATCATGTCGCCGGTGATCCAGGTTCCGTCCTGCCGCGCCCGTGGCGCGGCGCAGGCGCGCATGACGTCCGCGAACGCGCGATCCATGCCCCAGTGCCATTCGGAGTGGCGCAGTGATTTCGCGAGGCTGTGCGACACGTGGACACCGTCGGTCGCGAACACGCAGCGGGGGTCGGGCGACCACCAAAGCAGCGGGTCGCCTTCGGAATACCACGGGAATATTCCTTGCGAGTAGGCGGCAACGAGCCGTTGCGGCGACAGGTCGCCACCGAACGCGAGCAGACCATTCGGATCGGCCAGCGCGTGACGGGGATCGGGAAACGCGTACGGCGCAAGGGTTTCGAGGCGCCGGATCCGGATCATGGCGCCTCGCCGCGTTGCGCGAAGGGCGAATGCGCCAGCAATTCGCGGCCGCGTCGCTCCAGCAGCACGGCTTCCCGCTGCAGCGACATGTGGATCGCAGCGCGAAACCCGGTGTCGGCAATGTAATGGCGCGAATGCGTACGCGTCGGAAGGAATCCCCGCGCGAGCTTGTGGAAGCCCTGGGCGCCCGGTTCGAAGCGGCGCAATCCATTCCGCAGGCAGTAGTCGATGGCCTGGTAGTAGCAAAGTTCGAAATGCAATCCCTGTACCGCTTCGCGTGCACCCCAGTAACGGCCGTACAGGATGTCGCCGCCGGACAGGAACAGTGCGCCTGCCACGACCTCGCGATCGCGCCGTGCGAACGCCACCTGCGACTGCTGCGGAAACGCGGTGCCCAAGTGGCGGAAGAAGTCGAGTGTCAGCGTCGGCGTGTTGCCTTTCTCGTCGAAGGTGTGAGTGTAGAGATGGTGCATGCTGCGCCATTCGTCGTCGTCCAGCGTACCGCCGTCACGAAACTCACATTCGATCCCGGCCTCGGCGACCTGTGCGCGTTCGCGTCGGATTGCGCTGCGCCGCTTGTGGGTGAGCGCGCCCAGGTAGTCGGCAAAATCGCGCCAGTCGCCGGGATTGCTCCACTGGAACTGCCAGTCCGAGCGCGCGAGCCAGGTGTCGTCGAAGGCATTGGTCTCTTCTTCCGGAAGGAAGTCGACGTGCAGCGAGGACAGACCGGTGCGCTCGGTCAATTCGCGCAGCGCCGTGGCCAGCGTGGCGCGACGCTTGTCCGCGTCCGCAGCGTTGCCGACCAGCAGCCGCGGACCGGTCACCGGCGAGTAGGGGACAGCGCACAGGAATTTCGGGTAGTAGTCGCCGCCCGCGCGTTCCCACGCATCGGCCCAGGCCCAGTCGAACACGTACTCTCCGTGCGAGTTGGCCTTGACGTACAACGGCAGCGCACCGACCAGTGCATCGTCGTCGTGGAGCGTCAGGTGTTGCACGCGCCAGCCGAATTCGGCGCGAACGCAACCGGTACGTTCCAGGCCGGCGAGGAAGGCGTGGCTGATGAACGGATTCGGGTCCGCCACCAGCGCATCCCAGGCGCCGGCATCGATGTCGTCGATCGACTCGTGGGTACGCAGCGTCAACATGACTACATTGTAGGCCAGCGCGTTTCGGATCCCGTACGCAGCGCGACGCACACGCGGTGTTGGGCGTGCCAGGCGATCCGGGTCACGTTTGCCACGCGACGCGCAAGTACAATAGGCTGCGCTTCCACCGGGTCCGAGCCAGGATGAGCACGCAACCCCCTCCCATCCTGTACGCCAGCGCCCCGCACGCGGACGTTGCCTACTGTGTCATGGGCGAAGGTCCGCTCGACGTGATGTTCGTCAATCCGATGAGCCGCAGCATCGGGATGCTGCTGGACTATCCGCCCAACGTGGCGCTGCTGGAGCGGCTGGCGCGATCCTCCCGCCTGATCATGTTCGACCGGCGCGGCAGCGGCATTTCCGATCCGCTGCCCGCCGATCTTCCGCCGACGTGGGAAGACTGGCTGGAAGACATTCTCCTCGTGCTGGACGACCTCGGCGTCGCCAAGGTGGTGCTGGTGGCCGAGCGCGACGCCGCATCCGCGTCGCTCTTGTTCGCGAGCAGTCACCCCGAGCGCGTGCGGGCATTGGTGCTGGGCAACACCAGCGCGCGGTTTCGCGTGGCGCCCGGTTACCCGAGTGGCGAAAGGCACGAACGCGCGGAGCAGTTGTCGGCGATGTGGGAGCAGTACTGGGGCAGCGAGCGGATGGTGGCCAGCACCCGGCCGACCCTGGCCGGCGATCCGGAATACGTGCGTTGGGTGACGCGGATGCAGCGCGCGGCGTATTCTCCGCGGCGGGCCGGCGCCGAGTTCCGCTACATCATCAATTTCGATGCGCGCGCAGTCCTGTCGTCCATCCGCACGCCCACCTTGATCCTGCATCGGCGCGATTTCGCGGTGGTCCCGGTTGCCCATGGCCGTTACCTTGCCGAGCACATCGCCGGTGCGCGATTCGAGCTGCTTCCGGGCAGCGACATGGATGTGCTGCTGCCGGGCGACAATCAGGCGCTCGACCTGATCGAGGAATTCCTGGCTGGCGCGCAACCCGCCGACGGCGGTGAACGCGCGCTGGCCACGGTGGTGTGCATGCGCGTCGCGCATCAGGACCAGACAGGCGCGGGCACGGAAATTCCACGCTGGCGCGAACTGTTCGACCAGCTTCGCACGATCGTGCAGGCGGAATGGTCGCGTTTCCAGGGATGCGGCAGCGAAATTGAAAACGAGGGATTCCTGGTCAGATTCGACGGCCCGGCGCGCGCACTGCGGTTCGCCGCGTCGATCCGCCAGGCCTTGCGCGATCAGCTGCGCCTTGAAATCCGGGCGGGCTTGCATATCGGCGAGTGCGAACGGGTCGGAGACACGCTCGCCGGTGCCGCCGTGGATGTCGCGACCGGCGTGCAGCACGCCGCGCAGGCCGGCGAAGTGGTGGCCACCGCGGCGGTCAGGGACCTGGTGGCGGGGTCGGGCATCGAGTTGCGCGGCATTGGCACGCTGCCGCTCGAGGGCCTGTCCGGCGCGTGGGAGTTGTACGCGCTGGAAGGATGATGACGCGCCGCCGACGCGTCAGCCGGCCAACCCGATCGAATCCAGGTATTTTTCCGCGTCCAGCGCGGCCATGCAGCCGAAGCCCGCCGAGGTGACGGCTTGGCGATACACGTAATCGGCGACGTCGCCGGCCGCGAACACGCCGCGCACCGACGTTGCGGTCGCGTTGCCCGCGAGGCCGCTCTTGATCTTGATGTAGCCGTTGTGCATGTCGAGCTGGCCCTCGAACACGCCGGTATTGGGGGTGTGGCCGATGGCGACGAACATGCCGGTCACCGCGATTTGACGCTTGCTGCCATCCTTCGTGCTGAGCAGGCGCAGCCCGTTGACCCCGCCGGCCTCGTCGCCGAGGACCTCGTCGACGGTATGGTTCCAGACCGGCTCGATCTTGCCGGCGTTGACCTTCTCGAACAGTTTGTCTTGCATGATCTTTTCCGCGCGCAGCTTGTCGCGCCGGTGCACCAGCGTGACCTTGCGGCCGATGTTGGCGAGGTAGAGCGCTTCCTCGACCGCGGTGTTGCCGCCGCCGATCACCGCGACGTCCTGGTCGCGGAAGAAGAAACCGTCGCACGTCGCGCAGGCGGAAACGCCCTTGCCCTTGAACTTCTCCTCGCTGGCGATGCCGAGGTATTTGGCGGTGGCGCCGGTGGCGATGATCAGTGCGTCGCAGCTGTATTCGCCGCTGTCGCCCTTCAGTCGGAACGGGCGCTGCTTCAGGTCGACGGTGTGGATCTGGTCGAACACCATCTCCGTATGGAAGCGTTCGGCGTGTTCGGCCATGCGCTGCATCAACGCGGGCCCCTGCAGGCCCTCGACGTCGCCGGGCCAGTTGTCGACGTCGGTGGTCGTCATCAACTGGCCGCCCTGGGCGAGGCCGGTGATCAGCGTCGGTTTCAGGTTCGCTCGGGCGGCATAGACGGCTGCGGTGTATCCGGCCGGACCGGATCCGAGGATCAGGAGGCGACTGTGTTTCAAGGTGCTCATGTATAATCCTCGGGTTGCTTCAAGGTCCGCAGGAACTTTCCCTCGGCCGCCGCACTGTGTTGCCGGCGCCGCGACCCCTGACGGTTGTCCAACCCGTGGCACCGGCGCGTTACGCGACCGGCCCCGGGTGGCGAGTCGTGCAGGATGGGGAGTTCGCCGCGGTATTTCAAGCGCGCGACGCGACGAGGATGACTTCCATGCGCATCGGTGTTCCTTCCGAAACCAAGACCCTCGAGGGCCGTGTCGCCCTCGTCCCGGCGGCGTGTGCGGACCTGATTCGGCACGGACACGAGGTGTTCCTGCAGTCCGGCGCAGGCGAGAAGAGCGGCTTCGCCGACACACTTTTCATCAGGGAAGGCGTCAAGATCGTTCCCGATGCCGCCGCGCTGTACGACGCCGCGGAAATGATTGTCAAGGTCAAGGAGCCGATCGCGGGCGACCTCAAGCTGCTGGAGAAGCGG
>DASTIS010000276.1:0-6684 GCA_035717365.1 Rhodanobacteraceae bacterium
GGCTACAAGCATCCGAACCGCTCCAACAGCGTCGACTTCGAGGGGCGTGTCGGTTTCACGCCATTCAAGGGTTTCGTGGTGGGCGTCGGCGGCTATTCGGGCAAGCTGGGTGAGGACACCGCGGCTACGCCCGCGCTGCACGATGCGCGTCGCTACGACGCGATGGTCGCGTACAAGGCAAATGGCTTGCGTCTCGGCGCGGAATGGTTCAAGGCTGACAACTGGGACAATGTCTCCACGCCGTTCAGCGATACGGCGGATGGCTACTCGCTGTGGGGCAGCTACGACTTCAGCCGTGCGTCGGTGTTTGCGCGTTACGACCGCGTCAAGCCCAGCAAGGACCTCGATCCGGATCTGGAGGACACCTACTACAACGTCGGCGTGGCGTTCCCGATCACCAAGGGCGTGAAGGTCGCCATTGCGTACAAGAACGAGCGCCTGCGCAACGGCACGACCGTCGATGTCGAGTCACGCGAGATCGGCGCCTGGGGCGAGGTTAAATTCTGATCGAGCGTCGGACCCTCGGCAGGCTGAAGCCCCCGGAGTCCGCCTTCAATACCGCAGTGCCCGTCCGACTTGGCGCAGGAGCCTTGTCGGTGTAGAAGATGAGTTTTGATCCAGGCGTCTGGTCCGTGGTCGATCCACCGATTTCCTCCGACAGGGTTCTGCACGCACTGGCGCAAGACGTTGCCGACGCGCTGCGTGAACGTGGCCAGATGCTGGCGACGGCCGAATCGTGTACCGGCGGCTGGATCGCCAAACTCATGACCGATCTTGCCGGCAGCTCGGCGTGGTTCCAGGGCGGCGCGGTGACCTACAGCAATGGCCTCAAGCAGTCGCTGCTCGGCGTTGCGGCGTCCACGCTCGAGCAACATGGCGCGGTGAGCCGGGAATGCGCGCTGGAGATGGTCCGCGGCGCGCTGGAGCGGCTGGCGTCGGATGTTGCGGTGGCCGTGACGGGTATCGCCGGCCCCACCGGCGGTACGCCGGACAAACCTGTCGGTACGGTGTGGATCGCCTGGCAGTGCCGCGGCGGTGACGCGCGGGCCGAACTGTTCCACTTCGACGGCGATCGCGACGCGGTGCGCCGCCGGACTGTCGCGGCGGCGCTGGAAGGCATTCGGAAAAGTCTGACAGCCTGACGCGGCGTGCGCCGCTACCGGTGCCTCGCCGGTGTGGAATAATGGACGCGACATCGGGCAGTGCGATCTCAACCGGTGAGATGCCGCCCGGACATACTTCCAATCAGTACAACCGCCCGAGGAATACGCAATGGACGACAACAAGCGCCGCGCACTGGCTTCCGCACTGGGCCAGATCGAAAAACAGTTCGGCAAGGGCGCGGTGATGCGCATGGGCGATCGCAGCGCCGAGGCGGTCGACGTGGTGTCGACCGGGTCGCTGGGCCTGGACATCGCGCTGGGCGTCGGCGGGTTGCCGCGCGGACGGGTGGTCGAGGTTTACGGGCCGGAATCCTCGGGCAAGACTACGCTGACCCTGCAGGTGATCGCCAATTGCCAGAAGGGTGGCGGCACCGCCGCCTTCATCGACGCCGAGCACGCGCTCGACCCCGCCTACGCCGAAAAGCTTGGCGTCAATGTCGATGACCTGCTGGTGTCGCAGCCCGATACCGGCGAACAGGCGCTGGAAATCGCCGACATGTTGGTGCGCTCCAATGCGGTCGACATGGTGGTGGTCGATTCGGTGGCGGCACTCACCCCCAAGGCCGAAATCGAGGGCGAGATGGGCGACAACCATATGGGGTTGCATGCACGCCTGATGAGCCAGGCGCTGCGCAAGTTGACCGGCAACATCAAGCGTTCCAACACCCTGGTGATCTTCATCAACCAGATCCGCATGAAGATCGGCGTGATGTTCGGCAACCCGGAGACCACCACCGGCGGCAACGCGCTCAAGTTCTATTCGTCGGTGCGCCTGGACATCCGCCGGATCGGCGCGGTCAAGAAGGGCGAGGAAGTGATCGGTTCGCAGACCCGCGTGAAAGTGGTCAAGAACAAGGTCGCACCGCCGTTCCGGAAGGCCGAGTTCGAGATTCTTTACGGCGAGGGCACCTCACGCGAAGGCGAGCTGATCGAAATGGGCGTCGCCAACGATCTGGTCGAAAAATCCGGCGCCTGGTACAGCTATGGCGGCGAGCGCATCGGGCAGGGCAAGGAAAATGCCCGCCAATACCTCAAGGACAACCCGCAGGCGGCGAATGAACTCGACAAGGCCTTGCGTGCCAAATTGCTCGCCGGCAGCGGGAAGCAGGATGCCGCCGCGACCGAGGACGCCGAGGAAGTCGAGGCATAAAGCCTGCCGGTTCTTGCAGGAGCCGGCCGGCGCGTAGCGCCTGCTCTTTCTTTTGCCGGCGACAAAAGCCGCTGGTCGCGAGCAGGCTCGCTCCTACAATGATTCGCATGAGACGCAGGCAAGTTCCCGATGGCGCCGACCGCAGTGCCTACGACCGCGCGCTTGCCATGTTGGCCCGGCGTGAGCATTCCCGGCGCGAGTTGCGCACCCGCCTCGAACGTGCCGGGTGCGACGAGGCCGAATCGGAATCCGCGATCCGGAAATTGCGCGATCAGCACTATCAGGACGACACCCGATTCGGCGAGATGATCGTGCGGGCACGTGTCGGGCAGGGTTACGGGCCGGCGCGGATCCGCGCCGAATTGCGCTCGCACGGCCTGGCGGACGCGGCCATCGGGGGCCTGCTCGACGGGGCAGGCGTCGACTGGCAGGCTCTGGCGCTTGCGCAGATGCGCAAGAAATACGGGCGCAAGTCTGCGGCCGATCACGCCGAGCGCGGCAAGCGTGCGGCTTTCCTCTTGCGCCGCGGCTTTGCCGCCGCCACAGTTAGAATCGTCACCCATTCCGAGGTAGACGATCCCTGCGATTGAGCAAGTGCCGCGTCGCGGCAGCCGGCAGGGCGCGCTATCCGGCGTGCCAATTCCTTGAGATTGTTGCCGCAACCGCATGAAAACCGCAGAGATCCGCGCACGATTCCTTGAATTCTTCCGCGAGCGCGGCCACACCATCGTGCCCTCCGCGCCGCTGGTGCCGGCCAACGATCCGACCCTGCTGTTCACCAACTCCGGGATGGTGCAGTTCAAGAACGTGTTCCTTGGCAGCGAAAAACTGCCCTACGTCCGCGCGGCCGACGTGCAGCGGTGCCTGCGGGCTGGCGGCAAGCACAACGACCTGGACTCGGTCGGCTACACCGCGCGCCACCACACCTTCTTCGAGATGCTGGGCAACTGGTCGTTCGGCGACTATTTCAAGAAGGAGGCGATCGAATGGGCCTGGGAGCTGCTGACGAAGGTGTTCGGGCTCCCGCCGGATCGCCTGTGGGTGACGGTCTACCACACCGACGACGAGGCTTACGCCATCTGGCGTGACTCAATCGGCGTGCCCCCCGAACGCATTGTCAGGATCGGCGACAACAAGGGCGCGCCGTTTGCCTCGGACAATTTCTGGCAGATGGCGGACACGGGTCCATGCGGTCCGTGCAGCGAGATCTTCTACGACCACGGTCCCGAGGTCGCCGGCGGTCCGCCCGGATCGCAAGATGAAGACGGCGACCGCTACATCGAGATCTGGAATCTCGTGTTCATGCAGTTCGACCGCGCCGAAGACGGCACGTTGTCGCCGCTGCCGGCGCCGTGCGTCGACACCGGCATGGGACTCGAGAGGCTCGCTGCAGTCTTGCAGCACGTGCACTCCAATTACGAGATCGATCTGTTCCAGCGGCTGATCGCCGCGGCCCAGAAGGTCACCGGCTGCGGGGATCGCGAAAACAAGTCGCTGCGCGTGATCGCGGACCACATCCGTGCCTGCTCGTTCCTGATCGTGGATGGCGTATTGCCGTCCAACGAAGGTCGCGGCTACGTGCTGCGCCGGATCATCCGCCGCGCGCTTCGGCACGGCTGGATGCTCGGCGTGCGCGGTGAGTTCTTCTGGAAGATGGTGGCGCCGCTGGTCGCGGAGATGGGCGAAGCCTATCCCGAGCTCGCGAAGAAGCAGAAGTTCGTGGAGGAGGCACTGCGAGCGGAAGAGCAGCGCTTCGGCGAGACGCTGGAACACGGCATGAAGGTGTTCGACGATATCGCCGCCAACTCGGGAAACGCCATTGCCGGCGAAGATGCATTCCGACTGTACGACACCTACGGCTTTCCGGTGGACCTCACCGCAGACATCGCGCGCGAACGCGGACTGGCCGTGGACATGGATGGCTTCGAGCGCGCCATGGACGAACAACGCGAACGCGCGCGCTCCGCCAGCAGGTTCGAGAGCAAGACACAGTTGCCCGCCGAACTCGCGAGCACCCTCGCCCCCACGCGATTCCTCGGCTACGAGACGCTGGAAGCGAAGGATTGCACGGTGCTGGCGGTCCTGCGCGACGGCCGCGCCGCGGAGGAACTCGCGCCCGGCGAATCCGCGGTGGTGATCCTGGACATCACGCCGTTCTACGCCGAGTCCGGCGGGCAGGTCGGCGATACCGGCGCGCTGGAACACGGTTCCGGCCGCTTCATCGTCACCGACACGCAGAAGTTCGGCGGCCAGTTCCACGGCCATGTCGGCGGCTGGCAGGGCAACGCATCGCTGCACGTCGGGGACAAGGTGTTCGCGCGCGTCGATGCCGCGCGCCGTCAGGCGACGGTGCTGAACCATTCGGCCACGCACCTGCTGCACGCGGCGCTGCGCGAGACGCTCGGTGAACACGTGACGCAGAAGGGCTCGCTGGTCGCGCCCGATCGCCTGCGCTTTGACTTTTCGCACTTCCAGCCGGTGAAGCCCGACGAGCTGCGGCGGATCGAGGATCGCGTCAACGAGCAGGTCCGCCGCAACGATCCAGCCGAGATCAGCCAGATGGGCTATGACGAGGCGATCGCCACCGGTGCGATGGCGCTGTTCGGCGAGAAATACGGCGACGAGGTGCGTGTGCTGCGGATGGGCGATTTCTCGACGGAACTGTGCGGCGGTACCCACGTCGCCCGTACCGGCGACATCGGGCTGTTCAAGATCGTCTCGGAGTCCGGCGTCGCCGCCGGCATCCGCCGTATCGAAGCGGTCACCGGTGCCGGGGCCATGGCGCACGTCGTGGACGAAGAGCATCGCCTGGGCGAGGTTGCGGATCTGCTTTCGTCCAGTGCCGGCGACGTTGCCGACAAGTTGCGCCAGGTGCTCGACAGGCAAAAGCGGCTGGAGCGCGAACTCGACGCGCTGAAGGCCAAGGCCGCCAGTTCTGCCACCGGCGATCTCGCCGGGCGGGCGCAGGACCTCGATGGCATCAAACTGGTCGCCGCGCGTGTCGACGGCGTGGACGCCAAGGGCTTGCGCGAAGCCGTCGATGGCTTGAAGCAGAAACTCGGCGATTGCGTGGTGCTGCTCGCATCCGGGCGTGACGGCAAGGCGGCGCTGGTGGGCGGAGTGCACGGCGCCGCCCTCGGCAGGGTCAAGGCCGGCGAGGTCGTGGCGCACGTCGCCGGGCAGATCGGCGGCAAGGGCGGCGGCCGACCCGACATGGCGCAGGGCGGGGGCGTCGATTCGCCGGCGCTCGATCACGCGCTGGAGGGATTGGCAGCGTGGCTGAGGCGGGCGGGCTGAGGACGACCCTGCCGGAAGTCATGGTGGTTTCATTGCGCGAATAACGCGCGTTCCTATATGCTCGCGGGGCAACGATCGCCCCTGCACCGGTCTAGTGCGGGTGATGGAGGAACCTGAACGTCGAAGTGCGGCCTGTGTCCGTTCGCGATCGCCCAGTCACGCCGTACGTGCAACCCGGAGGGGAACGCGCAATGCGGTTTCGGGTCCAAGGACTCGAACACATGGAGTTTCTGTCATGTTGATTTTGACTCGCCGTGTCGGCGAGACCTTGATGATCGGCGACCAGGTGACCGTGACGGTATTGGGGGTCAAGGGTAATCAGGTGCGTATCGGTATCACCGCGCCCAAGGACGTCGCCGTGCATCGCGAAGAGATCTACCAGCGCATCCGGCAGGAGCATGGTGCCGGGGCGGTCGTCGGCGTCGATGACACCGACGAGCGCAGCGGTACCCAAGGTTGATCCGGGGGTTCTTCGACTTTACCGAAGAACGATTCGCGCTTATTCTCGACCACGGGTTTGCCGCGGCCGACAGGTATCGTGTCGCCGTCGTTTGCTGCGTGTGAAGTTTGCTTGGAAGCCAAATCGGAGAGATGCCCGAGAGGCCGAAGGGCTCCCCTGCCAAGGGAGTATCGGGTCAAAAGCCTGATCGAGGGTTCGACAAAATCCCCAGGAGCGATTTTGGACGGCCGAAGGGCCGGCCCCGAGCGCAGCGAGGGGTGAGCATCAGGGATGATGCGAACCATCCCGAACGACAGCCAGTTTGCCTCGACGTCGGTTGATACACTTTGCTTTGAAAATTGAAAATCGGAGAGATGCCCGAGAGGCCGAAGGGGCTCCCCTGCTAAGGGAGTATCGGGTCAAAAGCCTGATCGAGGGTTCGAATCCCTCTCTCTCCGCCAGTTCCATCGTTGACGCGATTGTCGCAACACCGGATAATTCGCGGCTCGCTTCAGCGTTTCCATGCGCCCGTAGCTCAGCTGGATAGAGTACCAGGCTACGAACTTGGTGGTCGGGAGTTCGAATCTCTCCGGGCGCGCCAATCACGAAGAAGCCGACGGACAGTCCCGTCGGCT
>DASTIS010000277.1:0-19669 GCA_035717365.1 Rhodanobacteraceae bacterium
CGAGCACGGCTTCCGGCGGGCGCCCGATGGCGGCCTTGCCATTCGTGAACACGATCGGGCGTTCGATCAGGACGGGGTGCGTGGCCATCGCGTCGATCAGTTGCTGGCGGGTGAACTTCGGATCATCGAGGCCGAGTTCCGTATACACCGCTTCGCCCTTGCGCATCAGTTCGCGCGGCTGCAGGCCGAGCAATGTCAGGGCGTGCCCGATTTCCGCGACCGTCGGCGGATTCTTCTGGTAGTCGACGATCGTCGGTTCGATGCCGCGCTCGCGCAGTAGTTCCAATGTGCCGCGCGACTTGGAACAGCGCGGGTTGTGCCAGATGGTGACGGCTGATCCGGATTGAGTAGTCATGTCGGCGCGCGTCAACCGCGTGACGGCCCGTTCCCGCCATTGCCGCCGCGCGGCCCGCGCCCACCGCGTCCGCCGCCGGGCCCGCGGTTGCGCCCGCTGCCCGGACCGCCGCGGCCGCGCCCCGGGCCGCCGCCGGGACGCTTGTCGCCCGCAAACCAGGTACGCACCGAAGGAAGTTCCTGGCCGGGCGCGACGCCGCGCCTGTTCTTGCGCTTGCCTTGCGCCGGCTTGTCGGGCTTGAGCACGTTGCCGTTGACTTCGCCGCGCGGTGGCCCGCGGCGGCGTTTGCCGCGGCCGTTGAAGTCGTCCGGGCGGACCCGGTCGAAGGCGGCCAGTTCGCGCGCTTCGTCATGGCGCACACCGGTCCATGCATGCGGAGCCTTGCTGGCGGGACGGATCTCCGTGACGCCGCGCGGGGTATGGCGCTGATGGAGCACGGGCTTCAGGGTCAGCGATGGCTGCGCAGGCCCCGCACCCGCGACGTCGCGCAGCGCCTTGACCGCATCCTCGGCGAGCGTTTCGTTCTGGCCCGGCCGCAGGCCCCGCGGCAACTCGACGTTCCCGTAGCGGATGCGCTTGAGACGGCTGACCAGGAACCCCTGCGAATCCCACAGGCGCCGCACCTCGCGGTTGCGGCCCTCGTGCATGACCACGCGGAACCAGCAGTGGCTGCCGCCGCGGCTGACCACGTGGATTTCGTCGAAACGCGCGGGGCCGTCGTCCAGTTCGACGCCGGCTTTCAGTTTCTCCAGCACCTCGTCAGGTACTTCGCCGTGCACGCGGCACAGGTATTCGCGCTCCAGTTCGTTGCTGGGGTGCATCAGCGTGTTGGCGAGTTCGCCATCGGTGGTCAGCAGCAGCAAACCGGTGGTGTTGACGTCGAGGCGCCCCACCGAGATCCAGCGCGAACCGTTGAGATGGGGCAGGTTTTCGAACACGGTCGGCCGGCCTTCCGGATCGTCGCGGGTCGTCAGTTCGCCTTCGGGCTTGTGGTACATCAGGACGGCGGCACGGTCATGGTTGTCGGTCGCGACCACGAACTGCTTGTTGTCCACTTCGACGCGATCGCCGGCGCGGACGCTGGAGCCGGTCTGCGCGGCGCTGCCGTTGACCAGGATTTCACCGGCGCCGATCCGCTCTTCGAGCATGCGACGCGACCCCAGGCCTGCGTTGGCCAGCACCTTGTGCAGGCGTTCTTCCAGGGAAGGGTCGGCAGCTTGTGCGGTCGAGCGTTTCAGGGTCAGCAGGGATCGTGGAGCTGAGGTCATGCGACATCCTCGGTAGTGCGTGGCACCTCGGTCGATGCGTCGGGGTGGGTGCCGGCGGCGTCATCGGGATCGGGGGAAGCGGGGGATGCTTCCGGCTGATCGCCCGGATGGTCCGCTGCCGTGGTCAGGGCGAGTTGCGGATCGGGATCGGCGATCTCGCGGATTTCCGCGAGGGTCGGCAGCTGGTCAAGTGATTTGAGGTTGAAATAGTCGAGGAACTGGCGGGTCGTGCCGAACAGCGCGGGCTTGCCCGGCACGTCGCGATAACCGACTACCCGGACCCATTCGCGTTCCTCGAGTGTGCGCATGATGCTGGTCGCGACGGCGACGCCGCGCACTTGCTCGATCTCGCCGCGGGTGATGGGCTGGCGGTACGCGATCAGCGCGAGCGTTTCCAGCAGCGCACGCGAGTACTTCGTCTGGCGTTCGGCCCACAACCTGGCCACCCACGGATGGACCGCCTCGCGTACCTGGTAACGGAAGCCGGAGGCGACTTCCACCAGTTCGATGCCGTGGCCCTCGCATGCGTGGCCGAGGGTTTCGACGGCCCGAGCCAGGTCCTCGTGGGTGACGGCGTCCGCGTCCTGGAACAGCGCGGCCAGCATCGGCAGGGTCAGCGGTTGTTGTGCCGCGAGCAGCGCGGCTTCCACGATGTTGTTCAGTCGTTCCTGTTCCACTTGTGCCTCACTATGCGTGTTGCATGAAAAAGCGAAAATCAATCCGCAAATGGACGCCAATGGAAGCTGCGGGCTTTCGATTTGCTTTTCCCATTTGCGTTGATTCGCGTCGATTTGCAGACAACTGCTTTTTGCTTTGCCAAGTCAATCCGCGGTTTCGGCGGTCGCGCGGGCTTTCAGGTAGATCGCGGCCAGCGGCGCTTCCTGCATGATGTCGATCAGACGGTCCTTGGCCAGCTCCAGCAGCGACAGGAACGTCACCACCACGCCCAGCCTTCCTTCGGAAGCGTCGAACAGCGATTCGAAGCGGTGGAAGGCGCCGTCGCCGAGCTTGCGCAGCACGTCGCTCATGCGCTGGCGCACCGACAGGGGTTCGCGTTCCACGGCGTGGTGGCCGTACAGCTCGGCGCGGTGCATCACGTCGCGCAACGCCAGCAGCATCTCGCGCAGGTCGACTTGAGGCGGCAACCTCACGACCTTGTGGTCGGGCACGAACGCATTGGCGTTGTCGAGGTCGCGCTCCATGCGCGGCATTTCGTCGAAGTCCTCGGCGGCCTTCTTGAAGCGTTCGTATTCCTGCAGGCGCCGCACCAGTTCGGCACGCGGATCGCCCTCGACACCTTCTTCCTGCGGCGGCCGCGGCAGCAGCAGGCGGGATTTGATCTCGGCCAGGATCGCGGCCATCACCAGGTATTCTGCCGCCAGTTCGAGGCGCATCTCGCGCATCACGTCGATGTAATCCATGTACTGCCGGGTGATCTCGGCGACCGGGATGTCGAGGATGTCGAGGTTCTGCCGGCGGATCAGGTACAGCAACAGGTCCAGCGGACCCTCGAACGCTTCCAGGATGACTTCCAACGCGTCCGGCGGAATGTACAGGTCCTGCGGGATCTGCAGGACGGGTTGGCCGAGCACGACCGCCAGCGGCATTTCCTGCTGGCGCGGCCCCTCCGCCGTCGAGGCGGCTTCCGGGGCGGAAGGGAGGGTCGCGGTCGGCTGCGGTTCGGTGCTCATCCGGCACTCGTCTGGACTGGATCGTTGGCACCCGCGGCGCCGCGATCCCTGGGTTTGCGAAATTCGCTCATCTTTGCAACGTTCAGTGTTGCGGGCACGGCATCGCCCTGCCGGATACGCCACCGGGCCCGCAAACGCGGAGTGCCGGATACAGGTATCGGTTCACATCGGGGCCGGCAATCGGACGCGCCGACTCGAACATCCGTGGTTCCATTGGCCGATGATGCCGGCCTCCCGCTTGTCCCGGACCGCGAATCCCCGATATCCCGTGTCCGCAAGCGTCGAAGGCGACCCGTTCGAACCGGTCGCCGCGGTGACAGGGCGTCACCTGACTGCCGGTCAAGGTCACATCGACCGTACACGACTAGAGTAAGGCCGAACGCGCCGCAAGTCCAGAGGGGCGTGTTCCGGGATTGGCCCGTTATTTGCTTGCCATGAGTCGGCGGCCGTGGCACCGGGGAAATACGCGTTCGCCGCATGCGCCGTGGCGCCTGTATGGAGAAAGGGGAATGTTCGACGTGGTCAGCAACTGCAATCCGGATTCGTCCGCCGAGAACCACACCCGCCATGCGCGGATGGTGCGGGAAACGGCTGTGCTGATGAGCCGGCGCGGTGATGTCTGGCAAACCGATCTTGCCAATATTTCCGCGACGGGTGTCCGGCTGTCGCGACCCACGGGATGGCACGGTCGTGTCAGCGATGTGTGGGTGCTCGACATGCTGTTCAGCGACGACGTCAATGTCCACGTGATGGCCGAAGTGGTGCGCGTCACCGATCGGCATGTCGCGCTGGCTTTTGCGCGTATTCCCGAAGACGTCCAGGCGGTCCTGTGGAATCTTCTCGGGGGTTACGCCGACACCCTGGAACCGTGGGACGACGAATCGGATCCGGAATGAGTGACAAGCCCGACAGCGGGCGGAGGTTCATCAGGAATCCGGCGGCCGAACGCGCAAGCACCGAGTTCGCTGCCTGATTCGAAGCGGCTGTTGTGAAAAGTCAGGCCACGGATGACCGTTCTGGTCTCCACGGATCAAGGATGCCCCCACTAGCGGCTCGCTCGACGCTGCAGCGACCAGGGACGCTCGCTCAGTAATGCGTGCCGTCCTTGCGGGTATATCCGGCATCGCGGTCGGGACCGATGTACAGGTCGATGTCCGGATAATCGCACGCGTCCGCGAGCGGCTTGCGCGAACCGACTTCGAGGCAGCGCACGACAGAATCCGAACGGTTGACCAGATGGTGGCCGTTGTGGGCGCCCCTGGGAAACGCCGCGCAATCACCGGCACGCAGCAGGTGCTCGCCGTCGTCGTCGACCAACGTGACTTCGCCTTCCAGCACCCACACGAATTCGTCTTCCGCCGAGTGCCAGTGCCGCTGGCTCGACCATGTGCCGGGCGAAAGCTCGAGCAGATTCACGCCGAAATCGGTGAGACCGCCGGCATCGCCGAGCCGCTGCCGCACACGTGGGCGGCATGGCTGGTCGAACGGCGGCGGATAGCCGCAACCTGTGCGGCGGGGCACGGACTCGATGTCGATCGTGGGCATGGGTGCGGCCTCCTGATGTCGGGCGGGCATTGCCCGCTACTTGCCTGAACTGCTTTCCGGGTCCCGGCTGTTCTCCTCATCCCGCAACTCGCGGCGCAGGATCTTGCCGACGTTGCTCTTGGGCAGTTCGCCGCGGAACTCGATGTACTTCGGCCGCTTGTAGCCGGTCAACTCGTCGTGGCAGTACTGCTTCAAGGCCGCTTCGGTGAGCGCCGGATCCTTCTTCACCACGAACAGTTTCACCACTTCGCCGGAATGTTCGTCCGGTACGCCAATCGCGGCGACTTCGAGCACGCCGGGGTGGCGCGCGACGACGTCCTCGATCTCGTTCGGATAGACGTTGAAGCCCGACACCAGGATCATGTCCTTCTTGCGGTCGACGATGTAGAAGAGCCCGTTTTCGTCCATGCGCGCGATATCGCCGGTGCGCAGCCAGCCGTCGTCGTCCAGGACCCTGGCCGTTTCTTCCGGCCGTTGCCAATAGCCGCGCATCACCTGCGGACCCTGTACGCAAAGCTCGCCCGGATCCCCGGGCGGGACCTCGCGGCCGTCGTCGTCGCGCAGCTTCACGTCGGTGGAGGGCAACGGCATGCCGATCGAACCGACGTAATCCTTGATGTCGAGCGAATTGGCCGTCACGACCGGCGAAGTCTCGGTCAGCCCGTAGCCTTCGATCAGCGGAATGCCGGTCGCTTTCTTCCAGCGTTCGGCGACCGCGCGTTGCACGGCCATGCCGCCGGCCAGTGCGAACTTGACGCGGGAAAAATCCAGCGAGGCGAAATCCGGATGATGGAGCAGGGCGTTGTACAGGGTGTTGACGCCGGTGATCGCGCTCCAGCGGTTCCCTTTGAGGGTCTTGATGAATGCCGGGATGTCGCGCGGATTGGTGATCAACACGTTTTCGCCGCCGAAGTAAGTCATGAACAAAGCGTTCACGGTCAGCGAGAAAATGTGGTAAAGCGGCAGCGCGGTGATGATCTTCTCCTCACCGCGGGTGAACAGGTCACCGACCCACACCACCAGTTGCAGGGTATTCGCAACCATGTTGCCGTGGGTCAGCACGGCGCCCTTCGCCACACCGGTGGTGCCACCGGTGTACTGCAGGAAGGCAGCGTCGTCCTGGCCGAGTTCGACCTTCGGCACGGGCATTCCGCCGCCCTTCGCGAGCACGTCGTTGAAGCGGACGTGACCCGGCAGCGACCAGGCCGGCACCATCTTCTTGATGTGCTTGACGGCAAAGCTGATCAGCGGTCCCTTGGGGAAGCCGAGCTGGTCACCCAGCGAGGTGACGATCACATGTTCGACCGACGTCCGCTCCACTGCCTTGGCGAGCGTCGATGCAAAATTCTCCAGCACCAGGATGGTTTTCGCACCCGAGTCGGCGAGCTGGTGCTCGAGTTCGCGCGCGGTGTACAACGGATTGACGTTGACCACCACAAGGCCCGCGCGCAGTGCGCCGAACAGCGCGATCGGATATTGCAGGGTGTTGGGCAACATGATCGCAAGCCGGTTGCCCTTGCCCAGCTTCCACTCGGTGGCGAGGAACGCCGCGAACCGCGCGCTGGCCTGGTCCAGTTCCGTGTAGGTCAATGCCTTGCCGAAGCTCGAATACGCCGGTCGCTGCGGGTGGCGCGAACAAGCTTCCTCGAACATCGCGACAATCGAGGGAATCGCGCTGGTGTCGATTTCGGCGGGAACGCCTTCGGGATAGTGCGCCAGCCAGGGGCGTGGATCAGCCATGGTGTGTACCCTCCTGCCCGCGTGCGTATTTGCATTGGTGCATGGCATTGGAGCACGATACGCGAGGCTGCGGCAAGCCGCGTCGTGACCTGCAACCCTTGGGGGATTTTCATGCGTGATCCATCGAACTTGCAACGAACACGCGTGGCCACCGCAACGCGCGCGGCTTGCGTCGTGGGCCTGTTGCTTGCGGCCATCGCCATCGCGGCGTGTCATCGTACGCCCGCCGAACAGCAGGTCAGGCAAGCCATCGACGCCGCGGCGACGGCTGCACGCACGAATGACGTCCAGGACGTGCTGGCGGTGGTCAGCGACGACTTCACCGGCAATCACGGAGATCTCGACAAACGCGGCCTGCATCGCCTGCTCGCGCTGCGTGCGTTGCGGCAGGACAAGACGGGCGTGCTGGTCGGGCCGATCACGTTTGAGCATCGCGGCGATCGCATCGTCGCGACATTCAATCTGGTGCTGACCGGTGGCAAACCCGGTGACCTGTTGCCCGATCAATCGGCCATCTACGCGATGACCACCGCGTGGCGGGACGAAGGGGGCGATTGGCGCTGCTACAGCGCGACGTGGAAGCACGCCGGGCGTTGAATCTCTCCCTCCCCTTCAAGGGGAGGGCTGGGGCGGGGATGGTGTAGACGTCATGGCGATGTTGGGCTTCCGCCGATGAAGCCGGCGTCAACCCAACCTACGGTCCGGAGGCCGACATCAACCCGACCTGCGAATTGCTGCCGTAGGTTGGGTTGAGCGCTCTTTGCGAAGCCCAACGTCGATTGCGGGAACGGTGGGCTTCCGCCGATGAAGCCGGCGTCAACCCAACCTACGGTTCCAAGCTCGTTGCGGCGACGTTGGGCCTCCGCCGATGGAGCCGGCGTCAACCCAACCTGCCGCAGCGCTACGCCGCCTTCTTCGCCAGGTCGCGCAGCACGTATTGCAGGATGCCGCCGTGTTTGTAGAAATCGCGTTCCTTGGGCGTCAGCAGCATCACGCGCACGTCGAACTCCGACTTCCCGCCATCTTTCGCCGTGGCGACCACGTGTGCGGTTTTTGCATCGCCGCCCTGGAGGCCCGTGATCGCGTAGGTTTCCTTGCCGGTCAAGCCGAGCTTGGTCGCGTTTTCGCCATCCTTGAACTGCAAGGGCAGGACGCCCATGCCGACGAGGTTGGAGCGGTGGATGCGCTCGAAGCTTTCGGCAATCACCGCCTCGACGCCGAGCAGCAAGGTGCCCTTGGCCGCCCAGTCGCGTGACGAACCGGTGCCGTATTCCTTGCCGGCGATCACGATCAGCGGGTTCCCGGCTTGCTGGTACTTCATCGCGGCATCGTAGATCGTCATCTGCTTGCCGTCGGGAACGTGCATCGTGTAACCGCCCTCGACGTTGTCGAGCAGCCGGTTGCGGATGCGGATGTTGGCGAACGTGCCGCGCACCATCACGTCGTCGTTGCCGCGCCGGGAACCGTAGGAGTTGAAGTGCTTCGGTTCCACGCCACGCTCCATCAGGTACTTGCCGGCGGGTGAGTCCTTCTTGATCGCGCCGGCCGGGGAGATGTGGTCGGTGGTGATCGAATCGCCGAACAGACCGAGGCAGTACGCGCCCTCGATGTCGGGGTGTTCCGGCAATTCCATCGTCATGCTTTCGAAGTACGGCGGGTTCTTGATGTAGGTGGAGTTCCCGTCCCACGCGTACTGGTCGCCCTCGGGCACTTCCACCGCGTTCCACTCCTTGCTGCCCTTGAACACTTCGGCGTAGTTCTTCGAGAACATCTCGGCGGTGACCGAACTGGTGACGAGGTCGGCGATTTCCCGGTTGCTCGGCCAGATGTCCTTGAGGAAAACCTCCTTGCCATCCTTGCCCTTGCCCAGTGGCTGCTTCGACAGGTCGATGTCGATGGTGCCGGCGATCGCGAACGCCACTACCAACGGCGGCGAGGCGAGGTAGTTCATCTTGACCTCGGAATGGATGCGGCCCTCGAAGTTGCGGTTGCCGGACAACACCGCCGCGACCGCGAAATCGTTGTCGGCGACCCGTTTGCTGACGTCTTCGGGCAACGGGCCGGAATTGCCGATGCAGGTGGTGCAGCCGTAGCCGACCAGGTAGAAGCCGAGTTTCTGGAGGTCCCCCATCAGGCCGGTTTTCTCGAGGTAGTCGGTCACCACTTTGGAGCCGGGTGCCAGCGATGTCTTGACCCACGGCTGCGGCTTCAGGCCGAGCGCTGCCGCCTTGCGCGCGAGCAGGCCGGCGCCGATCATCACCGATGGATTCGACGTATTGGTGCACGAGGTGATCGCGGCAATCACCACCGAACCGTCTTCCAACTCGCAGTGCTCGGCGTGGGGGCAAACCTCCGGGGAGGGCTCGTCCTGGCTTTCGGCGCGACCCACCGCGGTGCTGCCGCCTTCGTTCAGGAAGCGTTCCTTCTGCTTGTCCCACTTGGCCTTGCCGTTCTCGCCGAGCGCGTGCATCGCCGCCTTGTAGCTGCCCGGCATGTCGGACAGCAGCACGCGATCCTGCGGGCGCTTGGGACCGGCCAGCGACGGCACCACGCTCGCAAGGTCGAGGTCGATCACCGTGCTGAATGACGCTTCGGGCGCGTCGGCGTCGTGCCACAGTCCCTGCGCCCGGGCGTACGTCTCGATCAGCTTGACGTGCTTTTCGTCGCGACCCGACAAACGCAGGTAGTTGAGCGATTCCGCGTCGATCGGACAGATCGCGCAGGTGGCGCCGTATTCGGGTGACATGTTGCCGAGCGTCGCACGGTCGGCAAGCGGCAGGTGCTTGAGGCCGGGGCCGAAGAACTCGACGAACTTGCCGACCACGCCGTGCTTGCGCAGCATCTGGGTGACGGTCAGCACCAGGTCGGTCGCGGTCGCGCCTTCCGGCAGCTTGCCCGTGAAGCGGAAGCCGACGACCTGGGGGATCAGCATTGACGAGCCCTGGCCCAGCATCGCGGCCTCGGCCTCGATGCCGCCGACGCCCCAGCCGAGCACACCGAGGCCATTGACCATCGTGGTGTGCGAGTCGGTGCCGAACAGGGTGTCGGGAAAGGCCCAGGTCTGGCCGTCGATGTCGCGGGTCATCACCACGCGCGACAGATATTCGAGGTTGACCTGGTGCACGATGCCCGTTGACGGCGGGACCACCCGGAAGTCCTCCAGCGCCTTCTGGCCCCAGCGCAGGAACGCGTAGCGTTCGTGGTTGCGCTGGAATTCGATTTCGGCGTTGCGGGCCAGCGCGTCGGCTTCGCCGAACACGTCGACCTGTACCGAGTGGTCGATCACCAGTTCGCACGGCGACTGCGGGTTGATCTTCTTCGGATCGCCACCCAGCGCCACCATCGCGTCGCGCATCGCGGCAAGATCGACCACGCACGGCACGCCGGTGAAGTCCTGCAGGACCACGCGGGCCGGCAGGAACGAAATTTCCCTGGAGGGCTCGGCTTTCGGGTCCCACTTCGCAACGGCCTCGATCTGCGCCCGCGTCACCTCGTTGTCGTCTTCGTTGCGCAGCAGGTTTTCCAGCAGCACCTTGATCGAATAGGGCAGGTGCTCGAGGTCGAACTGCTTGCCGAGTTTCGCAAGGCTGGCGATCTGATACGACTTGCCGTCGACTTCGAGGGTGTCGCGGATCCCGAAAGAATCTTGCATGGTGTTCTCCTTGATGCGGCGCACGCCGTCGGTGTCGTGACAGATGAAACGACGCCGATTGGCCGTCCATTATCGCGCAAACGGTGGTTTCCTGCCCGGTCGGCTCGTCGTGCGCCCGGAGTTCCGGATTCTTCTACGGCCCTTCGCCGTGCTTGCGGGGGTTGCGGATAAACCGCTCGCGCAGGTGTTCTTCGTCGAAATCGTGGGCGTACATGTTGAGCAGGTCATAACGCGTCACCATGCCGAGCAGCTTGCGGTCGTCGCGGCTGACCACGGGAACACGCGCGAGTTTTTCAACCGCGGCACGGATGGCCACGCTCTTGCAACTTTCCTCAGGGTAGGCCACCACCGGATCCCTGTCGATCACGTCGGCCAGTCGCGCGCTGCCGCCGGGGTCGGCAGCCAACCACGCCTGCAGATGGCTGCGATCGACCACGTTGAGCAGGCTGCCGTCGGCGTCCACCACCGGGTAGGCGCGGTATTTCTGGTTGGCACCAAAATACCGGTCGGCAAGTTCACGCACGCTGATGTCGGCGGGCACGCTGAGCACTTCGCGATTCATCACGCCTTTCACGGGCATGTACTCCAGGCGGTTGACCGTGTACGGGCGGAAGATGTCCAGGCCGTGGCGTGCGATTTTTTCCGTGAGGATGGAGCGCTTCATCAGGAACACGCTGGTGCCGTAGGCCGCCGTGCACGTGATCAGCAACGCCGGCATCACGCTGGAATTGCCGGTCAGCTCCACCGCGAACATGATCGAGGTGAACGGCATGCGCATGACTGCAGCCAGCATCGCGCCCATGCCGAGCAACGGCCACAACAGGGGATCGGGCCCCGGGAAAAACATCGCCTCGAGGCCACCCAGGCCCGCACCCAGCGCGAGCAGCGGTGCCAGCGTGCCGCCCGAGGTGCCGGAGCTCAGGTAGGTGATCCAGATCACCGCCTTGACGACCATGAAGATCACGATGCCCACCCCGACGATCTTGCCGTTGAGGAGCTGGTCGATGATGTCGTAACCCACGCCCAGCGTCTGGGGGTCGATGACGCCGCCGATGCCCACGACCAGGGCGCCGATGGCGGGCCACCACATCCAGTGCACCGGGAGTTTGTTGTAGAGATCCTCGGCCTTGTACACCAGCGTGGTCACGAGCGTGGCCAGCAATCCGGCCAGCAATCCACTGACGGCAGCCATGCCGAGGTCGGCGATGCTCAGGTGGAAGTCGATGGCGATCGGGAACAACGGTCCCGGCCCGATCAGGAACGGCCTGAGCGAGGACGCCACGAAACACGCGATGGCCACCGGAATCGTGCTGCGCGGACGCAGCTCGAACAGCAGCATTTCCACGCCCACCAGCGTGGCGGCGATGGGCGTGGCGAAGGTGGCGGCCATCCCGGCGCAGGCTCCGGCCACCAGCAGCGTGCGCCGCTCGATCGACGTCAGGTAGAACGTCTGCGCGAACAGCGAGCCGAACGCACCCGCCGTCATGATGATCGGCCCTTCGGCGCCGAACGGACCCCCCGTGCCGATGGCGATCGCCGAGGAAATGGGTTTCAGGACGGCCACCTTGGCCGTCATCTTGCTCTTGCGGTACAGGATCGCCTCCAGGGCCTCGGGAATTCCGTGCCCGCGGATGAGGTCGGTGCCGTAACGCGCCATGATGCCGATGATGAGGCCGCCGACGACCGGCGCCAGGATGATCGCCCACCATGGTGCGTCAAAGGCGGACGGCGGCGTGAAGGCGAATGCCCATTCGCCGGCAAAGGCCAGGTGCGTGACCAGGCCGATCAACCGGTACAGGATCCATGCGACGACGGCGGCCGCCCCGCCGACGAACAGGGCCAGGCCGGACAATTTGAGGATGCTGACGCTGGGCCGGAAGTCCCCCTCGTAGAGGGTGTCCTGCTTCCATTTTTCGTAGAGACGGAAAAACGGGCGGACTGCCGCAGCGACGAACCGCTTCATCCTCTCCCCATTATGCAAGGCACAAGGCGCATAAGGCTACACGGTAGCCCAAATCATGTCAGCTTCGCAGGTTGGGCCGACCCGGTTCCATCGGGGAAGCCCAACATTGTCGAGCATCCGAGTTGGGCTTCGCTACGCTCAACCCAACCTACGAAAGCGCCGTAGGTTGGGTTGACCCGGCTCCATCGGGGAAGCCCAACATCTTGCGTTGGGCTCCTGCGTAGGAGCGCGCCATGCGCGCGACCGGCGACGTTGGGCTTCCCCCGGATCAAATCCGGCGTCAACCCAACCTGCAAGAGCGGTTACCCGCGCAAGGCGGCCCCGGTGAGCATGCCGCGCGCGATCATCACTTCGCGCTGCGCCCGGAACAGCAGGTGCCGGCGCCTGCCGCCGAGTTGGTGCCACAGCACGGCCGCACGCAGGCCGGCCAGCAGCAGCGCGCGAACACGTTGCGTCTGCGCGGGTTGCTGGAGGTACAGCGGATTGCCGACCACCGTGATGTGCGGTTTCAACGGTGACAGGTTGTCCGTGTAGAGGTCGGCAAGCCGCGCGACGATCGTCGGATGGCTGACGGGGAAGTGCTGCAACTGGCGCTGCATGCCGTGCAGCCCTTCACCGAGGCGCCGGTTGACGGCCGGATTGCGCGCGAGGCTGCGCTCCAGCTTGAGCACATTGACGAGCATGTGGAACAGCGGCAGGTCGCGGTCGTCGCCTTCCACCTGCTCGATCAACACGCGCAGGCCGTGCCGTACGCCGACATTGCCGCCGAAGACGTCCGCGGCACTGTCGGATTCCAGTTTGAACACGCTGGCGAGGCTCGCTTCCAGCGCCTCGTCGTCGCAATCGCCCGTGCGCGCGATGGCGCGGACCAGCGAAACCGCCTGGAAAACCCCGGCCAGCGCGAGGACTCGGGTTTCCTTCATGCCACGCTTCCGATCGGCGGCGCATCGGTGGCATCGATGACCGCGCCACCGAGGCATTCCTCGCCGCGGTAGAACACCACCGACTGGCCGGGCGCGACCGCGCGTTGCGGGAGTTCGAAGCACACCCGGCAACGGTCGCCTTCGACCGACACCCGGCACGCCTGCGGAGGCTGCCGATAACGGGCCATGGCCGAACATTCGAACTCCGCTGCGGGAGGCGCGCCCGCGATCCAGTGCGCGCCGGAGGCGGTTAGCGAACGCGATTGCAGCCACGCGCTGTCGCGGCCCTGATCGACGTAGACGACGTTGGTCGCGACGTTCTTGCCCACCACGTACCACGCATCGCCACTGCCACCGGCATGCCCGCCGAGGCGCAGGCCGGAGCGCTGTCCGGGGGTATAGAACATCGCGCCCTGGTGCTCGCCGATGACACTGCCCTGCGGGGTTCGCAGTTCGCCCGGCCGCGCCGGCAGGTACGCCGCGAGAAACGCCCGGAAGTCGCGCTCGCCGATGAAGCAGATCCCGGTCGAATCCTTCTTCGCCGCGACGGGCAGCCCGGATTCATCCGCGATGCGCCGCACCTCGGATTTCTGAATCCCGCCCAGTGGAAACAGCGTGGCGCCGAGCTGGTCCTGGTCGAGGGTGTGCAGGAAGTAGGTCTGGTCCTTGCCGTGGTCGCGGGCGCGCAACAGGCGCCAACGGCCATCGACGCGATCGTTGCGCGCGTAGTGGCCGGTTGCGATCCTCTCGGCGCCATCGGCACGTGCGGCGTCGAGGAAGCTGCCGAACTTGATCTCGCGGTTGCACAACACGTCGGGATTCGGCGTGCGGCCCGCGCGATATTCATCGAGGAAATGCGCGAATACGCGCTCGCGGTACTCGGCCGCGAAATTGGCGTCGTGGAACGGGATGTCGAGCCTGGCGCATACCGCGAGCGCGTCCTTGCGATCGATATCGGCACGGCAGCCGGACGTGCCTTCCCCGCCGGAGCTGTCGTCTTCCCAGTTCTGCATGAACAGGCCCACCGTGTCGTGGCCGGCGCGCTTCAGCAACAGCGCAGCCACCGACGAATCGACGCCGCCCGACATGCCCACCACGACGCGCATGCTCACGCTCCGCGCGCAGGCAGCAGCGAGCGCAGGACGGTCAGGGGCAGGCGCTGCCCCGCCAGCCAGTCGTCCAGCGTGGTCAACACCAGCGGGCTGCGCAGGCGTGCCCCGGCCGCGGCGATCTCGGCGTAGGTCATCCACGCGGTGCGTGCGATCCCGTGGTCGAGGCTGCGCTCCGGGTGGTGCCGCAACGGATGGCCCGCGAACGCGAAGCGCACGACGTGGTGCCTGTGCACCGGGCTGTGCCACTGCTGGACGCCGATGACGTGGTCCAGCGCGATGTCCCAGCCGGTTTCCTCGAGCGTCTCGCGGCACGCGGCGGCCTGGAGGGTTTCCCCCGCCTCGAGGTGCCCCGCTGGCTGGTTGAAACGAAGCTCGCCGCGGACGTCCTCCTCGACCATCAGGAACCGGTCGCCGTCGGCCACGACGCAGGCCACGGTGACGTGCGGGCACCAGATCGAGGTCGGCCCGGGGCTTGTGGCGAATTTGTCCATACCGTCCATGTTGCGCTGCACTGGAAATTGCACCATTTTGCCATCATCTGATGTGACGTTCCGCTATCACCTGCAGGCGGCAGCCGGCATATACTCGGGCAAAGCGAACCGATCCCATGACTTCAGGAAAAACGACCGACAACGAAACCGAACGCGAACAGGGCGTCGTCGTCGAAACCAGCCGACCCGAGACGGAACGGCCGCCGCTGTACCAAGTGGTGCTGCTCAACGACGATTACACGCCCATGGAATTCGTGGTGGCGGTGCTGGAGACCTTTTTCAACATGGCACGCGAACGGGCCACCCAGGTGATGTTGCACGTGCATACCCGCGGCAAGGGCGTTTGCGGGGTGTTCAGCCGCGAGGTTGCAGAAAGCAAGGTGACGCAGGTGAACGAATTTTCGCGTATCCATCAGCATCCGTTGCTTTGCACGATGGAAAAATTGTAACTGCCCCCATATCAGGACAAAGAGATCCCGGAGACCCGAAACATGTTCAGCAAGGACCTCGAATTCACCATCGGCCAGTGCTACAAGGAGGCCCGCGAGCAGCGCCACGAGTTCATGACCGTGGAGCACCTGCTGCTTGCGCTGCTGGCCAACCCGACCGCCGCGACGGTCCTGCGTGGTTGCGGCACGGACCTTGACAAGCTTGCCAAGGACCTGCGTTCGATCATTACCGAGACCGTGCCGGTGCTGCCGACCGGCGACGAGCGCGATACCCAACCCACGCTGGGTTTCCAGCGCGTGTTGCAGCGCGCCGTCTACCATGTGCAATCCTCGGGCCGCAAGGAAGTTACCGGCGCCAACGTGCTGGTTGCGATCTTCGGCGAGAAGGATTCGCACGCCGTGTACTTCCTGCACCAGCAGGAAGTCGAACGGCTGGACGTGGTCAACTACGTTTCGCACGGCATCGCCAAGATCGGCCATGAACATGAATCGGCCGACGCGCCTGCGGCCGGAGAGGCCGGCGCCGAGGGCGAACCCGACGGCAAGGACAAGGACAACGCGCTGGTCGAATATGCGACCAACCTCAACGAGCGCGCACAGCAGGGCAAGATCGACCCGCTGATCGGCCGCGAGGAAGAGATCGAGCGCACGGTCCAGGTGCTGTGCCGGCGCCGCAAGAACAACCCGTTGTACGTGGGGGAATCCGGCGTCGGCAAGACCGCGTTGGCGGAAGGCCTGGCGCTGCGCATCACCGAGGGCAAAGTTCCGGCGGTGCTTGAAGACGCGACCGTCTGGGCGCTGGACCTCGGGGCGCTGGTCGCGGGCACCAAGTATCGCGGCGATTTCGAGAAGCGCTTGAAGGCCGTGATCGCGCAACTCAAGAAGGATCCCAACGCGATCCTGTTCGTCGACGAGATCCACACCATCATCGGCGCGGGTTCGGCTTCGGGCGGCACCATGGACGCGTCCAACCTGATCAAGCCGGTGTTGGCCTCGGGCGAGTTGCGCTGCATCGGTTCGACCACCTTCCAGGAATTCCGTGGGGTGTTCGAGAAGGACCGCGCACTGGCCCGGCGCTTCCAGAAGATCGACGTGGTCGAGCCTTCGGTCGCCGACACGGTGGAAATCCTCAAGGGCCTGAAATCGCGCTTCGAGGAGCACCACAACGTCAGTTACAGCGACGACGCCCTGAAGGCCGCGGTCGATCTGTCGGTCAAACACATCCCCGACCGCCTTCTGCCGGACAAGGCCATTGACGTCATCGACGAGGCTGGCGCCCACCAGCGCCTGCTGCCCGAGGACGAGCGCACCGGCAAGGTCGACGTGGGCGAGGTCGAATACATCGTCGCGCGCATGGCGCGCATCCCGCAGAAGCAAGTCTCGGCATCCGACCGCGACGTGCTGCGCAACCTCGACCGCAACCTGAAGATGGTGATCTTCGGCCAGGACCAGGCCATCGACACGCTGGCTTCGGCCATCAAGATGGCGCGTTCGGGCCTGGGCGATCCCAACAAGCCGATCGGCAATTTCCTGTTTGCCGGCCCCACCGGCGTGGGCAAGACCGAGGTCACCCGGCAGCTTGCGCTGCAACTCGGCATCGAGCTGGTGCGTTTCGACATGTCCGAATACATGGAACCGCACTCGGTATCGCGGCTGATCGGCGCGCCTCCGGGCTACGTCGGGTTCGACCAGGGCGGCCTGCTCACCGAATCGGTGGTCAAGCACCCGCACTGCGTGCTGCTGCTGGATGAAATCGAGAAGGCGCACCCTGACCTGTTCAACATCCTGTTGCAGGTGATGGACCATGGCGTGCTCACCGACACCAACGGCCGCGAAGCCAACTTCCGAAACGTGATCGTGGTAATGACCACCAACGCCGGTGCGCGCCAGGCCGCCAGCCGCGGCATCGGGTTCCTGGAACAGGACCGGGCGACCGACGCGATGGAAGTCATCCGCCGGACCTTCACGCCGGAGTTCCGCAACCGCCTCGACGCGGTCGTGCAATTCAAGGCGCTCGACTTCGAACATATCTTGAGAGTCGTCGACAAGTTCTTGATTGAACTGGAAACTCAATTGCTTGAGAAGCGCGTCAGCCTGAATGTCGAGCCGGCGGCCCGCGACTGGCTCGCCGAACACGGCTTCGATCAGCAGATGGGCGCCCGTCCGATGGCGCGGCTGATCCAGGACAGGATCAAGCGCGCGATCGCCGACGAGCTGCTGTTCGGCAAACTCGCCGAAGGCGGCAAGGTCATGCTGGACGTTCGCGACGGCGAGTTGACGGTCGACACGGAAGCTGCTGCGAAACTGCCGGCCGTCGTCGAGTAACGCCGCCTCTTTGTTTCTTCGTCATTCCGGGACCGTTCGCAGTTTCATCGCGAACGGAACCCGGCATCCAGCTCTGGCCTGTCACGTTGGCCGGGAAAACCGATTCCGGGTTCTGCCCGCAAACAGCGCGGGCAGCCCCGGAATGACGATGATGAAGAATCGGAGATTGGAAGAGCGATCCGCAGCAAGTAGCCCGGATGGAGCGAAGTGGTTTGGGCATCGCGCTCGCGCAGGAGCCGGCGTTCCGGCGACCGTGAGCGTCCGGTCGCGTGTAGGAGGGCCGGAAGGCCCGATCCGGATGATCCGAAATTCTCGTGATTCGCGTGCTTGCCGGTCGCGGCTTCCGCCGCTCCTACACAAAACCGTTGATGCGCACGCCTGCGCGAGGCACCTCGCGGCGGTAGCGCACGCACGCGATATTCAGGTGGATGTGACTTCAATGCCGCAGCGAAACTTGCGCTCGGCGCCGGGTTCGAGTCGGATGGCGGCGGTACATTCGGGTCGATTGAACGCGTCTGCCATGCATTCCATCGGTTCCAGCGCGATGGCACGGCGCGCGCCGTGCTTCAACGTGTCGGCCGTGAAGGCATGCATCACGCCGCGTTCCTGCCAGACTGCGACGCCGAAACCATCGGATGGATCGGTGAGTCGGGTGCGGATGCGGCCGTCGGGGCCTGTGTCGAGATCCGTGTAGCCCACGTCGAGAATGGCGTTCGCGATCCGGCGCGACTGGCGGAAATCGAACGCCGGCGCGTCGTCCAGCGGCACATAGGCAGCCTTGCCGGGGAGGGCGATGAGGTTGGTGTCGGTCCTGATCAGCGTGCTCGCCTGGATCTGCAGCAACCAGTCATCGACGATGCCCCCACCCATCCGGAGGTACGCGTGCCAGCCGAAGAAACAGGGCGCGACGGCGTCGCCCACGTTGCGCATGCGGGCTTCGAGGCCGAGGCCACCGGCGTCCAGCGTGAAGGTGACGGCGAGGTCGATGGAAAACGGATAGCCGGGGCGCGGGCGGATCGCCGAAGTGGTCAGCGTCGTGTGCGCCGCGGATTCGGCCGCCGAAAGTTCCGCGACGGTGAAATCCGAATCGCGCACGAAGCCGTGCATGATCCCGCGTGCGTCGCCTTGTGCGCCGGGTTGCAGATCGTGTTCATGGTCTTCGAAACGGTAGCGCGCATTGCCGATGCGTCCGGCAAACGGCGCCAGGATCGCGAAGTGCGATCCCGGGCGTTGCTCGATCCCGGCTTCGTCCCGATAACCCGACGCAACATCGAACATTTCGCCGCCCCGTGGCACTTCGAAATTCAGCAGTGCCGCGCCGTGGCAGGCGATGCGCACGCGGCGACCGGCATCGTCGCGGAGCACGACCAGCGGTTGCGCGCCGAGCATCACGCGTTCGGCGACATATCGGGCCATGGGCACGCCCTTCGGCAAAGCATCGAGTTTAGCAAGCCGACGGATGCCGCTGGCGCGCCGCAGCCGAGGTGGCGCCGGTGTACCGGCATGGCGCGGTGGCCGCGCGTTGCCGGCTGGCCGGGTGGGGCACATCGAAGGTGTCTGCCACGAACGATGCTGCCGCAACGTGGTCGGTAATACCATGCATGCTGTGATACGTCCGGGTCCGGATGTACCCTGACCGCATGCGGTGTGCCGAACCGCCCACAACGGGCCACGACTGGCCACTATTGGAGACCGCCATGAAATCGAAGTCTTTCCTTCTGTTCGCCACGATCATGTTGATCGGTCTCGCCGGTATCGGTATCGCTTCGGCGCAGAACGCCCACGATGGCGTGTTGGTCCGGTCCGACGGGATCTATCTGCGCTGCGATCGATGCGGCACCGTCGAGAGTGTCACGCACAACATTTCCCAGGGCGGCAACCATGGCACCGCCGGTGCCGTGATCGGTGCGATCGCGGGCGGTGTGCTCGGCAACCAGGTCGGCAAGGGCAAGGGCAGGAAACTTGCCACGGTCGGAGGCGCGGTCGGTGGCGGCTTTGCCGGTAACGCGATCGGCAAGAGCGGTTCCAGCCAAAGCTGGATGGTGCGGATCAGGCTCGGCAATGGCAGCACCATGAACGTCGAGGTGCCGGACGCCAGCAGCCTTCGCCAGGGCGATCTCGTGCAAGTGGATGCGAATGGAAACATCACGCGGAT
>DASTIS010000278.1:0-37323 GCA_035717365.1 Rhodanobacteraceae bacterium
GCCGCCGGGCACCCCAGAAGGCCTCCTCGCCGATGCTGAAGATCCAGGTCACCCACTCCTACTTCCTGAATTACGACCCCAAGCAGTGGGAGCGCGGCAAGCCCTACCCCCCGCTTGCCACCATCCAGGTCGCCGCATTGCTCCGGCGGATGGGACATGGTGTTGCGCTGTTCGACGCGATGCTTGCCGATGGCGTCGAGGCATACGAAGCATCCCTGTCGCACGCCGGGCCGGACGTCGTGGTGTTGTACGAGGACAACTTCAACTTCCTGACCAAGATGTGTCTTGGCCGGATGCGCGAAGCCGCATGCGGGATGATTGCATCGGCGCGCGCGCGCGGCGCGCGGGTGATCGTCGCCGGTTCGGACGCATCCGACCGCCCGGAAGCGTTTCTTTCCGCCGGCGCCGACGTGGTGCTGACGGGCGAAGGTATCGCGGCGCTCGTCCAGTTGATCATGCGGCTGGATTCGAGCCCGGGCATCGATACCCAAGGCTGGGTGGCAGGGCTATCCGGCGTTTCCACCCGCGACGGCGGGGAACCGCGAACGGCCCGCCTCGGCACCCAGCCGCCGGATGCGCGACTCGCCGGCCTCCCAGCCTGGGACCTTGTCGACATCGAACGCTACCGGACGCTGTGGCTGGAACGACACGGTTACTTCAGCCTCAACATGACGGCGTCGCGTGGCTGCCCGTTCCACTGCAACTGGTGCGCCAAGCCGATCTGGGGCAACCATTACCGGCGCAACGACGCGGCCGAAGTCGCCGCGGAAATGAGTTACCTCAAGCACACGTTCCACCCCGACCACATCTGGTTCGCCGACGACATCTTCGGCTTCCACGCCCAATGGGTCGACGCATTCGCCGAACGCCTGCACGCTGCCGACGGCGGCGTGCCGTTCACCATCCAGACGCGCGCGGACCTCTCGACCGAAGCGATGGTCGCCGCGCTCGCGCGGGCCGGTTGCGCCGAGGCATGGATTGGCGCGGAGAGCGGCAGCCAGCGCATACTCGACTCGATGGACAAGGGCACGCGGGTCGGCAAGCTGATCGACGCGCGCAAACGGCTCGGCGCACAGGGCATCCGCGTCGGCTTCTTCATCCAGCTCGGCTATCTCGGCGAGCAACTGGCGGACCTGCTGGCGACCCGCGAGCTGATCACGCTCGCCGCGCCCGACGACATCGGCGTCAGCGTGTCGTACCCGCTGCCGGACACGCGCTTTTACGAACAGGTGAAGGCCCAACTCGGTGAGAAAACGCATTGGCGAGACAGCGGCGATCTGGCGATGATGTTCCGCGGCACCTACGATTCCGCGTTCTACCGTTGCATACGCGACCTGCTGCACGACCAGGTCACCCTGCAACAATCGGCGGCCGTCGATTCGCCGGGAGGCGACGACAGCGCGTTTGCCGCGCTCGACGCGCGATGGGATGCCTTGATCGCGAGCGAACATCTTCACCGCAATCGCGACGCGACCGCGGCGCCATCGAGTCATCACACCATGCCGCTGCGCCGTGCTGCCACCGCTCAAAATCATTAGGGCGGGCCTGCGCCGCACCACCGAGGCGCTTGCCTCGGAACTGGCGTGCCCCGGCGGCCCAACGCCGACGTGGAGCGAGCTCGATTGGCAGCTCGCGATGGCAGCCGCGACAGCGCACGGCGTGTCGCCGCTGCTGCGTAAACATTCAGGTTGGACACACCCGCGCTGGCGGCAGTTCCTGGAAAACCAGCACGAAGAGGTCGCGATCCGGCATCGCAGGATCGCGGCGCTGCTGGAACACATCGACGCGCGGTCGCACGCCGCCGGACTGGCGATGGTTCCGCTCAAGGGCGCCGCATTGCACGCGCTCGGCCTCTACACGCCCGGCGACCGCCCGATGGCCGATATCGACCTGCTGGTCCGGGAGGAGGACGTGCATGCAGCGACCAGGCTGCTGCTTGGAATCGGATACGTTCCCTCGTTCGATGACTGGCGGCACCGGGTGTTCAAACCCGCGGCGGGAGTACCGCCCGCGGTGCTCGGCGAGCATCGCGACACGCCCGTCAACATCGAACTGCACGCCCGCATCCGCGAACGGCTGCCGGTATCCGTCGTCGACATCACCGAACGGATTCTTCGGCGCGAGCCGCGGCCCGGCCTGAATCCCTACCCGTCGCGCAGCGCGTTGCTGGCCCACCTGCTGCTGCATGCAGCGGGCAACATGTGCGGGCGCAGCCTGCGCCTGATGCATCTGCACGACATCGCGCTGCTGGCGCGGAGCATGCAGCCGGAGGAATGGATTTTCCTGTGGCGAGGCAGGGCATGCTGGTGGGCACTACCGCCGCTGCAGATGGTCGCGCGTCATTACCAGGACGCGATTCCCGATACCGTGCTCGCGACGCTCGCCCGCGATTGTCCGCCGCTGCTTCGGGCGGTTTCCCGCCGCCGGACCCTCGCGCAGGTTTCCTGCTCGGAGTTGTGGCTGCACGCGTTCCCGGGTCTGGAATGGTCACGCGGTCCACTCGATGCAGCGCGCTTCGTCGCGGGCCGCATCCGGCGTTCGCCCGAACAGCTCCGCGAGCGCAACGACATGGCGCGCGCGCAGCTGTGGCTTCGCGACCGGGACTGGGTGATGGCCCCGCAACCCAGGCGAATCCTCACCTGGCTGACCCGCAAGGTGCCGCGGATGGACATGATGTACGCAGTGCGCATGGCGTTGGCACACGCGATATCGGAAGGCGGCGAAAACGATGCGACGGTGAGTGCGGAACCTGGAGCGGCTGTCGCCAAGCGAGTCGAGGAGGCTCCTGTCCGTGAGAGCACCGAAAGTTTCCGTCATCATCCCGACCTGGAACCGCCTGCCGCTGCTGCGCAAGGCAGTCGATTCGGTTCTCGCGCAAACTTGTCGTGACTTCGAACTCGTCGTCGCGGACGATGGTTCGACCGACGGCACGCGCGACTATCTCGAAGCAATCGACGATCCGCGCGTGCGGCCGATCTGGCTCGAACATCATGGTCTCACTTCGGCCCGCAGTGCAGCACTTCGCCATGTGCGCGGCGAATGGGTCGCGTTCCTCGACTCCGATGACCTGTGGCTGCCGGAAAAGCTGGCGTTGCAACTCAATAGACTTGCCACACATGCAACTTGCCGATGGAGCTGCACTGGATATTCGTTCGTCGACGCTGACGAAAGACCGCTGCCGGAGCGTTCGAGCCTTCTGCACAGGCCGGTTTCAGGACACATCCTCGAATCCATCCTCAAGTTCGAGGTCGTGCCATCGATAGTCACGACAATCGTACAGCGATCATTGATCCAGGAGATCGGTGGATTTGACGAGGGCATTTCAATATGTGCCGATTTCGACTTCATGCTGCGACTCGCAGCGCGCAGCGAAATCTGCGCGCTGCCCGAAAGCCTGGTGCTGGTGCGTGAACATGCCGGCCGAACCACCGCACAATTGCGCCTGGTGGATGTTTATGTTGATCAGGAACGCATATTCCGCAAGGCCGCGGCGGCAGCAACCAACCGCAGGATACGCACGCTATGCCTGCGTCAGTGCGCCGTACAACTGGCCGAACAGGCAGGCGCCCAGTCACGGGAAGGATCGCACCTTGCCGCTTTCGCGACCCTCGCCCGCAGCGTGCGCGCCGGGTTTTGCAACGGAATTCTCTGGAGAGTGGCGGCCGGTTGCGCGGCCCGGGCGACGGGATGGAAGTGACATGGCGGCCGGCTTCCCGGCGGTTTCCGATCCGACGCGCGACATGCCCGACGTGATCGACTCTCCGGCCGGCCGGCATTCGCGTCATTCCGGACGCGGGACAGTGAACCGTGCCAGGCGCACCTTGAGACGATCGGCCACCCATTCGGCCTGCGTCATCATCCGCAACCATTTTCGACGCAATGCGGGCACGGGCTCGAGCTGGTAGCCGAGCCGTTCAACGCTGTCGCCCACCATCGCGCCGAGTCGCTCGCGATCGTGCCGTGTGAGCACACCGAACGCGTCGCCCGGAGGGCGGTGGTTCAAGCGCCCCGCTGGTCCATCATCACCATAAGAACTGTTGCTTGGGGCGGGGATGCCGTTCACCGTCGGTTGCATCATGACGGGCAGCGTCTGGATCCCGAGAAAGCAAGCCATGCGGTGCACACTGCCTGGCGTGTCCTCGAGAAGATCCTCGTAGCGTAAAAGCAGGTACGCATCCGAAGCCGGCCGAGCCGACCGGTTTGCCGCCTCCCGGTACGACCGGCGCATTTGCCGCAGGATCCGGCTGCCCTCGCTCAGGGAGCGGCCGGAATTCAGTGCGGCGCGTCGGTGCGACGCGTAGACCGCGCAAGGATGACGGACGACGTGGAGCAGTTTTGCCTCCGGGAATTCCACAGTCAGGCGCGACAGGAAGCGCTCATTGGTGGGCGTCTTCTCGACCCATCGCCGCAAAGGGGACCCGATCCGGAATCCTGCCGTGCAATAGGCGTAGGCCAGGGCGATCGCAACCAGTGGCCAGGACGCGATGCGCTGCCCGAGTCGCGCTTCGACCAGTGGCCACCAGGCCATGAGGGCCCGTGCGAACTCGACATATGGCGAACCAGCTTCCGACGAGCGCCCGAACAACCAATAAGGTTGCTGGTTGATCGGGTTGGCGAGCCGCCGCAACCATTCGCAGCCGAGGAACCGCCGCCGGTCATCCGGCCGCAGGCGCTTCAGGTGCCACGCGAAATGGGTGAACATGGTGCCTTCGGAAGGCAACACCGAAAGAGCGGGGTGATGGTCGAGCAGGTCGCGCACCAACGTGGTGCCACTTCGATGAACACCAAAGACGAATACCGGTCGGCTTGCGACTGCAAAGGCGTGCTCGATCTCGTCGGCGGTGAGGGTTGGCGGACCGGCCGACCCGGCCAGCGACCACACGGCGTCGGACCAGACCACCGCGGCCGCGCGCGTGGCTGCGAAATCGGCAACTCGTGATCCTTGCAGCCTTCGATCGAGCCGTTCCTCGAGATCGATGATATTCAACGGATCGCACCTCGGCCTGCGGACACCAGCGACCTGGCGGAGCCCTGAGGAACGCCCGGACTCTCCAACCACGAACTTTTCCGAGACAGCCTTGGGGAAACAGGCTGTCCGCTCCATCCCATCACTGGGCCACCGATTGCTTCCTCAATCGTTCGACGTCCCTTTCGTCCAATCCGAAATGCCGGCGCAGGTGCTCGACATAGGCGAGCATGCTTTGCTGCACGTCCGGCCCGAGTTCATAGCGTTGGGACACCAGGTGCTGTACCCGCAACACTTCCTGCATGTGTACCCGCCGATCGCTTGCCGCGATGGCGCTGGAGGCATGCCTGCGATGCAGGTTGAGCGATTCCGGCACGAAGGCAATATCGCCCTGCTCGAGTACCGCGAGATAGGCGACCCAGTCACCGGCTATCCTGAAGTTCGACATCGTTTCGAGTTCGCGCGCCATCGCATTCCGCAACGCATCGCGGCGAAACAGCACGGCACTCACGTTGGGAATCGTGTTTTTTACGGCCAGATACTTCCTGTTTTCGTCCGACCCCATTTCCCTGTAGGCCTGCAACCAATGCCTGCGTGAAACGTCATCGGTGTATCCAAGGTAAGTATTGGCGAGGAGATTGCCTGTTTCGCCGATCTGCCGGGACTGGCAGTAGGCCAACACCACCGCCCGATCCTTCATGGCGGCTGTCAAGCTCTCGAGAAACTCCGGCTCGCACAGGTCGTCGGCTTCGGCAATCCACACCAGGTCCCCGCGCGCGAGTTCGATACCCCTGGCCCATTGCCGCGACACGCAGCCGGAATTGACGCTGTTGGGTACCAGCCGCAACGGGATCCCGTATTCGGCGGCGAGCCTTTCGGTGACGGCGACACTGTCGTCATTCGACGCGTCGTCGAGAATGATCACTTCGTAAAACGGCAGGGTCTGCCGGACGATGGAGCCGATCCGGTCGCGCAGGTGGCGGGCATAGTTGTAGTTGGGAATGATCACCGAGACTCTGGGGAACGGGCATCCGAGCAACTCCAGCAGATCGAACAGGTACTTGCGGAAGTCGTATTCCTCGTTGATCAGTGCATGGCCGCGCGCGCCCATCGCCCTTGCACGCGGTTCGTCGCCCAGCAACCCGAGCACGGCATTGCCGAACGCCTCCAGATCGAAGGCGGGTACGAGCACACCCGTGCCGCGCTCCAGCAGCTCGACGAAACCGCCCGCACCGGCAAAGCCGATCACCGGCACCTCGGCCTGCAGCGCTTCCAGCACCACGGACGGGAACGGATCCTCGCGCGAGGTCAGGGCGTAAACGTCGGAGCCCGCGAAATAAAGATCGGTATCGGGGTCGATACCGGGAAAGTGGAAGCGGTCCGCGAATCCGGCGGCGCGCACGGATTCGCGAACGTCCGATTCAAGTGTCGCGTCGAAATGCCCGACCCACAGGAAATGCACGTCGTCGCGTGTCCGCATCACCCGCATGCCGATCTCGACAAACAGGTCGATTCCCTTGCGGTGGTCGGCATAGCCGACGCATAAGGCAATTCTTGAAGTCTCGGAAATACCCAACCTTTGTCGTAGCCGGCGTCGCGCCTCGATTCTTCCCTCCGGACCGGCGAGCCGGTTGAGTTTGTAGAGACCCTGGGTACGTATTTCCGTCCGGACCGACCATAGATCGACGCACTCGTTGAACCTGTCCCGGACGTCTGCGGAGGGAAACACCACGCCGTCGACATTCGCCACGAGTGCCTTGGCGTGTTCGAGCAAACCAAAACTGCGGATCACGCCGGGCAGTTCGTGGATCAGGCTGATGAGCCGGAATCCGGCATCCTTGAGCGTCCTGGCGAATAGCCCGGAAGCCGTGGTGTTGGCGATGGCGTGGCGGGCACCGCCGGCGTAAAGCCTGCGCGCGAGATGCTGTGCCGCCGCCCCGAGTGGTTCGACGCCGGCCAGATCATGGACCGTGGCCCAACGGGCAAACTCGTCGCGCAACCGCCCATCGCCAAGCAGCACCACGTCCACCTTGAACTTGAACCACTCGCTGTACAGGCGCGCCATGTTGAGGGCGAGGTATTGCGCGCCATGCGGATGGGCGTCATGCGACACGATCACGATGCGACGGGTCATCGTTTCCATCTCTTCGGCACCGCCTTCGAGCAATGCCTGCCGGGTTTGATCGAGGAAGGCATAGCCGTAACTGCGGTCGGGTTCGAGATAGGCGCCCTCTGCCCATTCGTTCCATGCGTTCAGGAATACGATGCGCTCCCCGGCAACCGGATGTTTGCGCGCGTAGTCGATGGCCAGCCCGAGCCAGTCGCGATATCGCTGGGGTGTGGCGTTGACGAAGGTGTAGCCGGCGCCCGGCTTGCGCGCCTCGTTGTCCCAGGAGGGGAACACGCCGCGGATCATGTCGTAACCGGGCACTTCGATTCGTCTGGCGCGTTCGACGATGTCCCCGTACTCGATCACATTGCCCTGATAAGCAGGATTGACGATGTCCAGATGCTTGTTGATCGGCTCCAGCCCGCTTGCGAGTTTGTGCGGCGGAAATTCGATGGCTGCATCGAATCCGTGGACACGCGGATCTGCCAGGTCGAACTGCACCATCGCAAGAAACAGCTCGCCGATACCGACCCTTCGACAGTACCCGCGCCAGCGTTCCAGCGTGGCCGCGGCGTCGGGCAGCAGCGATGGCCGGTACAGCACGACCAGCGGGCGGCCGTCCACGCGGATGTAGCGGGGGTCCCGAAGCATGGGCTCGAGGGAGGCGATGAACGCAAGATCGTCCTCGGGCGAATGTTCCTGCCGGATCAGCACATCGTCCTCGAGGCCGTCCCAACGCCGTGTCCAGTTCTCGTTGGCCCAGCACACGCAGAACGGATAATCGATGTCCGGGTGATCCAGGAACTGTTGCAACGGCCGCTCGAGCAATCGCCTGCCATTGAACCAGTAATAGTGGAAGCAGAACCCCTTCAGCCCGTAATGCCGTGCCAACTCGACCTGTCGGCGCATCACATCGACGACGCGCAGGTCGTAGTAGCCAAGTTCATCGGGCAGCCTCGGCTGATAGTGCCCCGCGAACTGCGGCGCCGCCTTGGACACATTGGTCCATTCGGTGAACCCACGTCCCCACCACGCGTCGTTCTCGGGTATCGGATGAAACTGGGGCAGATAGAACGCGATGGCACTTACGTCGATCTTCGAAAGGTCGGCCGGATCGTCGTCCATCGGGACGTATTCGAAGCCGCGCGTTCCCGCCGCCGACTCGAACAGGCCTTCCAGCACCGCCCCGCGGGCCGTGTCCGGATTTGCGGGTCGCCGCGAACCTTGCGCGCCCTGGGCCGCGCCAACGGCCCTGCCATTCATTTTCCAGCCGCTCATGACATTGTTACCTGCCCATCGCCAACCGAAACGCAAAACACGCCCTACATCCAGCGAAATGCCACGGACTCGGGACGCCTGTCACGACGATCCCGCCTCTCCCTCGCAGTGGCTGCGCCAGGTTCGGCAGCAGCATCCGCGCCAGCCGTGGAGCGACCGACGGAGATCGCCTCTGGTGGCCGATCACCACCGGACTCGGGTGCTGCTGGCGCCCCGATTGCCACGGGCCCCTCCAATGCCGGCGGACGCCGCAGCACGTGCACGCTGAACCAGCGCATGGGTGCTGTCAGTTTCCAGCTCGAAGACGCGAACAAGGCGGCGATCGTGGCGTCGCTGTTCGCCAGCGCCGACCGCAACTTCTGCAGTTCGGTTTGCGGCAGCGTATCGCTGGCGACGGGATGCTCTGCCACCCGGTCGTTGGCTGACTGTTCCAACCGCAAGGACATCGTATTCAGCAGCGCGTGTTGACGCTGGATCCTTGCCTCCACGGCCATCACGCTCTCGCGTTGGCGGTCGAAGCGTGCCGCGGTTTCGCCGGAAAGCGCGGATACTTCATTCTGCAATTGCTGCACCGTGCCATGGACCGCACCCGTTGCGGATGCCTGCGCCTCCCATCGGGCGGCCATGGCGGCTTCCATTGCCTGCGCTTGCTGCGCAATCGTTTTCAGGTTTTGCTCCACCAATCCAAAGCGCGCATCCAGCCTCTCCTGCAACGCTTGCAGCGTGTCGTGGACAGCGGTGGTTACGGAGGCCTGCTCCACCAAACGCGCTTCCGCCGTTTGCGTTCGACCTTCCGCGCCCCACCGTTCGGCCAGCAAATGATCCACGTGCGCCGCGTAAAGCTGGTCGATTTCACGATACGAATCATGTCGGCCGGATATCGCGTCCCACTTCTCCTCCCCTGAAGCAATCCCGAGGCAGGCCCGATAGAGGGCGCCGGCCAGCTCCGGCATGGCCGCACATGTGCCGCCTGCTTCGCGCGGCAACACCTGGTGATGCCGGCGACGCGGGTCGAGAAAGGCATCGACGGCCTCCGAAACCGCGCGACCGGGTGTGATCGGCCAGCGCAAATGCAACCCGCTGGCGACGCGAGCCATGCTGTCGCGCCAGTCCGCAAGCAGTCGGTCATAGGTGATCATGGCCCGGCTGCGATGCTCGGACGCAGCCGTGGCTTCCATGAGGTATTGAACCCACATCAGATAAAGAGGTGCACGCGGCCACTTGTTGCGTCGGTGCATGGATTCGACCACTTCCCTTGGATCGCGCACGACGAATAGGCAATCGACTTCAAAACCCCTCGTCTCGAACGCCTCGATCCACAATGGCGCAACGAGGCACATTCGCGGGTCCTTGACGGCGCACAAGCCGGACGCCGCAAAATCACGCTCGATCAACCCGCCGATGCGCTGCGCGGCGGCCTTCGCATGCGGAGAGTCGAGCCATCCGTCCGGAATGCCGCGCATTTCGTACCACGTGCGTCCCAGGCCATGCAGGAGATCATCATTGATTCGCACGGCTTCGGCATGTTCCCAGAAGCCATCGGGGTTGTCGGGACCCGGCGGGACGAGATCGTTCCCAAGCTCCGCGCCCAGCAAATTGACGACACGCGCCGCTGCGGAAGTACCACTCCGGTGCATGCCGAAAACGAGCAACGCACGCTTCATCAGGCGGTCACTCCGTTGCTGACGTGGATTTCCGGCTTGATGCCAATGTCCATCATGGTTGTCGCCAACCTGCCCGGTTCATGAAGTACCTTGAACATCGCACCGTCGATCCATCGATCCAGATAGACGTGCTCCCCGCCGAGGCGGCCCTGCACGCCTGCGTTGAGAAAGTAGGCTCCGGATGCAAACAGGCACGGAAACCGGAACCGCACCTCCAACTCGGTTCCGGCGTCCACGTTCGGCAAACTGTCCCCGTGCCATGACGTGATGCAGCCGGCCAGCTCCAATCCGGTGATGGTCTTGATCAACATGCCGCATCGCGCATCGCGGACGGTCCGATCGAACTTCACGCGGTAGGCATAGAGGTATTCACGTTGCGCCTCGAGGATGTTGACGCGCCGGCCATCCGGCGTTTCGATGTGCGGATCAAGGATGGAAGCACCGCTGTTGTCATAGTGGAAGGTGCTTTTCGGAATCAGCCCCTCCTCGAAGAACGAGCCATCCATTCCCTTTGCGGGGCCGTTGCCGACAGCTTTCGCTGCAACGGGCGTCGTGACGGCGCCGTCAACGGCCTGGGCCCCGCCGCGGCCCTCCGGATCGCCGACCCCGGCGGTGCATGAGGTCCGCACCCGGGGTTCGCTCTGTTCGTCGAAAGGAAGGGCATCCGCTTCCTTCCCGGTTCTGATCCGTTCGCGGATCGACTGATATTTCCCGGCGGGCGAATACAGTATTTTCTGGTATCTCGACACGACGTATTTCGGACTGCCCTCGGTCAACAATTCCCCGCGATCCAGCAAAAGCGCACGGTTGCAAAGTTCGATCACCGTGCCTGCGGAATGCGAAACGAACAGCACCGTGGCGCCATTCGCCCGAATCCGGTTGATGCGCGCGAAGCACTTCCGCTGGAAAGCCTCGTCGCCGACCGAGAGAACTTCGTCGATGACGAGGATGTCCGGTGACACATTGATCGCGACCGCGAAGGCCAACCGTACGTACATGCCGCTGGAGTAGGTCTTGACCGGCTGGTCGATGAAATCGCCGATCTCGGCAAAGTCGAGGATGGCCTCGTGGCAGGCGGCCAGCTCCCGCTCCGACAGCCCGTACAGCAACCCGCTGAGACGGACGTTTTCCCTGCCCGTGAATTCCGGGTTGAAACCCGCGCCCAATTCCAGCAGTGCCGCAACGCGGCCGCTCACGGCAACTTTCCCCAGTGTGGGGCTCAGCGTTCCGCATATCAGCTGAAGCAGCGTCGACTTTCCCGAACCATTGCGGCCCACGATGCCGACGGTCTCGCCTTTGCGCACGTCGAAGCTGACGTCGCGCAACGCCCAGAATTCCCTGAACCAGGCATGCGCCGGTCGACCCAGCGCCCGTTGCATGCGTGGCAGGATCATCTGCTTGAGGCGGTCGGCAGGCTGCGCGTAGACCTCGTAACGCTTGGACAGCCCCTCCACGCGGATGCCGGGATCGTCACACGACATCGGCGAAGCCCTTGCGCGTCTTTTCGAACCAGGCAAACGCAAGCCACGCAAAAAGCCCCGACCCCAGCACATAAAGGCCCAGGTGACCCCAGACCGGCGGCTCGCCAAAAACCAGAACGTTCTGCGACGCCTCCGCAATGATCGTGAGGGGGTTCAGATACAGAAGATCCTGGTACCGCATTGGGACCAGGGTCCTGGGATAGACAATCGGCGCCAGGAACATCATCGCCATGGTGACGATGCCGATCGCCTGCCTGAGATCGCGCAGATAGACGCCCAGCGACGCCAGCAGCCAGACGGTGCCGGCGACGAACGGCAGGAAGCACATGACGACGATCGGGAACAGGATCACCGTCCACGGAATGTGGCCCATGACAACCGGCGAGGCAGCCAACAACACCAGCGTGGACACGCACAGGTGGAACAACGCGGAGCCAAGCGTGCTCCAGGTGAGGGTTTCAAGCGGAAATACCACGCGTTTGACGAAGCTTGCGTTTTCGACGATGAGCGTGGTGGCGCGATTGGCGCATTCCGCAAAGAACGTATTGATGTTCAATCCGGCGAACAACACCATGGCGTACTGGAAGTGATCGGTCGCCCGGGCATCCCAGCGCGACTTGAAGATCACCCCGAACACGAAGGTGTAGATCGCGAGCACCAGCAGCGGATTGAGGAATGACCAGAACAGGCCAGCGAACGAACCGCGATACCGACCCGTCACGTTGCGCCTCGCCATCTGCACCACCAGTGCAAAATGACGCGTCAGCGCCAGGTAGGGCGAAAGCGGATCGGTCAGTCTGTAGGCGGATGTCGTCATGGCAGGTATCTGTTCCATGCCACACGGCTTCGGTTGCAACCTGGCATCCAGGGCGCACGGTGGGTTGGCTCGTAGACGTGAGTCCCGCGCCGCACGGCTTTGGTTGCAAGGGGGGTGTGCCTTGCGCCTGCGCGTGCATCCGCGGTGCGACGGCGGACGGCAGGCGTGGCGCTGGCCCGGCAACTGCTCAGGGCCGGCGGACGCGATTCGCCGCCAGTGACGCGCGGCTGGCGTCCCGCCCCCATGTGTCGTAGGGCCCGGACGAGAGCGGCTGAAATGCGCAGCTTTCCAGTACGCTTTCCATTTCCTGGCGCCATGACGCGGAGTGCTTGAGCACCACGACGGTCAATTGGTACCGTTCAATGGCATCCGCAAACAGCACTGCCGAATCGTCTGATCGTGCTTCCCCTGCGACATACTGCATCAGGGCAATTCGCCTTTCGGCTTCAGGCCGGGCAAAGCTCCGGGTCAAATAGAGATCGCGCACCCCCAGAAGCCGTGGATGCACGACGAAGGTTGGCAACCAGAAGGCGACCAGTTTTGGCGCAAGCACGACACCGGTCTCCGGAACGGCTTCGACCACCTGCCGGGCCACCCGATATTCCACCGGGTAGACCTTGAGCCGCGGTACACCGAGTGTCACGCCGTTGTCGGCACGCAAGGTTCCGAATCGCCATCCGAACGTTACCGCAAATCCCGTCAACAGCGCGAAGATGCACATCGCCAGCGCTTTTGGTCGGATGTGCAGGGCGCGCCCGACGACGCCATCGAGGATCACGGCGATAAGGAATGGCAACGGCAAGGCCCAGGTCAATCGCCAATACGTGTACACGCCGACGAAATGGTCCGCCACGAAACGGCAGGTATAGGGATTGAGAACCGCGAGCAGGAAGAAGAAGGCGCCGGCGGACAGATAACGTGCTCGAGCCGGGTCGCGCACGAATGCCCACGCAGCCAGCAGCGCTGCCAACAGCACGCCGGTGCTCCACGGACCCCACGTATTGTCGAGTATCTGCGGCACCGTGGGCATCGGGTTGGAGGTGACAAACCCCTGGCCACCCTGCGTCGCAGACGTCATGGCCCACGCGGCGGCAAATACATAAGTTGAAGCGAGAAAGCCCAGCGCGAACCGCCGACTGCTCTTCACGTCTGCCGACCAACCGCCCGCCAACCCCAACAGGGCAGCGGCAGGCGCCACGAAAAGGGCTGTCGCAGCGACCCCCACGGCCGCGGTCTGCGCTGCAAACAGCAACAACCAGTGGCGCAGCCCGCCGTTCCGGGCGAACGACAAGGCGGATCCGGCGATCACGGGAACCATGCAGGCGGCCAGGATCGCCTTGCCCTGAAACAGTCGCACGAACGCGAAATTGCCATAGGCGCGGTGCACTTCACCGAGCGCCAGGACGACCAGGAACAGGATCAGCAACACTGATGGCCAGCGCTCCGGCACGATTCGCCGCAACAGGTACACCCAGGTCAGCACGCAGAAGATCGCGAGCAACGGTGGCAGCACCAGATATGCAATGACGTGGAGGTCGACCCCCGTAATCCGGGCCAGCAGACCGATCAGGACGTCATAGCTGTTCAACCGGTAAAACGGCGCGAGGATGGGGGCATCCGGCAACCGGTAAAGCGTGTCGTGCAGCAATACCGGTTGCTGCGGGAACCGCAACAAGGTTGCCGGGATGCTCAGGTGCAAGGCATCGTCCGGGTCCGGCCGGTTCGCGACCAGGGTGACGCCAACGGCGGCCACGCCAACCAGGAAAACGATCCATGCCGCGTGCTTCTGCGAAGCGGGGCGTCCGGAGGTGTTGCCCAGCACACCGTGCGACGTTCCCCGGAGATTCCATAGCCACGCGCAGCCCATGGCCAGCAACGCAAGCCACCAGAACAAGGGGTAGGGCATGCCGGCGAGGAGCAATCCCACCCACAGTGACGCCAGGGCAACGACCACGAGCGGTATTGCACGGGAGTGGTTTTCCCCGATCTCCAGCGCAGCAAGTCTGTCGGCTGCCAGCGTGCCACCGGCCGAACCTGGCCCGGTTCGCTTGGCCGTTTCGGCCAGGAACGACCATCCAACCGTTGCGACCACTGCGATCAGCGCCACCAGAGGCAACCAATCCAGCAATGCAGCAAAACTGGCGTGGGTCGCGGTAATGAGGTGGACATACATCGTCCAGATGGCGAAGGACACCACGAGCGCGGGAACGATCGCATCGGGCGCCCGACGGCCCAACGGTGCCCGCCATCGAGCGAGTGGCGCCGCAAGTGATTTCATCGGGATCCCACCGCAATCGTGAGGCTTTGCAGAAAATGAAAGTCCGGGCGACGAAGCGCGTAAGCTTCGTCGCCCGGGTCGCACAGCCCTGCCACTCCCGCGAAGTCATCCGGGCTCAGGTATTTCCGCAGGCGCTCGCCCCAGGTGCCACGGAAGATGCATTCGAACAGATAGCGCTCGTCTGCTTCGGCGAGCGGATGGGTGCGCTCGATCATCCGCGTGTGGACGCTCACGTCGCGCAAGCCTGCCCGCTGGAGCCACCCAACGAGCGAGCGGGCCGCAGTGAATTCGCGCTCGCTGCGCCCGTACCGTTCGCGGTAATACGTGCGCACCGCTTCGTTGACGCGCGCTTCGAGGCGGGCATCCCACGCGAAGTACATGTCCGGGACCAGCGAGCTTTGCCCCACCGCGATCCTTCCGCCCGGGCGCAGCAGATCCGCCAGACTCCGCACACCGGCAACGGGATCGTGCAGGTGATTGAGGGCATTGAAAGCCCACACGAGATCGAACGTGCCGTCCGCGAACGGCGGTTGCAGCATGTCGCCCTGCACGATCGATGCGCTTGCCGGAGCGAGGCCGCGCGCCGCCTTGACGTGTGCGGCGGCAAGATCCATCCCGACCGCTGTTCCGCGACCTTGCAGCAATTCGTGAAACCAGCCGACCGATTCGCCCGTGCCGCAACCGGCATCGAGCACGCGCGACCCCGCCGGCAGCCACAGCGAGCCGATCGCCTCGCGCAGTTCCGGCCGCGCGAAGGCACTGAACAACCTCAGCTTCTTCGTGTAATCGCGGCGTGGGGTGTCGCCCAGCAATCCGGTTTTCGGCATCCACGCTCGCGTAGCCGGTGTCATCCGCGGGCGCCGGCGGTCAGACGCTGATAATGCGCTTCGAATGTTCGCGCCGTGTAATCGGCGTCTTCCGACAAGGCCCTGCATTGCGCAGCGCGCGCGACGCGCAGCCTGAGTGCCTCGTCGGCAAGCAGGGTGTGGATGGCGTCCGCCAGGCGTTCCGGATTGCCCACGGGTACGGCCAGCGCCGCCGAGGGCGCCCATTCGACGATGTGTCCCACCGCCGTGCCAACGGTCGGCACGCCGGCCACCGCCGCTTCGAGCAGAACGGCCGGGCCGGCTTCGTGGCGCGACGACATCACCAGCACGTCGGCGGATTCCATGACGGGGCGGAGTTCGCGTTGGGTCTTGAAGCCGAGAAACCGCACGCGCCGGTGCAGATCCAGTCGATGCAGCAGTTCCTGCATTTCGCCCTGCAACGTGTCTACGCCGACGATGTCCATCTCGAAGTCGATGCCGGTTTTTGCCAGCCTCGCCAGCGCATGCAGCAAGGTCGGCTGATCCTTGACGCGATTGAGGCTGGCGATATGGATCAGGCGTGCCGGTCCCTGGTGACGGGGGTGCGGCGCCAGCGGAGGCCATTTCCGGAGGTCCACGCCCAACGGCACGCGCTGCGCCCGAACGCCGAATGCCTGCAACTCGTCGATGATCGGCGCGCTGGTCGCGGTGACGACATTGGCGCATCGCAGGGTGATGCGCTCGGACAGCCGGCCTTTCCAGTTCAGTTGCCCGCCGTAGCCGATATCGCGCAACGCCACGAGTTCGCCACTGGTGTAGTGCACCATGTTCGGCAACCGCAGCAGCTTGGCCGCGGCCACCGCGATCAGGCCGCACGGACCCGCAAAAACGGCATGTACCAGATCGAAGGGTGCGCGCCGATGTTCGGCGCGGATCGCCGCGATGCTGCGCACATGGGTCCGGCCACGGCCGATGTTGTGGATGGTGGCACCGGCGAGTTTCCAGCGCGCTGCCGCCGGCTCCTGCACCAGAGCGAAGACATGTACGTCATGGGCGCGCGACAACCGTTCGATCAATGCCAGCAACACCGGGATCACCCGGTACTCGCCGCTGCGATCCACGCCGCCCCGCACCACCAGTGCGAGCTTCATGTCGTTTCCCCGCCCCAGCCATCGAGCACTTGCGAATAGGCGTTCGCCCACAGACGCCCCACGGCTTCGAATGAAAGCGTGGCGTCGAAATGCGCGCGCACCTGTTGCGGCGACGCTCGCTCGGTTGCCGCGAGAAACAGCGCGTCGGCCAGATGCGCAGCGTCACCGCACGGCCATAGATGTCCGATGCGGCCATTGCCGGTCAGTGCGCGGAACGCCGGAATATCCGTCAAGACGGGCATCGCGCCGCAGGCGATTGCCTCGATCGCAGCGTAACCGCTGCCCTCGGCACGGCTGCCCGATACGTACAGGTCGGCCGACCGGAGCAACAACTCGACGCACGCGTGCGGCACCTTGCCGAGCAGATGCACCCGCCCCGCCAGTCGTGGGTCGTCGGCGATCCTCGCCCGCACTTCAGCCAGCATCGGTGCCGCCCCAAACGCGCACCACAGCCGCAGACCCGGCAGACGCGACGCGACATGCGCGACACCTTCGAGTACCGTCATGGGATCCTTGCCGCGGGCCAGGCGCCCCACCCACAGCACGCACGGGTCGCCATACAGGTCCGTCGCGGCGCGTGCGCGCAAACGATCGCCCGGCGTGAAACGGCTGCTTGACTCGGGAATTGCAAAAAGTCGTGTGGCAGGATCGAACATGCCGGCCGCCACGAACGGTTGCGCCTGGTCGATGGCCGTGAAGGCAATGCCGGACGCCATTGCAAAGCGGCGGCGATGGCGCGGCCGTCGCCACCAACGAGGCGGCCGGTCCGCGTGGTCCTGGAACAGGATCGGCAATGCCGGTGACAATTGTCCGGCGATCGCGGCCGCTTCCTCGACGAAACCCAGACCGTGCGCGTGCAACACGTCGGCGTCCAGACCCGCCAGCACCGTCGCAAAGCGACGGGCACGGCGCTCGGCCGTATCCGCGCTCCGGATGTCGACAAAGTGATAATCAACGTCGTTTCGCGTGAGATGCTCGACGCGCGACGCCGCCTGCAGCACCGAAACCCGGATGCCGGCACCCGCGGTCAGCTCCGCAATATCCGCCAGCGACGGCCAGCGTCCAAGCAATGCCTCGATTCCAAGACCATCGGGCGCGGGCACGAAATTGAGTTGCGCCACGTGCACGTGGGCTGCCTATAGTCCAGAAACCTGCGGCATGCGCAGACGCACCACCCGGTTGGCCAAGTCCAATTCCCACGGCCGGTCGTACCTGCGAAAGCGGTAGCGCCACGTCGCCATCGCGCTCATGCCACACTTGGCCCACGGCGGCGCGCGCAAATCCTGCACGGTGGGAAAGCGGCAGCGCAGCACCGTCACGAAGTCGTGGATGCGCCGGCGCAGCTTGTCGTTCAACCACGGCGCATCGGCGTGGCACGCATACGCGACCCATTGCGGCTGCGTCCATTCCTCCAGGGTGGTCGGGAACACCACGGGCTCGCCGTGGACGTCGAACAATGGCGGGGCACGCCCCTTGCCTCGATCCTTCCGGTGCAGGCTGCTTTCCGGAAGCGGGGTGTAGATGTAGACGATGATCTCGCAGTCGGGGTTGATCCGTTTCAGATCGCGGATGAACTCGAAGGTGTGCTCGGTTTCCTCTTCCGTGTTCTCCGGCGGCGCAACCATGAAGGACAGTTCCGGAATCACGCCCATGTGCTTGCACAACTCCGCGACCGCCAGCGCCTGGTCCGGCCGCGTACCCTTGCGGATGGCCTTCAACATTTGACGATCCGGCGATTCCGCGCCCATGAACGCCATCCGCAATCGGCTCTTCTTCACGAGTTTCCAGGCGCGCCCGGACAGGTTCAGCAAGGCGTCGGTGCGCGCAAAGCACCACCACGGCATCTCGAAGTGCGCCATGATCTCCAGCAACGGGAGCATGTCCGCTTCGCGATCGAAGAAGTTGTGGTCGAAGTACTGGACCGAGTCGGCGCCAAGCGTGTGTTTCAGATAGCCCAGTTCCTGTTCGAACCGCGCCAGCGGCGGCAACGCGGTCGCGCCGCCGAACATCGCGGCTACGCCGCAGAAGGTACAACGGAAGCGGCAGCCGAGCGCCGCCTGGTGCGCGACGGTGCGCGAACCAAGGTAGGTGCGCGCGAGGTAGCGGCGCGGGTCGCCGAGCTTGTCGTAGGGCAGCAGCGACGAGTGCCCGCCGCGCGCAAACGGTCGGCCCGGGTTGTGTGTCACGCCGTGCGCGTCTTTCCATGACAATCCCGCGATTTCGTGCAACGCCGGTCCGTGCCCGCCAAGCGACGCGATCAGTTCCGACAACGCTTGTTCGCCTTGCCCGCGGATTGCGTAATCGACGTAAGGCGCAGCCAGTGCCGCGTCGGTGTTGAGTGTCGGGAAGTAGCCGCCCCAGATGATCGGCAGGTGCGGATGACGTTCCCGCACGGCTTTGGAAACGGCGACCGCCGGCGCAACGTGCGGGCCGCCCATCACGCTGATGCCGACCGCATCGAAGTGTTCGCGTTCCAGCACGCGCAGGGTTTCGCCGACGACGTCGCGATCGAGATTGCCGTCGAGAATCCGGCTGCTCCCGGTTCTGTCCAGCGTCGCGGACAGATTCAGCAGCGACAACGGAAACCGCGCGCTGTGTCGTGACGTGATGGTCGGATTGATCAACAGCGTGTTGGGTGAATGTGTCATGGCCGGAAGACGAACACGCGATCAGAATGGACGCCGGAGCAGGAACGCCAGCGCCACCGGAACCTCGAGCGCGAGCGGGTCGAAGTGGGCGTCGGCAGGGATCTCCGCGGGGTCGAGCATCGGTTCCAGCACCCGCACGATGTCCAGGCGCACGGCTGCACAGGCCGCGTGCCATTCGCTGTAGAGGTGCGGCGTGTGTTTGACAGCCAGGTGCCGGCCGCCGGACTTGAAATCGCGCGCCCATCCGAGCGCGTGTCCGATCGGATGCACGTCGCTGCACAGAACGATGCCGCCGGGCCGTGTCACGCGGCGCAATTCCGCCAGCGCGGGTTGCAGCCGATCCACGTGTCCGATCGTCAGACCGCAGATCGTCACGTCTGCGCATGCATCCGGCACCGGCAGCCTCTCCAGGTTGCCCTGCACCAGATCGATCGCGACACCACGACCGTTTACGCCCAGTTCTGCGCTGGCGCGCTCCAGCATCTCGACGGAGAGATCGACACCCGTGATGCGTGACGCCCCACGGTCCAGCGCGTGAAGCATGTAGCGTCCGCTGCCGCAGCCAACGTCGAGCACCGATTGTCCGTGCAGGTCCGCCGGCAGCAACGCCAGCATCGCGCGTTCCTCGGCCCGCATCACCGGGTTGTGCGCGCGCGGCGGATAGCTCGCTGCCCACAAGGCGTAGGCGTTACGCGGCTCGAGCATTTCGATCCTCGACATCAGTCGTGGCCCTCCGCAAGCGCGGGTTCGCGTACGCGTGCGTCGCGAGGTGCAACCAGTTCGAGCCCGGGCTCAAGCGCGATGAGCGCAGGATCGGCAAGCGCCTTGGCGAGCAGTTTCGGCCGGCCGTCCAGCGTCACCGGTACCGTTGTCACGCCGGCCGCCTCGAACCACTCGGCAAAATCGGGGTCGGCAATGCGCGGTACGCCATCGCGCACCACCGCGCGAATCCGGTCGCGCCGGATGCCGACCACACTCCGCGCCGCATCGCCACCGGAGTCAGGGACGACCAGCAGGTCCGCCCGATGGCCGGTCGCGAGACTGCCATGTTGCGGCAGCCGCAGGATGCGTGCCGCATCGGTGGTCACCAGCGCCAGTGCCTCGCGCGCATCGAGTGCGCCCAAGGCGGCGACGCGCAGTTCCTCGAGCAGATCTCGCGCGCCGCTTAGCCGTGAATCGCTGCCCAGTGCCAGCCGTTTGGCTGCTTGCAGACGACGGGGATCGAGGGTGCGCCCCAGCAGGTTGCAATTGCTGGTGGGACACCAGACCACCGCGGCGCCGTTCTCGATCACGCGATCGATATCGCGTTCGCGCAGACCGACGCCGTGCACCAGCACGCTGTTCGCCGCAAGGCAACCCAGCGCGTCCAGTTGGGCCAGTTCCGCCTGCGCGGTGGCATCGGTGCCTTCGGCCAGATGGATCATCCACGGTCGATCGGCCGGCGTGGCATCGAAACTTTGGCGCACCGGAGGCCCGTAAGCGGGCCAGCCCAGCGTATAGCTCCAACCGTAATTGCGCAGCAACGCGACCGGGAAGTCCGCCGCGTCGAGCACCGGATGCCATGGATCGTGGTGCACCACGCAGGTCGTGCCCGCGAGCAGGTTTTTCAGTGCCCCGTGCTTGAGTCGCAATGTTTTCGGGGTGGCGAGCGCAGCGACGACCGCGGGTTCGTGGAAATGTTCCCGGAACGCCGCGATCCACGCGTAGCTGTTCGGGAAGGGCGCGCCGATCGGCAATGGCGGCACGGCATTGACGTGCAGATGCTCGTGCGCGTTGATCAGGCCCGGCGCGATCACGTGGTCGCGCAGATCGATCCGGTGTGCGTGTTCGGGCAACGAAGCGCAGATCTTGCCAGCGGCGATCGTCAAGGGCGCGCGCGACTCGCCATCGACGGTGATCGTCCGGGCGCCCCACAGGCTGATGCGGGCGGTCGTCATCACCGCGCCCGCGCGCTCATCACGATCAGGAAATGGTCGCCCATGCCGCGCAACATGGGCACGGTGCCCAGGCGATCGTCGAGCCGACCCAGTGAATCGCACCACCGCCGATGACGGCGGTAGAAATCCAGCAGATACGGCGGCGGCATGAACAGTCCAAGCGCGCGATAGCCGCACAGCGAGAAATGCTCGGCGAAGGCCCGGTAGAACTCGCGTGGCAGGTAATAGCGTGTCCAGATCGTGTGACGGTTCATGCCGACCGGTGTCGCGCCGCGTGCAGCCCGCACCCATGCGCGCTTGAAGCGCCTGCGCAACACGTAGTGGCCGATTTCCCAGGGACAGATCCGGCCGATCACCGAACACACCAGCTTGCCGCCGGGCCGCAGCAGGCGGGCGCACTCGACCGCGGCCGCTCCGAGATCCGGCACGCAGTTCAGCGGTCCCAGGTCCGAATAGATCCCGTCGAACTCGCCTTCGATCCGGTCGAGTTGATGGATTCCGACGTGCCGGGCGTCGATCCGGGAGTGCGTTGCAGCGTGCGCAGCGAGCTCCCGCGTGCGCTCGACCATCCGTGGCGACCAGTCGGTGGCGGTGACGTGATAGCCGCAGCGCGCGAACTCGGCCGCGTCGATCCCCGTGCCACAGCCGAGATCCAGCAGCCGCGAACCCGGCGGGAGCTCGTCGCACACGGCGTTCCACAGTGCCCGCCGCATGCGCTGAATCAGCACGTTGTTGCCGCGCGGGCCGTCGTAATCGGCGGCCACACTGTCGAAAGCCCGGCGTGTGTCGAGGAGTTGCGATTCATTTACGGGCGTACTTCGTTCAAGCATGGAACGTCGAACCGTCCTCAATCGGATGCCTGCCATCGCGTGTACTTCTGCCTTGGCGGTTCGTTGGCGTCCGCACCGCGTATGCCCCGAATCGCCTCGACGGGTCTGCAGGATGGGTGCCCGTGTGGCGCGCTTTGGTTGAATGGCCGGCTGTGGGGCGATGGCGGCCCATGTGCATTCCGACTTGACACGATCGCCGGCGCACCAGTGCAATCAGCCCAACCGCTTCACGGGCCGAGGACGGCCGCCACGCATTCGAATGTTGCCGGCGACAAGTACCGACGCGCTCCGGCTGCACTGTGAGACACATTTCACCGATCGTTGGTCGGATTGCGTGGCCGTCGGAGATCAGGTCCGATCGTAAATGTCCATGGCGTATCACGGTGAGCCATGCGCGCCTGTGGGCACCTTCTGCGCCACGGCGGCCTTGGGTCGTCGTCGATTGTCGGAGTGCCGGTTGCATGATGCGTGACGGTGGAAACCTGATCCTGCATCGCCTTCGCGCCAACACCGGAGCGCAGCGGCGAAAGGCGCCCTGTCGCCGCGATTCCGTCGCCAGCACGCTCGCCGCCCTCGCGGGCCGGGCGCTCCTCGCCGCGAGCCTTGCAACCTGGGTGCTGGTTCCGGTCCACGCTCGCGCGGGGGAACTGAACGGCGCGGTGTCAGTCACTTCCCAGTTGGTGGATCGTGGCCTCGCGATCACCTCGCCAACGCCGGCGCTGCAGGGTGGCATTGCCTGGACCACGACGTCGGGGTGGTCGCTGGGGCTGTCTGGCGGGGTCGAGCTGCGTTCTCCAGGCCATCTTTCCGCAGGCGTGGCCCGGGTAGCGCGCGCATGGACACTCTCGCCGAATTGGCGGATCCAGGCCAACCTGGTCTATTACCACTACGCCGGTCGCCTCGACGCCGACGTTTACGAGCCGGGCGTGTACTTGTTGTACCGCGACGTCCTGACCTTCGGTGTGTCTGGCGTCCACGTCGTGGGCGCCGATGGGCACGCACTGCACCCGGCTGCCGATCTGAATTTCCACTGGCCGATGGCCGGGGGCTTCTCCATTTCGGGAGGACTCGGCGTTGCACGCTATGCGGTGCCCTATGGGGTCCCGCCCCATGAGCACTATCACACCGGCTATTACCGTTACGGTCAGGCGGGACTGCTTTGGAGCCACGGCGCGTGGCAGATCGAAGTCGATCGCGTCGTGGTCGATCCCGGCGCGCGCCGGTACCTCCGAGGCCGGGTCGCCTCGCCATGGCTGGCAACGGTGTCCTGGTCCTTCTGAGGTCAGGCCCTCCCCGCACCCATACCGTGCGAATCCGCAGGCCCCAGGCAACCTGCCGCCGCCGAAAGAGCACCCACCTTGGAGACTGGTCGTTCCACAGCATCGATGACCGAAGCCCGAGACGAGGTCGATTCCCGCGACCGCCTGCTCCTCAAGCGCATGGCGGCAGGCGATCGCGTCGCACTGGAGACGCTCTATCGTGCCTACCACGGCGGCCTGGCGCGCTTCCTTTCGCGGTTGACGCGGCGTGCCGACCTGATCGAGGAAATCATCAACGACTGCTTCTGGATCGCGTGGCGCAAAGCCGATGGCTTCCACGGCGATTCGCGGGTTTCCACGTGGCTCATGGGCATCGCCTATCGATGCGGGTTGAAGGCGCTGCGGCAGCGCGGCGACCAACCCGTGGACGACTACGCGTTGCGGGAAGGACGCGGTCCGTCGCACGATCCGGACGAGGATCGCCAACTGCGCGACTGGCTGGGCAAGGCACTCGAGCACCTGTCAGCGGACCAGCGGGTCGTGATCGAACTGGTTTACGGGGTCGGCAACAGCCTCGAGGAGGTCGCCACCATCACGCAGGCGCCGGTCGGCACCGTGAAGGCACGTTTGTTCCACGCGCGCGTCAAGTTGCGCAACGTGCTTCCGGTGCTCGCGGGTGAATTGCCTGCACAACGAGAGAAATTGTCATGATCAACGAAACCAATGCCGGCAAGGATTGCCCCCGCGCCTGGGAAATCATGCCTTGGGTGCTGCAGGCCACTGCTCCACCGGAGCAAGGCGAATGGTTGATGCACCACCTTGCGCAGTGCGAGGCCTGCAGCACCGAATTCGCCCAGCAAAGCCGGCTGCGCAGCGCCTTGGCATTGCCCGCGGACGTTGCAGTCGACGTGAACGCCGGCCTGAAGCACCTGTTCGAGCGCCTCGACGCACCCGAACCGGAAACACTGCCGGATCGCCTGCACTCGGGCAGCCGATTGACCAGGGCCCTGGCCGTCGCGGTCCTGGTGCAGGCGATCGGGATCGGCGTGCTTGGCGCAAGGTTGTGGTCGGAACAGACACCGCAATACCGGACCCTCAGCCAGCCCGCGCTGCTGGAGCCCGCTGGCGCGATACGCGTCGCGCCGGATGCGTCGATGACATTGGCCAACTGGGACAAGTTGCTGCACGATTTCGACCTGCGCGTAGTCGATGGCCCGAACGCCGTCGGTGCGTACACGGTCGTGGTGAAGGGGTCCCCGGCGACGTCCGCGCGTCTTCTCCAGGAATTGCGTGCCTCGCGCAACATCCGCCTCGCGGAGCCCGTTGGCAACGCGCCATGAAAGCCGGCGCGCTCCTGATCGCCGCCGCGACCATGGCTTGGTGCGTATCCGCGAACGCACAGTCCGCGGCGCCCCTTGGCGGAAGCACCGCTGCTCGATCCACGCCAACCGTCGGCGCGGCATCGCTTGATGCCCGGCGCGACATCGTGCTGGCAGTCGCCGATCCGCTGGCGCCTCCCGCGATGCACGCGGGCTCCAGTTTGCTGGGCTACATCCCGGCAAGCCATTACGGCGGCGCCGGCATGCGCGCGGCGCGCACACTCACGGCCTTGCAGCGGCGCTACGGCTGGCGCGAGCTCGAGAGCTGGCCCATCAAGTCCCTCAATCTCTATTGCATTGTGCTGGAACCGGCGCAAGGAACCGACCGCGATGCGTTGCTCGAGCAGCTTGCCGCAGACGATCGTGTGCAGCTCGCCGAACCGTTGCGCAATTTTTCGGTTTATTCCGGGCCTGCGTCGGCACCGCACCGGTACAACGATCCCTATGTCAGTCTCGAACGCGGGTTCAACAGTACCGATGCCGCCCGCGCGCATGCCTACAGCCGGGGCAAGGGCGTCGACATCGCGGTGGTGGACACCGGCGTCGATACCAGGCACCCCGATCTGCGAGGTCAGCTCCGCGGCGTGTACAACGAGGTTGATCAGAATGCAGAGACGTTCGACGGCGACCACCACGGCACCGAAGTCGCCGGCATCATCGCCGCGATTGGCAACAACCACATCGGCATCGTGGGCATGGCGCCCGAGGCCACGCTCAGCATCTACAAGGCGTGCTGGTATCCGCCCGAATCCGGTGCGGATGCGCGCTGCAATTCCTTCACGCTCGCCAAGGCGCTGGCGGCGGTGCTGGACAATTCCGATGCCCGCATCGTCAACCTGAGTCTGGGCGGTCCCGCCGATCCGCTGCTTGCGATGCTGCTCGAGAAGCTCCTGAAACAGAATCGCGTCGTTGTCGCAGCGATGCCGCCGGACGGCGACCTCGACGGATTTCCGGTCGAGGCATCGGGCGTCATCGTCGTGCGCACGAGTGGAGCGTCGAGGGCGCCCCTCGGCGTCTTGAGCGCCCCCGGCCTCGACATCCTCACAACCCAACCCGATGGTGGCTACGACTTCAGTTCCGGATCGTCCATGGCAGCCGCGCACGTCAGCGGCATTGCCGCATTGCTGGTGTCGCTGGCGCCGGATCTGGGCGGACGCGCGATCCACGATCTCCTGATGCACAGCAGCAGGGTCGTCGATGGGAGCCTCGAGGTGAACGCCGCGGCAGCGGTGGCGGCATTGCGCAATCCGGCGTTGGCCCTGCATGACTAGCGCGAATGCTCCATCGACGCTGCCTCATCCCGGACCGAGCCGGCGGGAGACCGACGTCCATCCGGCAACGACCGCGTCACGGCCCTTGAGGAATCACGATTCGGCCTTCGCCGCGCCCGATGTCGCCGCCGAGACGCTGCCGTTTGGCGACGGCGCAATCGACTGGGTGGGCATGCAAGGGATCGAGATGCCGATTCAGTTCGATGCCGGTGACGGCAATCTGCAGCGCTGCAACGCCAGGGTGGACGCCTTCGTGAACCTGGTGCGTCGGAATCGACGCGGCATCCACATGTCGCGTCTGTACGTGCTGGCGAATCGGCACCTCGGTACGAAGGCCGTCGACGCGGGAGCGCTGGAATCGCTGCTGCGCGCCTTTCTGCGATCACACCACGATCTGGCCGACCGCGCGCGCATCGACATCCACTTCGAATACCTGGTGCGCAGGAAGGCGTTGCGCAGCAACCACCTGGGCTGGCGGGCCTATCCGGTTTCCATCGAAGCTGCCCTGGTCGGCGACGCCTTCCACCTGGATCTCGGCACACAGGTCGTGTATTCCTCGACGTGTCCCGCTTCCGCCGCGCTCTCGCGCCAACTGGTCCAGCAGCAGTTCGCGGCGGATTTCGGCACGGGGGAACCACTGGACCATGCCGCCGTGGTTGCATGGCTGGGCAGCGAACGCGGCATGATTGCGACGCCGCATGCCCAGCGCAGCGTCGCGCGCATAAGTGTGCGTTTCGTCCACGGCGCGCCTCTGAACCTGATTGCCCTGCTCGATCGGATCGAGCGGTCGCTCCGGACTGCGGTACAGACGGTCGTGAAGCGCGAGGACGAGCAGGCCTTCGCGCTGATCAACGGCGAAAACCCCATGTTCTGCGAAGACTCGGCACGCCGCATCCGGCGTGCGCTCGATGCCGACGATGGCATCGAAGCATTCCACATCCGCGTCGAACACCAGGAAAGCCTGCACCCGCACGACGCCGTGGCGCAGGTGGGCCGGAATTTCCCGGGATCCGGACGCGTCTCCGGTATTGACCATGGCTTCGTCTGAGCGAACAACGCGCAAAGTGGGCCCGCGATCGGCCATCGCGCTGGTCATCCTGTTCGCCGTTGCAGGCGTACTGCTGGTCGCCAGGCATGTCGCCGCGCAGGTCGTCGACCCCGCCGTGCTCTCAAGCGCGCTGACCGAACAGGATTTCAACCGCCTCCTGCCGACAACCGTTGCGCAAGCCACCACCACTGCGAACGGTGGCAATCCGCATGCCGACCCGTTGCGGGCGAGTGCATTGACCACCGAAGACTTCAAGCGGATGTTGCCGCGCACCGACATGCGCAGCGACGCGGATGCGATTGCGCATCCGCATGGACACGCCTTCCTCGGCAACGGTTTGGCCACGTCGTTCGATGGCGCGCCGATCGCGAAGAATCCGCTGGCGTCCGATTCGATTGCGATCGGCGCCAAGAGCTGCGTCGCCTGTCACGCGCTGGAAAACGTGCAGGCCTCGCACTCGCTGCATGTACAGGCATTCCGCGCCGGCGCTGCGGGGACGGGCGCCGCGGCGGCGTGTGAATCCTGCCACGGTCCCGGCTCTGCGCACGCCAGGGATCCGACCAGACCTGGTTTGATCATCGCCTTCACCCGTGATGCCAAAACGCCGATCGACACCCAGGTCGGCGTGTGCCTCGCCTGCCACAAGGGCGGCGCACGCCAGGACTGGGTCGGGTCGGTGCACCAGCAAAGCGGGCTGGGATGTACCGATTGCCACAATCCGATGGCGCGGCTGTCGCCCGAGGGCGTGCTGGCCAACAGCTCGGTGAACCAGGTTTGCGCGAGTTGCCACCAGGACGTCCGCAACAAGTTCAACCGCCGTTCGCACATGCCGCTGCCGGAAGGGCAAATGTCCTGCGTCGATTGCCACAACCCGCACGGCACATTGACCGCGAACCTGATCAAGACCGACACGGTCAACCAGACCTGTTATGCCTGCCATGCCGAGAAACGCGGGCCGTTCCTGTTCGAGCACGCGCCGGTGCGCAAAGATTGCCTGACATGCCATGACCCGCACGGCTCCAACCAGCAGGCGCTGCTGGTGCTGCCCGTGCCGATGCTGTGCCAGCAGTGCCACACCATGACCGGGCACCCCAACGATCTGCTGACGAGGGCAGGTTTGGCGACCGGACCTGCCCCGGACGAGCGACTGATGGGCCGTGCCTGCCTGACTTGCCACGCCAACATCCACGGCTCCAACAATCCATCCGGCTCGCGGTTCCACAAGTAGCACCGCCACGGCGCGAGGGAGCGACAAAAGTCCATGCGCAAGACATTCGTTGCATCGCTGGCCATCGCCATCTTCGCATCCCTCGTGGGTTCGCGGGCGTTGGCCGATTCCAGCGACAGCGCGCGCGTGGGTGATATCCAGTACGGCAACGCCCTCGATCCCACCGGCTGGGCGCCGCTTTCGTGGCCCGATCCAAGAGGGTTTTCGTGGCTGCATGCCGGCATGATGCGCACGCCCAGCGGCGTGCTTTATCCCTATCCGCCGCAACGCGATGAACAAGGCTCGCCGTTGTACGAGAACAGCGACTGGGTCTATTGGGGCTTCCTGCAATTGGGCTACCTGCATCCGGGCGGCGACACCCAGGCCGAATTCTTCCGCCAATACGCCGGCTGGAAGAATGGTGTGGCGCTCGGCTTGTTCGCGCTGTACGCGGACAACCCGAAAACCGGCCAGTACGTGGAACTCCGCGGCAGCAGGTTGAGCGGCGCCGACCAGTACTACCGTTTGCGGGCAGGGCAATACGGCGCCTACAAGATCGAGGCGTTCTATCGCGACATTCCGCACGACGTCACCACCAACGCCTACCCGTTGTGGAACGGCGTCGGCAGTACCAACCTGATCTTGCCCGCGCCGCTGGTGCCCGGCGGCAGCACGCCCGCCGAAGTGGCGGCCGTCGACAAGACGCGCCCGCGGCGGACGATCGGACTCGAGCGCAGACGCGAAGGTGTCAGCTTCGAGACCAGGTTCTACCGCGACTGGACCGCCTACGTGTCGGTCGTCAATGAAAAGCGCACCGGTGATCGGCCGTGGGGCGGCCCGATGTATCTGAACTACATCCTTCGCGACAACGGCGGCGCGCTGGAAACGGTGCGCCCAATCGACTTCACCACCACCGACGTCAGCATGGGACTGCGCGACGTCGGCACGGTCTGGCAATTCCAGTTGGACTACTCGGGATCGTTCTTCCGCAATCACAAGGACCAATTGAATTACCAGAGCCCCTTTGCCCTGCATAACGTCGTCGGCGTGCCGCAGGTCGCCAACATCTACCAGGGCCAGTTTTCGCTGGAGCCCGACAACGACTACCACAGCCTGCGCGCGGAGGTTTCGCGTCGCCTGAAGTGGAACGGTCGATTCTCCATGGCCGCAGCCTGGGGCACCATGCGCCAGAACGATTCGCTGCTGCCGCCGGTCGCCTGCACCGGCACCGGCGGCATTTTCATTTCGCCATCGGCCGACTACACCTTCAACTGCGCCAACTGGAACACCCCCGCGGCGCTGTCGCAGCAGACCGCGAACGCACGCATCGACACCGGCCTGCTCGATGCCAGGATCACGCTGCATCCGTCCCCGGGATTCGGCTGGCACGCGGGCCTGCGCTGGTACCGCGAAGACAACAAGACCAACTACCTCGCCTTCAATCCGCTGACTGGACAGTACGGCTACATCGTCGAGAACGGTTCGCAGGGCAGCATCATTCCGCGCCAGATCGGCATCTTCGATCCGCGCAATCCGCTGTTCTCGTCCTACGTGACCCAAGTACGGGCGATCCCGTTCGGCTACACCAACACCGTGTTCGATACCGGCATCGACTTGCGCCTCGGCGAGGACAACACGCTGAATCTGACCTACAGCTTCGACCGCGACCAGCCGAAATACCGCGAACGCAAACTGGTGAACGAGCAACGCATCAAGCTGGCGTGGGTCGATCGTGCGCTTGGCAAGGGCACGCTGCGTGTCAGTTACGAATTCGCGTATCGCAACGGCGGACCCTACAACCACGACCCGTACAGGCCGTTCTATTCTACGGCGCTTCCCGGCTTCGTGACGCCGCCGCTCGGCAACGTCGCGTTTACCACCGATGCGATGCGCAAGTACGACCTGAGCAACCGCATCGAACACAAGTTGCACGCGACGCTGATCTACCCGATCGGCGACACCGCCACGATTTCGGCCATTGCATACGCGACGCGCGACGACTACGGTGCCGCGATCGGCCGGCAGGCTACGCGCAACCGTGGCTTCTCGCTGTCGTGGGACTGGCAACCTTCGCCCATGACCAGCATGAGTGCCAACCTCGGACGCGACGATTCGCATCTGAACTTCTCCAACGTCGGCGACAACGAAGATGTCACGGGCGCACCGGGCCGCGACGATCCGTCGCTGGGCGGCCCGCTGTTCCCGCTCGCCAACCAGTGGCAGAGCATCGATCACGAGCGCGATTACAACGCCGGGCTCACGCTGCGCCACGATTTCGGACGCGTGCGTGTCGACTTGGGCTACACCTACACCTATGCACTCGGCAGGGTCGGCTACGTATTTGCTTCGCCCGGCGCACTGCCCGTCACCCAGAAGCCGTTCGTCGACGCCGCGGGCAATGCCTTTCCGGACAACCACTATCACATCAACACCGTGCAACTTGGTCTCGACGTTGCCCTCTCGCGCACGTTCGGGATACGGGTGTTCGACATTTTCACGACCGGGAGTTTCGCCGACTGGCACTACGCCGGGCTGCAGGACAACCGGGTGATCGACCACAGGATCTATACCGATCTCGGCCCGCAGCGGCATTACAGGGCCAACCTGGTTGGCCTGATGCTCAACGTGAAACTGTGAGGACAGCGCCGTGATCTTCGCAACACGCACCGCAATCGTGTTCTCGGTCGTATCGGCGGCGATGGCCGCGGGCATGGCGCTGGCCGCGACGGCATCCTTCGACGATTTGCGCAAGCAGGAACCGGTGCACGGCGACGCGGCGGCCGGCGCGGCCAAGGCTGGCGTCTGTGCAGCCTGTCACGGCGCCAGGGGCATTGCGGTCGCGCCGACGTTTCCGAACCTCGCCGGGCAGTCGGAAACCTATCTGTACGTGCAGTTGCGTTCGTTCAAGAACGGCGCTCGCGAGAACGCGGTGATGCAACCTCTTGTGAAGGCGTTGACCGATCAGGACATGCGCAATCTGGCCGCGCACTTCGCTTCACTGCCGGGCAAGTCCACGCCCCGGACGGCACGGAAGTTTTCGCGTGGCTACACACTGTTCCACGATGGTGACGCGGTGCAAGGCGTGCCACCCTGCCAGGGTTGCCACGGCGTCGACGGCAGGGGCCCACGTCCCGACCCCACCAGCACCGCGCCGCAACCGGCGTGGTCAACTTTCCCGGCGCTCGCCGGCCAGAACGCTCCGTATGTCCTCGAACAATTGAAAGCGTACAACGACGGTACCCGCACCGGCACCAGCAACGCCAAGGTCATGCAGGGCGTTGCGCACAACCTCGACACGGCGGACATGCAAGCACTCGCCGATTACGTGTCAACCTTGTAGGCGTCAAGACAAGGCCGCGGCTCCCGGCGCAAGGTCGGGTTCGTCGAGGCACACTGCGTCCACGCCCATGTGCGCCAAGCTGTCGAGGCCATCGCGGTCGGGTCCGCTGAGCGACCAGGTTGCAACCAGTAGCCCCCGCCCGTGCAACGCGCGGACACGTTCGGCGCTGCAGTCGCGGTCGTAGAGGAACCAGGCATCGCCGCCTGCGGATGCAATCGCTTCCGGATGGCCTCCGGGAAGCGCGTTCGGGTCGAGGTCCGCGTACCACGGCGCATCACCCGATCCGTACAGCTTGAGCAGCGCCTGCAGATAATCGAGCCCAGGCGGGTCGTCTTCGCGCGGCGGCTGGCCGGGCTCGAACCAGCTCGAGGGCGCGGTCGTGAACCACGTCGACAGCTTCGGGCGCGCCTGCTTCGCGGCCATCAGCACGCCCCAGTCGAATGAGCACAGGCTGGCGCGTGCGAAGAAATCTTCCTCGCGCAGGATGCCCAACGTGGCATCGAGCAGGCGCCGCCATGGTTGCCGCGCCGCGTCCTCCATCGGCGTCTTGATTTCGACGACCAGACGGAAGTGCGGCGAGCGCGTCTTCGCAAGTTGTATCACCTGGCGGAGCAGGGGGATGCGCTGGCCGGGCACCGGCACGATCCGCGGATGGCGCCGCGCGTAGTCGCTGCCGGACCGGGGGACACCGATGTCATAACGTTGCAGATCCGCAAAAGTGACGTCGGCGATGCACGGTGGCCGCTTGTCATCGAGCCAGGCGCCGTCCTCGCGACGGCAATAGTCGGCGTTCAGCGTATCGTCGTGGTGCACGACGACCTGTCCATCGCGGCTCAGGTGCACGTCGAGTTCGGCGCCGTCGGCGCCGAGGTCGATGGCATTGGCGAAGGCCGCAAGCGTGTTCTCGACCCGCAATCCGGCGCCGCCGCGGTGGGCGATCACTTGCATGGGGCGGTCATCGGCTTGCGGCCGGCCGGTTTCACGTATTCAACGCGGACGCGTGGTGGCGCAGGTGGTCCTCGATGAAACTCTGCACGAACCAGTAGCTGTGGTCGTAGCCGGGTTGCATGCGCAGGGTCAGCGGCTGGCCGACTTCCCCGCAGGCTTGCTCCAGCAGTTCCGGGCGCAGTTGTTCCTTGAGGAAAGGGTCTTCCTCGCCCTGATCGACCAGGATGGCCCCGTCGAAGCGTGCGCCGGCGCGCAACAGTTCGCAGGCATCGTGGCGCTTCCATTCCTCGCGGTCGGGGCCGAGGTACATGACGAAGATCTTGCGCTCGCCCCAAGGCACCCGGGTCGGCGCGGAGATCGGCGCCAGCGCCGACAGCGAGCGGTAGCGGCCCGGGTGGCGCAGCGCCAGCGTCAGCGCGCCGTGGCCGCCCATCGAGTGGCCCATGATGCCGCAACGATCGGGATCCGCGGGGAATTGTTTTTCGACCAACGACCGCAATTCGTCGACGATGTAGGTCTCCATCCGGAAGCGCGACGACCACGGCGCTTGCGTGGCGTCCACATAGAAGCTCGCCGCTTCACCGAATTCCCAGTCGTCGGTCGCGCCCTCGAAGCCGGTGTCGCGCGGACTGGTATCGGGTGCCACCAGCATCAGGCCGAGTTCGGCGGCGACGCGCTGCGCGCCGGCCTTGATCGGGAAGGTCTCGGGCGTGCAGGTGAGGCCGGCAAGGTAGTACAGCACCGGCACCTTGCCGTGTGCGGCCTGGGGCGGTGCGTACACCGCAAACGTCATCGGGCCGGCGCAGGCTTCCGACTGGTGTCGGTAGAAACCTTGCGTGCCGCCGAAACAGCGCTGTTCGGAAATGGTTTCCATCATTCGATCCTGCTCCTGCTGTTGATCGGGTCGTGTGCCAGGCGGCACCTTCGACACGCTGGTGCGCCCATGCCAGTGTAACGGCATGCCCGCGCGCACTCCGCGCGGGGGTGGCGGCCGGGCAGTCAGGATAGACTACGATGCCAACGCGCGACGGGTGGACGGGGTTGTCGTCATCCCGGTATTTCGAGGGCCGCGGGGCTGCTGCGCCGAACGGCCATCCGATCACGAAGGGGCAGGAGGCGTCGATGGATCCGGCATTCGCCATCAAGGTGTTCACTGCGCTGTTTGCGATCATGAACCCGATCGCCAACATTCCCGTCTTCCTTTCCCTGACCGATGGCGCCTCGGATGCGGTGCGGCGGAAGATCGCGCTGACCGCATCGCTGGGCGTGACGATCGGGTGTGTCGTCTCCGCGGTCGCCGGGGAAGCGATCCTGCATGTGTTCGGACTCACCATCGACGATTTTCGCCTCGCGGGTGGCCTGCTGGTGCTGTTGATCGCGTTGTCGATGGTGCAAGGGACGGCGAGCCGGCAGCATGCGCCGACCCATTCGGAAAGCGCGGAGATCGCCGACACCGAGGCCGAGGACGTGGCGGTCTATCCACTGACCATCCCGTTGCTGGTTGGCCCCGGCACCATCGCCAGCATGATCGTGCTGGGCCAGGACGCCTTTGCGCATGGCCGGGAAGTCGCCCTTGCGCTCGGACTGGGAGCATTTCTGGTCCTGCTGTCGGCGGCGTTGTTCACGGCCCCGCTGATCGGCCATTACCTGTCGGGCAAGGTGACTGCGATCACCCAGCGCCTGATGGGCATGATCCTGGCGGCCATTGCCATGCAGATGATCCTGGCGAGTCTGCGCGACTTCTTCGGGCATGTTGCCTGAGTCAGCCAAAAACCGGGGTCAGAGTGCAATTTCCAGCTTGGTCCGACCGAGTTGTACAGACGGTGCCGGAAATTGCACTCTGACCCCGGTTTTATCCCACCGTCAGGTCGCCGCGCTGGCGCGTTCGCGCGTGTCGGAGAAGGCGACCTCGGGCCAACGTTCCTGCGCGAGTTGGAGGTTGACGCGCGTGGGCGCGAGATAGACGAGCTGCCCGGCGGCATCCAGCGCGAGGTGCGTTGCATTGCGCTCGCGGAATTCGGCGAATTTTTTCGCATCGTCGCAATGCACCCAGCGGCAGATGACCACGCCGACGTTCTCGAAGGCGCAATCGACGTTGTATTCGTCTTTCAGCCGATACGCCGCCACGTCGAATTGCAGCACGCCGATCGCGCCGAGGATCAAATCGTTCGACATCAGCGGACGGAAGAACTGGGTCGCGCCTTCCTCGGACAGTTGCGCGAGGCCGGCGCGCAGCGCCTTCATCTTCAGCGGATCGCGCAGATGCGCGCGGCGAAACAGTTCCGGCGCGAAGTTGGGGATGCCGGTGAACACCAACTTCTCGCCTTCGCTGAAACTGTCGCCGATCGAGATGGTGCCGTGGTTGTGCAGGCCGATCACGTCGCCCGGATACGCGGTTTCGGCGATGTCGCGTTCGGAGGCCATGAAGGTCAGCGCGTTGGCGAGCTTCACTTCCTTGCCGGTGCGCACCTGCAGCGCCTTCATGCCGGACCTGTAACGGCCCGAGCACACGCGCAGGAAGGCCACGCGATCGCGATGCTGCGGGTCCATGTTGGCCTGGATCTTGAACACGAAGCCCGACAACTTGTCCTCTGCAGGCGACACTTCGCGTGTGGTGGTGGCACGCGGCTGCGGCGAGGGCGCGTGTTCGACGAAGAAATCCAGCAGCGGCTGCACGCCGAAATTGTTGACGGCCGAGCCGAAAAACACCGGCGTCTGTTCGCCCGCGAGATACTTGGCGAGTTCGAATGGATGCGAGGCGCCGCGGACGAGTTCCAGTTCGTCGCGCAGTTCGGTGAGCATGTCCGCGCCGATGCGCCGTTCCAGTTCGGGGTCGCCCAGGCCTTCCAATATCGTCGAATCCTGGCGCGTGAAGTTGCGCCCGGCTTCGTACAGGTGCACCTCGTCGTCGATGAGGTGCACCACGCCCTTGAGGCGCTTGCCCATCCCGATCGGCCAGGTCACCGGCGCACACGGGATCTTCAGCACCGATTCGATTTCATCCAGCAGCTCGATCGGTGGGCGACCCTCGCGGTCGAGCTTGTTGATGAAGGTCATGATCGGCGTGGTGCGCAGCCGGCAAACCTCCATCAACTTGATGGTGCGTTCCTCGACGCCCTTGGCGCAGTCGATCACCATCAGCGCGGAATCGACCGCGGTCAATACGCGGTAGGTGTCCTCGGAAAAATCCGCGTGGCCGGGTGTATCCAACAGATTCACGATGCGTTCGTCGTAGGGAAACTGCATCACCGACGAGGTCACCGAGATGCCGCGTTCCTTCTCCAGCGCCATCCAGTCGGAGGTCGCGTGGCGCGCGGTCTTGCGGCTCTTGACCGCGCCGGCCATCTGGATCGCGCCGCCGAACAGCAGCAATTTTTCGGTCAGCGTGGTCTTGCCCGCGTCCGGATGCGAGATGATCGCGAAGGTGCGGCGGCGGCGGGTTTCCGAAGGATGGTCGGACATGGGTTTGCGGAGGTCGGCAAACCGGCCATTTTAGCGGCGATCGCGGTATCTGGCCGACAAACGCCAGGCTCCCGTGGCGAGCGCTTCCGATCGGTCCCCTACCTGGCCAGCCGGGTCAGCAGGCTATGCCAGAAATCCAGTGCCGCCGGGACTTCGGAGGCACGCAGCTTTTCGTTCAGCCCGTGGGCGAAAGTGTCGTTGGGCTTGGCAAAATCGGGATCGACGCCGTAACTCGGCACGCCGGCGTTGCGGAAATACATACTGTCCGACGCGCCGGCCGACATGCCCGGCACCACCTCGACACCCGGAAAACGTTCGTGGAGGGCCGCGGTCACCGCCTTCACCACGTCCTGCCGCAGCGGCGACGCCGGGCTCTCGACCGGCGGCGGTGGGCGCACCGTGATCTCGACGCCCGGATCGTCGATCACCCTGGCGAGCGTGGCCTTGATCGATGCCACGTGGATACCGGGAAAGATGCGGCAGTTGACGTTGGCATCGGCGCGCTGCGGCAATGCGTTGAGAGCGTGGCCACCGTCCAGCATGGTGGCGATGCAGGTGGTGCGGATCTGGCCTACGTAGGCGGGATCGGCCGAAAGCGTCGCGGCTGCCTTGGCATTCTCCGGATTCGCCGCGAACGCGCGCATCGCCTCGGCAATCGGGCCGCTGCCGTGCTCACCGGTCGCCTTCAGCGACGCCAGCGTGATCGCGTTGTGCCGCACCGGGAATGGGTAGGCGGCAATGCGTTCGAGCGCTTTCGCCAGCCGATAGATGGCATTTTTCGGCGGGTCCGGTTCGCTGGAATGGCCGCCCTTTGATGTCACCGTCAACTTGAAATCGGCATAGGTCTTTTCGGCGGCCTGGATTTCGTAGATGACGGGCTTGTAATGGGCGTCGTAAGTGCCGCCGCCGGCGTCGGCGTTGAGCAGGAATTCGGCATCGTGGTAGCGCTTCGCGAGTTCGCGGGTGGAGGCCATGTCGGTCTCCTCGTCGCCGGAGAAGACCATGACCATACCGCGCTTCGGCACGAAGCCCTCGCGCTTGAAGCGCATGAACGTTTCCACCAGCGCAATGACATTCGTCTTCATGTCGGCCACGCCGCGGCCGTACAGGTAGCCGTTCTCCTCGATCAGTTTGAACGGATCGCGCTGCCAGTCCTTCGGATTGGCGGCGACCACGTCCATGTGCGCCGACAGCAGGATGGGTTTCAGGCTGCTGTCGCTGCCGTGGTAGTGCACCACCAGCGCCGCCGTGTGTTCGACCGGGATGATCTCGATGTCGGATTTGGCGAAGCCGGCCGATTCCAGCTTGCCGGCCAGATAGCTCGCAAAGGCAGGCACCTGATCCTTGCCTTCCACCGTTTGTGCCGCGATGGCGTGGCGCAGCATGTCCATCGTTTCGGGCATCGCCTGCCGGGTGGTTTCCGCAGCGGCCTGCGACGCCGGG
>DASTIS010000279.1:0-14850 GCA_035717365.1 Rhodanobacteraceae bacterium
CGCGGCGCTATGCTGCGGGGGGCACAACGAACATCGGACCTGTCGTGACACATCCACTCCTTCTCATCCAGACCGGCGAAGCGCCGGAATCCATTCGCGCCCGGCTCGGCGGTTTTGCCGACTGGTTCCGGAAGGCCATGCGGCTCGATGCCTTGCAGTTGCGCGTCGTTCGCGTGGACGCAGGCGAACCGCTGCCGCCGCAGGCTTCCATCGCCGGCGCGGTGATCACCGGTTCCGGTGCGATGGTCACCGAGCGCGCGGACTGGAGCGAGCGTACCGCCGACTGGATCCGCAACGCCATGGAGACGGGAACACCGCTGTTCGGCGTGTGCTACGGCCACCAGTTGATGGCGCACGCGCTGGGCGGCACGGTCGGCTGGTTGCCCGCCGGGCGCGAGATCGGCACCGTCGCGGTGACCCGGAACGATCACGGCGGCGACGCTTGGCTGGCCGCACTTCCCGCGGCCTTTCCCGCACACGCCACCCACCGGCAGTCGGTGCTGGAACCGCCGCAGGGTGCCGTCGTCATGGCTGCGTCCGAACGCGATCCGTACCAGTTGCTGCGCTATGCGCCCAACGCCATCTCCACCCAGTTCCATCCAGAGTTCAGCGCCGAGTCCATGCGCGCCTACATCGATGCGCGCGCCGACGCCTTGCGCGAGGAAGGCCTCGACCCGGACGCGTTGCAGGCAGGCGTGCACGAAACCGAAGCGGCACGTGCCCTGCTGGAGCGTTTCGCCCTCGCTGCGCTGGCCGTCAGCGCAGCGCCGCGGCGCAACAAAGTGAGGGCGCTCCAGTCGTAGCGGCTTTTGTAAAAAGTCAGGCCATGGTTGGCCGTTCTGATACTTCGACGCAGAGCCCACCACATACTCGCGTGCCATCGTCCAACAGGCTGCGATCAGGGACGATCGCAATCAATATGATCGTACTCAATATGATTGTTGGCGCAGCCGGCGTTCCACCGCGCCGCGGGAAATCATCGCGAACGCGATGCCGAACCCGAAGCCGGCGAGGTGCGCCCACCACACCACGGTGCCGAAACCCGGCCCGGCCCAGGTGAACAGCAGTTGCAACAGCACCCACATCCCGATCAGCAGCGCCGCGGGCACCCGGATGAACTGGAAGTAGAGCCCGAGCGGCAGCACCAGCCCCAGATGCGCGCGCGGAAACAGTGCCAGGTACGCGCCGAGGATGGCCGACACCGCGCCGCTGCAACCGACGATCGGCCGCAATTGTCCGGACAGCGTCCAGGCACCCACCAGGTTGGCGAACGCGCCGCCGATCAGGAACAGCGCGAGGAACCGCCGCGAGCCGAGCGCCCGTTCCGCCGGCAATCCGAAAATCACCAGGAACAGCATGTTGCCGAGCAGATGCATCCAGTCGGCGTGCATGAACAACGACGTGAACGGGCGCAGCCACGACCAGCCATGCAGGATTCCGTCAAGACGAAACAGATGCGCCGGCACGGTGCCCCAGTCGCCCAGCACGGCGTCGCGCGTGGCGGGCGAGGACAGCATCAGCCACAGGTAGCACGCCACGCAGGTCACCACCAACACCGGCGTGACCCAACGCGGGTGCGCGTGGCGCCGGCTGGGCACGTCAACAAACATCAATGTTTTCCCCGCTGCACCATCCGGAGCGGCTGTTGTGAAAGGTCAGGCCACGGAGCTCTTTGCCATGGATGGCGGCTTTGACGGCCGTTCCGGCGTCCCGCCATCCGGAACTGCGGGTGCGCGGGGAGTTTCAAGGAGGCCGCAATCAGGGGCGATTGCACGACAATTTCACGCGTGCGAAATTGCGCTTGCCCACTTGCAGCACCCCTTCGAAGCCGGCAGCGAACACGCGTTGTGCGTCCTCCACCACTTCCGCGTCGATGCGTACCGCGCGCTCCTTCAACTTGCGGTTGGCTTCCGAATTGCTGGTCGTGAGGCCCGCCGCGGTCAGCAACGCGGGCAGGCGCAACCCCTCGACGGGCACGCTGATCTCGTTCAGCGGCAATGACGAGGTGTCGCCTTCGCCGCGCACCACTGCGTGCCAGCCGGCGATCGCCTTGTCGGCTTCGGCGGCGCCGTGGAAGCGCACCGCGAGTTCGCGCGCCAGGCGCAGCTTGGCATCACGGGGATTCAATGCGCCGTTGGAGACGTCGCGCTTCATCGCGGCAAGTTCGTCCAGCGATACGTCGAAGCTCAGCAATTCGAACCAGCGCCACATCAGGTCGTCGCCGATCTTCATGGTCCTGGTCACCATGTCGATCGCCGGCTCGTCGATGCCGATGTAGTTGCCGAGCGACTTCGACATCTTCTGCACGCCGTCGATGCCCTCCAGCAGCGGCATCGTCAGCACGATCTGCGGCGGCTGGCCGAAGTGTTCCTGCAGGGCGCGTCCCACCAGCAGGTTGAACCGCTGGTCGGTGCCACCCAGTTCCACGTCGCATTCGAGCGCCACCGAGTCGTAGCCCTGCACCAGCGGATACAGGAACTCGTGGATCGAGATCGGTTGCTGCGCGGCGAAGCGTCTGGAAAAATCGTCGCGCTCGAGCATCCGTGCCACGGTGTGCTGGGCGGCGAGCCTGACCATGTCCGCAGCAGTCATCTTGTCGAACCATTCCGAGTTGAAACGCAGCTCGGTGCGTTCGCGGTCGAGCACCTTGAACACCTGTGCGGCATAGGTTTGCGCATTGCGCACGATGTCTTCGCGCGAAAGCGGCTTGCGGGTGACGTTCTTGCCGGTCGGATCGCCGATCATTCCGGTGAAGTCGCCAATCAGGAAGATCACGACATGCCCGAGTTCCTGGAACTGGCGCATCTTGTTGAGCAACACCGTATGGCCGAGATGCAGGTCCGGCGCGGTCGGATCGAAGCCAGCCTTGATCCGCAGCGGCCGACCCAGCGCGAGTCGCGCCTCGAGTTCGTCCTGTTTCAGGACATCGACGGCACCACGACGAATGAGCGCCAGGGCCTGCTGGTTCGATGGCATCGGTATTCCCGCGGAAAAATGGAGCGCAGCGAAACGAAACGCCGGCTGCGTCATGCGACGATCGTGACCGCTCGGTTAATTATCCGTTAATCGCAAAACATCATGCAAATCTTTGTGAAACAAGACATTGACGCAACGTTCACGAGGCGGCTATGGTACGACCCGTTGTACGTTTTCGCCCGTTTTTCGGACCTACCCCCGGACCTACCCGATGGATCGCCATCTCCGTCGTGTCACCCCTCATGTCGTGCGGCGTCAGGCGATCCGTCGCAAGACCCGGCACTGTCATGCCCACTTCTATGCGCGCTGCGCGCATTGGTCGTTCCACGCCGAAGCGCCGGCGAGCGTTTTCCGCTGGTCGCGGGAGCGCTGGGTGCTCGCCGGGGGCGCGTTCCTGCTGGCGTTGCTGACGCTGCTGGGTATTCCGGCCTGGGCCAACGTGATCCGGCACGAGGCCGTCCAGCCGGTCACGCGCAAGACGCTGGCACTGCCACTGTCCCTGCCGCCCGCACCGCCGGAAACCGAGCGACGGGTCGTCGCGTCCTGGAAAACCGTCGAGGTCGAACCCGGCCAGACGCTGTCCGAAATTTTTGAAGGCCGGGGCCTGTCCGGCGCCGACCTCGCCAAGGTGATGGGCAGCGGCGAGGATACCGGCGCGCTCAAGACCCTGCACCCTGGCGACCAGCTCGGGTTCCTGATCGGCGCCCACGGCCAGTTCGAGGGGTTCCGCTACAGCCCGGATTCCGCGACCGAGATCACGTTGACGGCGCAGGCCGACGGCAGCATGCGCACGAAAGCCACGGCGTTGCCGGTCGAACGGCGCATGCACTTCGCGCATGGCGTGGTGAAAGGCTCGCTGTTCGCGGCGGGTTCCAAGGCCGGCCTGAGCGAGATCATGGTGTTGAAACTCGCGGACGTGTTCAAGTACGACATCGACTTCATCAAGGACTTGCAGCGCGGTGACCGTTTCACGGTGGTCTACGACGATGTCTACCGCAACGGGAAATTTGCCCACGGCGGCAACATCATCGCCGCGGAATTCGTCAACAAGGGTCATCGCTATACCGCTTATCGCTTCAAGCAGGACGATGGCGGCATCGCGTACTACAGCGAGGACGGACACCCGTTGCGCAAGGCGTTGTTGCGCACTCCGGTATCGTTCACCCGCATTTCCTCGCGATTCGGCATGCGCAAGCACCCGATCCTGGGCTACAGCCGCATGCACAAGGGCGTCGACTACGCCGCACCGACCGGCACGCCGATCCATGCGGCGGGCAACGGCGTGATCGTTCGCCGTGGCTGGGTCCATGGCTACGGCAACTTCATCGAAATCAAGGACACGCCGAAGTACAGTACGGCGTACGGTCACATGTCGCGTTTCGCCAAGGGATTGCACGTGGGTTCGCACGTCACCCAGGGCGAGGTGATCGGCTACGTCGGACAGACCGGCATGGCCACCGGGCCGCACCTGCACTACGAGGTGCGCGTCAACGGGAAACCGGAGAACCCGCTGACGGTCACGATGCCCAAGCCACAGCCGTTGTCCGGCAAGCTGATGGCCCGGTTCAAGGTCCAGACTGCGCCGATGGTGGCACGCATCCAGATGATCGACAACGCCACCCAGCGTCTCGCGCAGGTGGACAAAGATCGCCCCAGCGTGGCCACGATCAACTGAACGCCGCCGTGGCGGAGCCCGCCGTGTCGCTCTATCTCGGCCTGATTTCAGGCACCAGCGCGGACGGCGTCGACGCGGCGCTGGTGCGCTTTGCCCCACGCTTCGAAATCCTGGCGTCAAGTACGCACCCCTACCCCGATGACCTGCGTGCACGGATCCTGGCGCTGGCCCGGAACCGCGCCATGATCGCGCTGGACGATCTCGGGCACCTCGATACTGAAATCGGTGAACGTTTTGCCGAGGCAGCTGCGGCCTTGCTGCGGCAAGCGGACATCGCCGCCGGCGACGTCGCCGCGATCGGTTCGCACGGGCAGACCGTGTGCCACCGGGCGCGCGGCCCGTTTCCGTTCACGCTGCAACTCGGCGATCCCAACGTCATTGCCGAACGCACCGGCGTCGCCACGGCCGCGGATTTCCGCCGTGCCGACATTGCGGCAGGCGGGCAGGGTGCGCCCCTGCTGCCGGCGTTGCACGCCGCGCTGCTGGCCGACGCCGCCACCTCCCGCGCGATCCTCAACCTCGGCGGCATCGCCAACCTCACGCTGCTGGTTCCGGGCACGCCCGTGGTCGGCTTCGACACCGGTCCCGCCAATTGCCTGCTGGATGCGTGGTCGCTGCGCCACCGCCGTCGCCCGCGCGACGAAGGCGGCGCGTGGGCGCGCAGCGGACGCGTGGACGAGTCTGTGCTGGCACGCCTGCTCGATGACCCGTACTTCGCCGCGCCGCCGCCGAAAAGCACCGGCCGCGAACAGTTCAACCTCGACTGGCTGGATGATCGCTTGCCCCCCGACCCCGAACCTGCCGACGTGCAGGCGACCCTGTTGCAATTTTCCGTGCAAACCATAGCGGATGCCTTGCGCACCCGGGCGCCTGGAATACGCGAGGTTTACGCCTGCGGGGGCGGCGTGCACAACGCCGCGTTGATGGGGGCCCTGGGCGCGGCGTTGCCCGACGCGAGGCTCGACACCACGGCCGCGCTCGGCCTCGATCCGGATTTCGTCGAAGCCGTCGGCTTTGCCTGGCTGGCGCGACAACGCCTGCTTGGCCTGCCCGGCAACCTGTCGTCGGTCACGGGCGCACGCGGGCCGCGGGTGCTCGGCGTGCTCGCGGCCGCCCCGCCCGGCACCGATTGATGGCCATGCCACGCCCTTGCACGAGCCGCCGTGGCCATCGCTCATTGGGCGATCGAAGCGGCGCCATCGACGTGCACGCATGATCGACTCCGGCACCCGCGTCCGCAACCTGGCCGGCTCGATCCGCCCTTACCTCGAGCGGGCACCGCTTGGTGCGCTGTTGCTGGGCATTTCCTCCGGCTTTCCCTACGCCATGATCGGCGCCACCCTGACCACGCGGTTGGCCCAGGACGGCATCGACAAGCAGGCGGTCACGGCGTTCTCCCTGGCATTCCTGGCCTACAACCTGAAGTTCCTGTGGGCGCCGGCCATCGACCGGGTGCGCTTGCCCCTGCTGGGGCGTTACGGCCAGCGTCGTTCCTGGCTGTGGCTCTCGGCAGCCTTGGTGACGGCGGCGATCGTGTTCCTCGGACTGGTGGACCCGAGTCGCCATCTGGCCGCCGCGGCGGGCGCGGCCGTGCTGGTGGGCGTGGCCGGGTCGACCTTCGACATCGTGATCGACGCCTACCGCATCGAATTGCTGGAGCCGCGCCAACTCGGCGTCGGCTCGGGCATGTCGCAGTACGGCTGGCGGCTCGGCGCCAATATCGCTGGTGCGCTTGCCTTGCTGTTGGCGGCCGCGTACGGATGGCACGCCGCGTACGTCCTTTGTGCGGTGTTCGCGCTGCCGGCGGTCTTCGTCGGCTTCTGGCTTGGCGAGCCCGCGCGGCATCGTCCTGCCGCGCCGCTGCACGGGCTCACGGCGGTCCGCGACAGCGTCATCGAGCCGCTGCGCGAGTTCTTCGCGCGCACCGGCGCCTGGTTGGTGCTGCTGTTCGTGCTGCTGCACAAGATCGGCGACACCCTCGCCAACCTCACCGTGCGGCTGCTGCTGAACGATCTCGGCTTCAGCAATGAGGAAATCGCCACCTTCGACGTCGGCTTCGGCTTCGTCGCCTTCCTGGTCGGCATCTTCATCGGCGGCATCGTGTATGCGCGCCTCGGGGTGAAGCGCTCGGTGATGTTGAGCCTGATCCTGATGGGTGTTTCCAACCTGTCCTTCGCGGTGCTCGCCCACGTCGGCCACAGCGATTCGATGCTGGCCTTCACGATCGGCTTCGAGAACCTCGCCAGCGGCATCGGTGGGGTGGTGGTGGTGGCCTACCTGTCGGCGCTGTGCAACCTCAGTTATACCGCCACGCAGTACGCGCTGCTGTCGGCGGCGGCGTCGGTGGTGGGTCGTCTCCTGACCGGCACCACGGCCGGGACCCTGATCGAACAGTTGGGGTACTTCGACTTTTACCTGCTGACCACGGTGGCGGCGTTGCCCGGGATCCTGTTGTTCGCGTGGATGATGCGGGCCGGACTGGTCGATCGCGCGATTACCGAGCTCGACGTGCGCGAAACCGTGTAGTCAGTCCGCGTAGTCCACCCGATACGGGGCGTGATCGGAAAACCGCGGGGTCGGCGTGATCGTGCAGGCGCGTACGCGCCTGCCCAACGCCGGCGTCACGATCTGGTAGTCGATCCGCCAGCCGACGTTGTTGGCTCGTGCGGCGCCGCGGTTGGACCACCAGGTGTATTCCTCGACGTCAGGTTTCGCGATGCGAAAGCTGTCGAGCCAACCGTGCGTTGGCGACGGCGTGCCGTCGCCGTGCGCGTCGGCGATCAGCGCGTTCAGCCAGGCGCGCTCTTCCGGCAGGCAGCCGGAGTTTTTCTGGTTGGACTTCCAGTTGCGGATGTCACGCTCGCTGCGCACGATGTTCCAGTCGCCGCACAACACGTAGTCGCGGCCGCTTGCCAGCCACTTGTCGAAGATCGCGCGCAGTTTCTCCATCGCCTTGAACTTGAACGCCTGTCGCGCTTCGCCCGAGGTGCCGGAGGGCACATACAACGACACCACGCTCAGGTTGCCGAAGCGTGCCTCGACGTAACGCCCTTCGTCGTCGAACGGTTTCCAGCCGATCTTCGTCAACACTTCGTCCGGTTCGCGCCTGGCATAAATCGCGACGCCGCTGTAACCCTTTTTCGTCGCGGCATCGCGATAGAAGCAGTGGTGTTCGTGCGGACGGAACATCGGGTCGGTGAGCTGGTCTTCCTGCGCCTTGGTTTCCTGGATGCAGGTGACGTCGGCCTTTTGCGCGGCCAGCCATTCGAAAAAACCCTTGCGGGCGGCCGAGCGGATGCCGTTGGCGTTGAAGGAGATGATTTTCACTCTGCGGGACTCGGGATTCGGGACCCGGGAAGCCTAAAGCAAAACCGCCATCGATGCCGATCCGTTTTTCGGTTCCGCGCGATGCTGCCACGACTTTTCAAAGGAGCCGGAGTTCACCGTATCATTCGAGGCCCGAGTCCCGAGTCCCGAGTCCCGATGCTCAAACCCCACCAACAAGCCTTCCTCGATCTCGTGCTGGCCCGCGGCGTGCTGCGTTTCGGGGAGTTCACCCTGAAGTCCGGCCGCCTGAGCCCCTACTTCTTCAACATGGGAAAGGTCGACACCGGCGCGGCGCTGGCTGAAGTCGGCGTGGCGTATGCCGCGGCTGCCGTCGAGACCGATATCGGGTTCGACATGCTGTTCGGCCCCGCCTACAAGGGCATCCCACTGGCGGCGGCAACCGCGATTGCGCTCGCGGATGGACACAATCGCGACTTGCCCTGGGCCTACAACCGCAAGGAAGGCAAGGACCACGGGGAAGGCGGGGTGCTGGTTGGCGCGCCGCTCGAAGGCCGGGTCCTGATCGTGGACGACGTGATCACCGCCGGGACCGCGGCGCGCGAATCGTTGGCCCTGATCCGCGCGGCCGGTGCACAAGTGGCTGGCATGCTGGTCGCGCTGGATCGGCAGGAACGCGGGCAGGGCGATCGTTCGGCCACGCAGGAGCTGGCGCAAGAGCACGGGGTACCGGTCACGGCGATCGTCAACCTTGCCGACCTGATGGAGTATGCCGGCACCAGACCGGACCTCGCCGCCCAACGGGACCGGCTGGGCGCGTACCGCGACCGCTACGGGATCGCTCCGGACTGAACCTCCAGTCCGCGCCGGGGCGGGTCCGGATCTTGCATGGTGCTAGGACCTATACTGGGCTCGTTTTCGGAGACCGCAATGCACCGCCCCGCCCTGACCCTGATGACCGCAACCCTGCTGGGATTGGGGATGTGCGCGCCCGCCTTCGCGGCGAACAACTCCACGCCGACCACGCATTACCGTTGGACCGACGCGTCCGGCGTGGTGCACTTCGGCGACACGATTCCATCCTCGGCGCTCAAGGGCGGTTACGACATCGTCAACGACCAGGGACGGGTAGTGCGCCACGTGGCCGCCGAACTGACCCCCGCGGAGCGCCGTGCCGCGGCCGCGACCGCCGCGCGTGAGGCCGCGGTCAAACGCGCGGCGCGGCAGCGACAAGTCGAGGACAGCCAGATGTTGTCGGCCTATCCGACCGCGCACGATCTCGATCAATCGCAACAGGCGCAGTTGCGGCAGATCCAGTCCGACATCGAGGCCCTGGTAACCAACCTGCGCAGTCAGGAGGATTCGCTCACCCAGTTGCTCGCGCACGCGGCGGACATCGAACACTCGGGCAAACCGGTGCCGCCCGGCGTCAACAAGCGCATCGCCGACCAGCGTCGGATCGTGAACGACGAACGCAATGTGCTGATCCAGCGGCGCGACGACTACGCGAACTCCAAGGCGAGATTCGCGGCGCGGCTGGACCACTACCGCGCCTTGCGCGCGAAGTTCCAGACCGGGGACGACCCCCCGCAGCAATAAGGGATACGGCTCAACGCGGCATCAAAGTCTCATCCGGAGCGGCTGTTGATGAAACCAGCCCACGGATGGGCGTTCTGGAGAAGCAGGCAATCCCGGTCGACAACAATGCGGATGCCACCTGCCGCGGCGATCATGGATGATCGCAAAAATTACGCCGCGGTGCGCTGTGACTGGATGTGCCCGGAGAGCGCACGCAACGAACCGAAGACCCGGCGGTTGTCGGGATTGTCCGAGCGCAACTGGATCCCGTAGCGCTTGGACACCGCGAGCGCCAGTTCCAGCGCGTCGATCGAATCGAGGCCAAGCTCGCCGCCGAACAATGGCGCCTCCGGATCGATGCTCTCCGGCGCGACGTTTTCGAGATTGAGGCTGTCGACGATCAGGCTCGCCAGTTCCTGCTCCGAAGGGGTCTGCTCGGTCATGCTCCGCGGCTCCGCGATCTCGTTCAATCAGCCGCGTAGTGTAGCATTGCGGGTTTGACCCACGAGTATCCCGGCCATGCGCGGCCTCCCTCGACAACACGGTACGGACGACACGGCATGATGGACGTGGGACTTTCCGGTTTGCGCGTCGCCTACGATGAATCGCCGGCTTCGATCTTGCTGGACCGCCCGGACACGCTTGCGGTATTGAGCTTCGGCTCCGGGGACGATTCCGTCGTCGACCCGCGCCACCTACGGATTCCGCTTCCCGTGTTGTCGCCCGCCGCGCCACGTGAGTGCTGGGCTGTCCGGAGCGCCGTGGTGCACGGTTCGTCGGGGGATCTGCGCTGGTCGGCCGGCGGCGGCTGGCGATTCGTCGCGATCGAAATCGAAGGCGAGCAGGCGGGCGGGATCGAAGCCGCCGGCGAGCGCGCCTACGATCTGCTGCTCGGGCACGTTGCATCCAGTCCCGAACGACATCTGCAAAGGATCTGGAACTACCTCGACGCCATCAACGAGGGCGAGGGCGACCACGAGCGTTACCGCCTGTTCTGCAACGGCCGCGCACGCGGCCTCGCTGCGCACGGCGTCACCCGTTATCCCGCAGCCACCGCAATCGGCCATCACGGCCGCTCCGGGCTGCTGCAGGTGTACGCGCTGTGTGCCACCGAACCCGGCCGCACGCTCGAGAACCCCCGCCAGGTCAGCGCCTGGCAATACCCCCGCCAGTACGGTGTCACCGCGCCGAGCTTCGCGCGCGCGATGAAACTGCCGACCGGTGCGCTCGCGATCTCGGGAACCGCCGCGGTCGTCGGTCACGCCTCGCACCATCGCGACGACGTCGCCGCCCAGGCCGACGAAGCCTTTGCCAACCTCGAAACCCTGCGCCGCCGCGCCGAACTGCCGGCGTTCAACCGGCGCTCCCCGCTCAAGGTATATGTCCGCCATGCCGCCGATGCGGCCGTCGTCGAGGCGACGCTGGCGCAGCGGCTGGAGCCATCGGTCCCGCGGTTGCTGCTGCATGGCGACATCTGCCGCCGGGAACTGCTGGTCGAGATCGACGGGTGGCGGTTTGCTTGAAACCGGCTTTTATTCCCGATCCTTCGTGGGCCGCCGCCAATCCTTCACCGTGGCCTGTCGGCCGCGCGCCAGCGTGAGCTTGTCCGCCGGGGCATCAGCGGTGATCGTCGATCCGGCGCCAATGGTGGCATTCGTGCCGACCCTGACCGGCGCGACCAGCGCGGTATTGGAACCGATGAAGGCACCATCGCCGATTTCGGTGATGTGCTTGGCGACGCCATCGTAGTTGCAGGTGATGGTGCCGGCGCCGATGTTCACCCCGGCGCCGATCCTGGCGTCGCCGAGGTAACTCAGGTGATTGGCCTTGCTGCCCTCGCCGAGCCTGGCCTTCTTGGTTTCGACGAAATTGCCGACATGCGCACCGGCGGCCAGCTCGGTTCCGGGTCGAAGGCGGGCGAAAGGCCCGATCCGGCAGGCTCCATAGGTGGTGACGCCTTCGAGGTCGCAATGCGCCAGCACCTCGGTGCCGGCCGCGAGGTTGACGTTGCGCAGCCGGCAGAACGGACCGATCGTCACGCCATCGCCGAACGTGACTCCGTCCTCGAGAATCACGTCGACATCGATCTCGACGTCGTGTCCATGGCTGAAATGGCCGCGCAAGTCGAACCGCTCGGGATCGGCGATCCGCACGCCGGCCAGCATCAGTCGTCGGGCATCGCGCCGCCGCAGGTATGCCGTCAGCCCGGCAAGTTGCGCGGCATCGTTCGCACCGAATGCCTCGATGGGATTGGCGGTCATCACCACGTCCGCCGGTACGCCCTCTTCCGAGGCCTGCGCAAAAACGTCGATCAGATACAACTCGCCGTACTGGTTGTCGGTCGAAAGGTGATCGACCCAGCGACGCAACTGTGGCGACGCCGCGAAGGTGACGCCGGTGTTGACGATGCGCACCTCCCGTTGCTGTTTGTCCGCGTCCTTTTCCTCCACGATCGCGCGGACCCGGCCGAGGCCGTCGCGCAGGACGCGCCCGTACCCCGCCGGATCGTCGAGTTCGGCGGCCAACACCGCGAGCTCCGCGTGGGTGCGCACCAGCTCGGTCAGGGTCTCCGCACGCAGCAACGGCACGTCCCCGTACAACACCAGGATCCTCGCCGGATCGGGAATGTCGTGCAGGGCCAGCCGCACGGCATGCCCGGTGCCACGCTGCTCGGACTGATGCACCCAGTGGATATCGGTGTCGCGCTGGAACGCAGCACGCACGTGCTCGCCCCGGTGGCCGTACACCACGTGCAGCCCCTCGGGACGCAACGCGCGGGCGGTATCCAGGACGTGGGCGAGCAGCGGCCGGCCGGCCAACGGCATCAGCACCTTGGGCAACAGCGACTTCATGCGCTTGCCCTCGCCAGCGGCGAGGACGATGACGTGCAGGGGGTCAGCCATGATCGGGTCTCCGGTCGATCCTGCAACATTGGCGCATTGCGGGCCCGCCGGCAAGTGCGCAACGGCCAGGCCTGCGATCGGTCATGCCGTGGGTGGCCGTCGTCGGATCCGCGCGTCCCCGGGCGCGGCCGGTCGCGCGAGCAGGACGCGTACGCGGTGGCGTGGACAACGAAGATCGGCGAGGGTCGCCGGCGACGGGCGGCACCGGAGCTGGTGTCTGCCCCCGCGCGGAACGCAGATCAACGACCGGACTCCGGATCGTGCCCGCGCGGGCCGGTCCGGAAGCGCAGGACCGACGCATGAACCGCCCGACGCGAAAGTCGCAGGGTCAGTGTTGCAGATTGCGCCGCAGCCGCTCCAGCGCCTGCAGCTGTGCAACGGCCTGGGTGAGTTGCTCCTGGGCCTCGGAGACGGTCTTGGCGTCGCCACGGTTCTCGAGCATGCGTTCGGCCTCCTCCTTGGCGCGCTTGACGGCGGCCTCGTCGATCTCGTCGGCGCGCAGCGCGGCGTCGGCGAGCACTGTGACCACGTTTGGCTGCACTTCGAGGATGCCGCCGGAAACGTAATACGACTGGCGCTTGCCATCCTCGCCGACCACCTCGACCTGACCCGGTTTGAGGCGCGTCAGCAGCGGCTCGTGGCGGGGCGCGATACCGAGTTCGCCTGCTTCGCCGCTGGCGATGACCAAAGCCGCCTCGCCGTGAAAGATCTCGGCTTCGGCGCTGACGATGTCACAACGGATGGTGGCCATGCTGTTTTGCTCGCTTCGCTCGTTCAAACGGGAAGTCGCCCGCTTCGCGAGCTGTAAAGGGTGAAGTCGCACCTGCGGTGCCGTGAAGAATGAAGCGTGAAATCGCGCGCTTTTGCCCTTGCCATTTACTCTTTACCGTCGACCCTTTACCGATTCCACTCTTTACTCAACATCTGTCACGCCGCCTTCTTCTCGGCATCCTTGGCGTTCATCTGCTCGCCCTTCTGGATGGCATCCTCGATGCCGCCGACCATGTAGAACGCTTGCTCGGGCAGGTGGTCGACTTCGCCATCGACGATCATCCTGAAGGCACGGATGGTTTCCTTGAGCGGCACGTACTTGCCGGGCGAACCGGTGAACACTTCCGCCACGTGGAACGGCTGCGAGAAGAAACGCTCGCACTTGCGCGCGCGGTAAACCGCCTGTTTGTCGGCTTCCGACAATTCGTCCATGCCAAGGATCGCGATGATGTCCTTGAGTTCCTTGTAACGCTGCAGCGTGCCTTGCACCTTGCGCGCAACATCGTAGTGTTCCTGCCCGATCACCAGCGGATCGAGCTGGCGCGACGTCGAGGCCAGTGGATCAACCGCGGGATAAATGCCCAGGCTCGCGATGTCGCGCGACAACGCCACCGTGGAATCCAGGTGGGCGAAGGTGGTCGCGGGCGACGGGTCGGTGTAGTCGTCGGCCGGCACGTACACCGCCTGGATCGAGGTGATCGACCCGGTCTTGGTGGAGGTGATGCGCTCCTGCAGGCGGCCCATTTCGTCCGCGAGCGTCGGCTGGTAACCCACCGCCGACGGCATGCGGCCGAGCAGCGCCGACACCTCGGTGCCCGCCAGCGTGTAGCGATAGATGTTGTCGATGAACATCAGGACGTCGCGGCCCTTGCCGTGTTCGTCCTTCTCGTCGCGGAAGTACTCGGCCATGGTCAGACCCGTCAGCGCGACGCGCAGACGGTTGCCCGGCGGCTCGTTCATCTGGCCGTACACCATTGCGACCTTCGACTCGGGGAAGTTGTCGGGCTTCACGACGCCCGCCTCGATCATCTCGTGGTAGAAGTCGTTGCCCTCGCGGGTGCGCTCGCCGACGCCGGCGAACACCGACAGGCCTTGGTGCTGGGTCGCAATGTTGTTGATGAGTTCGAGCATCGTCACGGTCTTGCCGACGCCCGCGCCGCCGAACAGGCCGACCTTGCCGCCCTTGGCAAACGGACACATCAGGTCGATCACCTTGATGCCGGTTTCGAGCAGCTCGTTGGCCGCGGCCTGGTCGTCATAGGACGGCGCGGCGCGGTGGATTTCCCACTGGTCCTTGGCGTTGACCGGGCCACGCTCGTCGATCGGCTCGCCCAGCACGTTCATGATGCGCCCGAGCGTCGCCTGCCCGACCGGCACCGAGATCGCGCGGCCGGTGTTGTCGGCCACGAGATTGCGCTTCAGGCCGTCGGTCGAACCGAGCGCGATCGAGCGCACGATGCCGTCGCCCAGCTGCTGCTGGACTTCCAGCGTGACCTCGGTGCCCTGCACCTTGAGCGCGTCATAGATCTTCGGCACCGCGTCGCGCGGAAACTCGACGTCGACCACCGCGCCGATGATTTGAACGATCTTGCCTTGTGCCATGATGTGATTCCTCTGGAATATTCTTCGTAGGAGCCTGCATGCAGGCGACGCTCGCGTGCA
>DASTIS010000280.1:0-2018 GCA_035717365.1 Rhodanobacteraceae bacterium
TTCCACGACCTCGCCGATTTCTGCGCACGGATGGATTCCGGCAAGCTCAACAAGCGCGTGTTCGAAGCCCTGATCCAGTCCGGCGCCATGGATGCGCTGGGCAGCAATCGCGCGAGCCTCACCGCGCAACTTCCCGAGGCCGTGAGGGCCGCCGAGCAGAGCCTGCGCGATCGCGAGGCCGGTCAGAACGACATGTTCGGCGCTGCGCTGGCGCCGGCCGCCACCGTTTCGCTCGCCGCCGCGCCACGGCCGCCGTGGTCATTGGAAAAGCGGCTCGCCGGCGAACGCGCCACGCTCGGGCATTACTTTTCGGGACACCCGACCGATCCCTGGCGCGCGGTGCTGTCGCAACTCGCCACCTGCCCCATCGGCGAAATCGCGCAGAACTACGAACCGCCGCCCCGCAACGGTGACGACGACAACCGCTACCGCCGGGCGCCCGAAACGCCATGGGCCGTGGCCGGCATGATCGTGAAGATGCGCAAGCGCGGCGACAGCGCCGCGTCCGTGCGCATCGAAGACTGGACCGGCGCGATCGAGGTCGGGTTCTTCCGCGAGGCGCTGCAACAGTACGACGCGCTGCTGCAGCCCGACGCCATACTCGTGATCGAGGGCGGCCTCGGGCTCGACGATTACAGCGGCGACTTGCAGATCCGCGCGCGCCGCGTATGGACGCTCGACGAAGCCTGCGAGGCCGGCGCCCGCGTGTTGCGTGTCGGGGTCAACGGCATCGACGAGCGTTTCGTCGACAGCTTCAAGCGCGCCTTGGCGGGACACTGCGGCGGGCAGACTCCGTTGCTCGTCACCGGCTACCAGAACACCGCGGGCAGCGCCGACCTCAAGCTCGGCGACGATTGGCGGGTGCGGGTCAACACGGATCTGCTGCGCACCCTGGCCGAAGTGCCGGGCGTCAAATCCGTGCAGCCATCGTTGTCCCGCCCCGTGGAGTGAAATCCGGAAAACCGGGGTCAGAGTGCACTTTCCGATCTTCGCGACCTGCAAGACGCGGAATGGCGTATCGGAAAGTGCACTCTGACCCCAGCTCTGGGCAGCTATAATTGCGGCTTTGCCCAACCAGGCAGGGAATGAACCCCAATTTTCTCGATTTCGAGCAGCCGATCGCGGAGCTGGAAGGCAAGCTGCGCGAACTGACCAGCGCCGGCCACGACAGTGCCATCGACGTCGATGACGAAGTCGGCAAGCTGCGTTCCAAGTTGCGCATCAAGACCGCGGAAATCTTCCGCAACCTGACGCCCTGGCAGATCACCCAGATGTCGCGGCACCCCGGGCGACCGTACACGAAGGATTACGTCGCCGTCATCTGCGACGAGTTCCACGAATTGGCGGGCGACCGGATGTACGCCGACGACGAGGCCATCGTGGGCGGACTCGCGCGCATCGTCGGACGGCCGGTCATGGTGATCGGCCATCAGAAGGGCCGCGACATCAAGTCCAAGGTGCGCCGCAATTTCGGCATGCCGCGCCCTGAAGGCTATCGCAAGGCGTTGCGCCTGATGAAGATGGCCGAACGCTTCGGGCTGCCGGTGGTGACCTTCATCGACACGCCCGGCGCCTATCCCGGGGTCGGCGCCGAGGAACGCGGGCAGAGCGAGGCGATTGCGCGCAACCTCGAGGAGATGGCCGAACTCGAGGTGCCGATCGTGGCGACGGTGATCGGCGAAGGCGGCTCCGGCGGCGCCTTGGCCATCGGCGTCGGCGACCGCGTCAACATGCTGCAGTATTCGACCTATTCGGTGATTTCTCCGGAAGGCTGCGCGTCGATCCTGTGGAAGAACGCCGGCCGCGCCAGGGACGCTGCCGAGGCGCTGGGCCTTACCGCCCCGCGGCTGCTCGAACTCGGCCTGATTGACAAGATGATCCGCGAACCCACCGGCGGCGCCCACCGCAACCCGCGTTCGATGGCGATACGGCTCAAGGCCGTGCTGATCAACCAGCTCGACGAACTCACTGCATTGCCGGTGGACGAACTGCTGGAGCAGCGCTACCAGCGACTGCGC
>DASTIS010000281.1:0-3606 GCA_035717365.1 Rhodanobacteraceae bacterium
AGCTGGGACGGGATGGTGAAGTTGTACATCGGCGCGCCGATCACCACGATGTCGGTGGCGAGGAACTCGTCGAGGATTTCGGCGTTGCGCGCCACGCACGGATGGCCCTCCGCCAACACCGGGGTGAAATGGGGCAGGGTCCGGGCCGCAAGGTCGCGATAGGTGACTTCCAGGCCGGGATCCTCCGAGCGCAGGCTCGCGACGATGGCCGCGCTCAGCGAGCGCGACACGGAATCCAGTCCCAGGACGCTGGAATCGATGTGCAAAAGTTTCATGAGGGTATCTCCTTTCTGGCCGCGGATCGCGACATGCCCGTCACGGTAATTGCGGGTTCGTAGGACGATAAGATGGTGTGTCCCGAACGCATTGTTCATCGTGGAGAACGCCGTGGACGACGCCAATGGTTTGCTGCCCGACCTCAATGACCTGTTCTTTTTTGCAGCCGTGGTCGAACACGGCGGCTTTTCGGCGGCAAGTCGCGCCCTGAACGTGCCGAAATCGCGCCTCAGCCAACGCGTTTCACGCTTGGAGGAGGAACTCGGCCTGCGCCTGTTGCAGCGGACGACACGCAAGGTCGTGGTGACCGGCGCCGGCGAGCGTTTTTACCGACACTGCCAGGACATGCTTGCCGCGGCACGGGCTGCCACCGAAGTGGCGGCTGAACTTGCGGGCGAACCACGCGGGATCGTCCGGCTGGCGTGCCCGCTGTCGATTGCGCAAAGTGTGCTGCCCCAGCATTTGCCGGCCTTTCTTGCCGACAATCCCAAGGTCCAGGTGCGGCTGCTGGTCAGCAACCGGAGGGTGGACGTGGTCGGCGAAGGCATTGATATCGCGATACGGGTCCGTGAAAAGCTGGATACCGATGCACTGCTGGTGGCGCGCAGCTTCGGCGCGTCGCGCGTGGTGTTGGTGGCGAGCCCCGGGTTCCTCGCCACGCACGGTGAACCGCAATCGCCGCACGACCTGTCGATGTTGCCGGTGCTCAGCATCTTCGAGCACGACGGTGGGCAAACGTGGGATCTGCGCGACAGTGCCTGCAACAAGGTCTCGGTACCCGTGCAGCCGCGTCTCATATCAGGTGAGTTCCGGGTACTGATCGAGGCCGCGGTGCAGGGCAGCGGGATCGCGTGGGTACCGGAATGGGCATGCGCGGACGAACTTCGCAGCGGTCGCCTGCGCGTGGTGTTGCCGGAGTGGGGGCTGCCGCAGGGAACCCTCCACATCGTGTATCCGAGTCGCCGCGGCATGTTGCCGGCGGTACGCGCGATGGTCGAGTTCCTGGTCGAGGTGTTCGAGGATTCGCCGCTCGGGTCCATTCAGGACGCGCGCTGACCGCGTGCTAACATCGCTGGAATTCAGCCATCCAAACGGAACATCCGGATGCAGATCGAAACGAAATTGCCCAAGGTTGGCACCACCATCTTCACGGTGATGAGCCAGCTCGCGATGGAACACAAGGCGGTGAACCTGGGGCAGGGTTTCCCCGATTTCGAGACGCCCGCGAACCTTCGCGATGCGCTGACCCGCGCGATGACCGAAGGCCGGAACCAGTACGCGCCGATGAGCGGCATCCCGAAGCTGCGCGAGCAGATCGCCTTGCAGGTGGAGCGCCTTTACGGGCGGCGCATCAGTGCGGACACCGAGGTCACCGTGACCTCGGGCGCGACCGAGGCGATCTTTGCCGCGATCGCGTGCGCGGTGCACGCAGGCGACGAAGTGATCGTGCTGGACCCGTGTTACGACTGCTACGAGCCGGCGATCGCGCTGGCCGGCGGCCGTGCCGTGCACGTGCCGCTTCGGCTGCCGGATTTCTCCGTGGACTGGCAGCGCGTGCGCGACGAGATCACGCCGAAAACGCGGATGATCATGGTCAACAGCCCGCACAATCCTTCCGGGGCCGTGTTCTCGCAGGCGGACCTGGATACGCTGGCCGGGATCGCCACGCAGCACGGGCTGCTGGTGATTTCCGACGAGGTCTACGAGCACATCGTGTTTGACGGTGTGCAACACATGAGCGCATCGCGCAAACCCGAGCTTGCCGAGCGCAGCTTCGTGATCTCCTCGTTCGGCAAGACCTGGCATTGCACCGGCTGGAAGGTGGGTTACTGCGTCGCGCCCAAGCTGCTCACCGCCGAATTCCGCAAGGTGCACCAGTACCTGACCTTCTGCACGTTCCACCCGGCACAATGCGCGTTCGCCGAGGTGATGGAGAGCGATCCGCAACACGCGAAGGACCTCGCGGGCTTTTACCAGGCCAAGCGCGACCGCTTCCGCGAACTTCTGGACGGCTCGCGTTTCAAGCTGCCCGACGTGCACGGGGGTTATTTCCAGTTGGCCGATTATTCCGCAATCCGCGACACCGATGATCTCAATTTCTGCGAGTGGATGGTGCGCGAGGCCGGCGTTGCGGCCATTCCGGTGTCGGCGTTCTATGAAACCGCGCCCGATGCCAAGCTCGTGCGGTTCTGTTTCGCCAAGAGCGACGCGACGCTGGAGTCGGCCGCCGAGCGCCTGACCGGCTTATGACCGACCACCCGCAACCGCTGCGTGTCAGCGTCGTGCAGGGTGCGACCCGCTGGCACGATCCCGCCGGCAACCGCGATCACTACGCTGCGTTGATGGCGCCACTCGCCGGTCTCACCGATCTCGTCGTGCTGCCGGAGACCTTCACCAGCGGGTTTTCCAATGAAGCCATCCACAACGCCGAGGCCATGGATGGTCCGACGATCGACTGGCTGCGCGAGCAGGCAAGGTCGCTGGACGCTGCCGTCACGGGCAGCGTCCAGTTGCGTGAAGGGCAGGGCGTGTTCAACCGCCTGCTGTTCGCAACACCGGACGGCGACCTGCAGCATTACGACAAACGCCACCTGTTCCGTTACGCCGACGAACACAAGCGCTACGCATCGGGGGGCGAGCGCCTGGTGGTCGCCTGGCGTGGCTGGAAGGTCTGCCCTCTGGTCTGCTACGACCTCCGGTTCCCGGTGTTCTCGCGTAACCGCCACGATCCACAAAACGGGTTTGATTACGACCTCGTACTGTTTGTCGCCAATTGGCCCGCCGCCCGCGCGTATGCCTGGCGCACGCTATTGCGTGCCCGCGCAATCGAGAACCTGGCGTATTGCGTCGGCGTCAACCGGGTTGGCATCGACGGCAACCAGATCCCGTACTCGGGCGACAGCGCGGTGCTGGATTACCTTGGCCAGGCAATGGCCGACCTTGGCACGCAGGAACAGACAGTCACGGTCACGCTCGACCCCGCGGCGCTGGCGACTTTCCGCGAAAAGTTTCCGGCGTGGATGGATGCCGACGCGTTCCAATTGACGTGACAGATTTCCTTCTCCCTCCGGGAGAAGGTGGCGCAAAGCGCCGGATGAGGGTACGACACTTGCGCACAGTCAACCATGCGCGTGTTCGGACCCTCACCCCCAACCCCTCTCCCGGCGGGAGAGGGGAGTTACAAAATCGCGAGCACGGCTTCCGGCGGGCGCCCGATGGCGGCCTTGCCATTCGTGAACACGATCGGGCGTTCGATCAGGACGGGGTGCGTGGCCATCGCGTCGATCAGTTGCTGGCGGGTGAACTTCGGATCATCGAGGCCGAGTTCCG
>DASTIS010000282.1:0-12740 GCA_035717365.1 Rhodanobacteraceae bacterium
GACTTGTTCGCCCACACGCCTGCGAAGCAGTCGGCCTGCAATTCGAGGCGCACCGACAGGCCATCCGCGCCCTGCATCGGCTCACCGCGCTGCGCGAGCTGCTTTTCCATGTCCATGATGCCGAGCTGGTCCTGCACGTGGTGGCCGATCTCGTGTGCGATCACATAGGCACGCGCGAAATCGCTGTTCGAATGGAAGCGCGTCGCCAGTTCCTGGAAGAAGTCGAGGTCGAGGTACACGCGCTTGTCGCCGGGGCAATAGAACGGCCCGACCGCGGCCGACGCGCCCCCGCATGCGGTCCCGACCTGACCATGGAACAGTACCAGTTTCGGGGCGATGTACTGCCCGCCCGCCTGCTGGAAATAAGCGGTCCACACGTCCTCGGTGCTCCCGAGGACCTTGCAGACGAACTGGGTCTGCGCATCGGTGTCGCAATTGACCTGCGCCGTCTGGGATGGCGTACTGGATGGCGCCATCCCGCCCCCGCTGCCGGTGAGCAGCCCGAAGATCAGGCCGCGCGTGGACGGGAAGATCATTGCGATGATGATCGCGATGATGGTGCCACCGAGACCCAGATGGATCCGGCCGAAACCGGGTCTGCCGCCACCCCCGGTCGCCTGCTCTACGTTGCCACTGGAACGACCCTTTCTCCACAGCATGATGGCGCTCCTTTCCCTGACATCCCGCGCCGGCGGGGACGTGCCGACTGTGCGGCAATCGGGCGCAAGCTGCAAGGGGTACCGCTGCCGAGATCCGGCCCGGACTTGCGCTGATCCGGCTGCGCCTTGATGATCGGGACCTCCGATCGCGCGTCAACGGATGGCGCGTTCCCACTGCAATCAGGGGCACTGCCGCAACCACACTCCCGCACGGGCCGCGGATTGCGGCGGCCCATGAACCGAGGAACCTGCCATGTCCGTAACGCCCGACAACGTCGCCGCGCGCGACGACCACCGCCTGAAACGCCACGTCGGCATGGTCGGCCTGCTGTTCACCGCGGTCGGGTCGGTCATCGGATCGGGTTGGTTGTTCGGCGCCATGTACGCGGCGCAGCAAGCCGGGCCGGCTTCGATCCTGTCGTGGACGTTCGGCGCGATCATGATCGGATTCATCGGCCTGACGTATTCGGAACTGGGCACGATGTTCCCGGTGTCGGGCGGCGTGGTGCGCTTCCCCCACTTCGCGTTCGGATCGTTCGCCAGCTACACCACCGGCTGGATCACCTGGCTGGCCGCGGCATCCACCGCGCCGATCGAGGTGTTGGCGGCTCTGCAATACGCCAACAACTACGTCGATATCCTGCACATTCCCGACCTCCAGAAACTGGTCGATGGCGTCGCCGTGCTGACGCCGTTCGGTTACTTCGCGGCGGCAGTCCTGATGTTCCTGTTCAGTCTCGTCAACGTCGTCGGGATCCGCTGGTTCGCGCGGCTCAACAACGCGCTGGTGTGGTGGAAGCTCGCGATCATCTGCATCGTGATCGTCGCGTTCCTGTCCGCGGATTTCAAACTCGAGCACTTCAGCCAGAGCTACCACGGCGGGTTCCTTCCGCTCGGCTGGCACGGCGTGTTCGCCTCGATCGCCACCGCCGGCATCGTGTTTTCCTACCTCGGATTTCGCCAGGGCGTGGAACTGGCCGGCGAGACCGACAATCCGCAACGCAACGTCCCGATCGCGGTGATCGGTTCGCTGGTGATCTGCGGCATCATCTACATCCTGCTGCAGATTGCCTTCATCGGCGCGCTGCCCTCGTCGGCGCTCGCCAACGGCTGGGAACACATCGGCACCACCTTCAGCGGCGGGATCGAGGGCCGCGCGCTGGCGTTCGGTCCGCTGGCGACGCTCGCGATGACCCTGGGCATGACCTGGTTGGCCCTGCTGCTCTACGTCGACGCATTCGTGTCACCGGCCGATACCGGGCTCATCTACACCACGATCACCGCGCGCCTGTCGTACGCGATGGGCCGCAACGGCAACGCGCCCGTGGTGCTGGCCAAGGTGAGCGAGCGCGGCGTGCCGTGGGTCAGCGTGATCCTTGCCTTCATCGTGGGCCTGATTTTCTTCATGCCGTTCCCCGGCTGGCAAAAACTGGTCGGGTTCGTGACCTCGGCGACGGTGCTGTCGTTCGGATCCGGGCCGCTCACCATGATGGCCCTGCGCAAGGAGCTGCCCGACCACACCCGCCCGTTCCGGCTCGCCGGGGGCTGGATCATCCCGTACCTCGCGTTCCTGTCGTCCAACCTGATCGTGTTCTGGTCGGGTTGGGACGTGGTCTGGAAGCTGATGCTGGCGGTCGTGCTCGGGATCGTCCTGCTGGGCGTGCACGAGGGGCTGCGCGGCAAGCACACGCCGCGGATGGATTTTCGCGCCGGGTTCTGGGTCCTGCCGTGGCTGGGCGGGCTCGCGTTGATCAGCTGGCTGGGCCGCTATCCGGAGCTCGACAAGCACGCCGGCAACGTCGGCCTGCTGGGGATGGACTCGGGGCTGATCGTGATCGTGATCTTCTCGGCACTGATCATGTGGCTGGCGCACGCCTTCCGTTTGCGCGGCCAGCGCGTGGTCGACCACGTGAATGAATCCTGGGGCGACGATACCATTTAGTGCGATCGTCCATGATCAATGCATCGCCGAGCGCGCCGGTGTCCGAAACGCGACAGGGTTTCGGAGCGCCAGAACGGCCATCCCTGGCCTGACTTTCCACAAAATCCGCTCCGAATGCGACCACGCGACCATGCCCTCGGCGCCAGCGCAAGGCGTTCGCTGAACGCTGCGCAACCCGTGTTTACGTAGCCGTCACGACCGATTGCTAGCATCAAGGCCTCCCGTCGTGGAGCGCTTCGACATGACCGACCCCCAGGAATTCTTCAAGGAAGGCGATACCTCGCTGGGAACCTTCTATCCCAAGCACTACATCGTCGCGGGCTACCACAACCTGGCCGACGCCGAGGCCGCTGCGCTGGCGTGCAGGAAGAACGAGTTCGCCGAAAACGACGTGCGCACGTTCGGTGGCCATTTCGTGCTCGAACAAATGGAGGCGCGCGAAGGTACCAACTGGCTGAAGCGCCTGCAGCAGCAACTGGCTGAATTCGCCGGCACCGAGACCGGTTACGTGCAGGAAGATGCCGATCTCGCACGCTCCGGCGGCGCTTTCCTGTTCGTGTACGCGCCCGACGACGGCGACGTCGACCGGGCCCGACGCGTATTCGCCCAGCACGGGCCGGCCTATGCCAGGCGGTATCTCGCCATCGCGATCGAAATCATCGTCAAGAACCCCAACACGCCATAGGCGCCGTGCGAGTGCGTGTTCGCGAAGATGCGCGAGCCCGGCCAAGGCGCACTGAAGTCGCTGGCCCTGGACGGAGCACGGTGCCTTGACGGGATAGCGTCTCAATCCCGCCCGTAAAAACTCCTCCCCCTCAAGGGGGACATGCCGCCCATGAAAATCCCTTCCCCTTCAAGGGGGAAATCCCGCCCATAAAAACTCCTCCCCCTTCAAGGGGGAGGCCGGGAGGGGGATGGGTTTCGGGCTGTGACGCAAACCACCGCCACCCCATTCCCACCGAGCGCTACGCACTCGACCTGCGGTCGCCTCCCCTTGAAGGGGAGGTCTTGGCCGGTCGCACCGGGGGAGCCCACGGATGATCCCGTCGCGCGCAGCAACCACGTGCCGAGGCAGGAGCAGCGCCCGGGTTGTGACAAAATGGCTTGGCGGACGGCGCGCAACGCGCCGTCCGTTCCCTTTTCCGTCCGCCGATTTCCATGTCCGCCAACTTGCGCGCCCACTGGCAACTGCACTTCTGCGTGCTGCTGTGGGGGTTCACGGCCGTCCTCGGCAAGCTGATCACGCTGACTGCGCTGCAACTGGTGTGGTGGCGGATGCTGCTGGTCACGCTCGCGCTGTTGCTGCTGCCGAAGGTCTGGCGGGAACTGCGCGCGATGCCGCCGCAGCGGATCGCGGCGTACGCGGGGATCGGTGTGCTCGTGGCCCTGCACTGGCTGACGTTCTACTCGGCGGTGAAACTCGCCAATGCGTCGGTGGCGGCGACCTGCATCGCGCTCGCGCCGGTCTTCCTGGCGATGGTAGAACCGTTGATCGTCGGGCGCCGGTTCGAGCCACGTGAACTCCTGCTGGGCGTGGCCGTGGTACCCGGCGTTGCGTTGGTCGCGGGCGGGGTGCCGGCGGACATGCGCCTCGGCGTGTGGGTGGGTGTGCTGTCGGCGTTGTTCTGTGCTGTCTTCGGCGCATTCAACAAGCGCATGGCCGATCGCGGTGGCGCGTTGACCGTGACCTGCCTCGAGCTCGGCGCCGGCACGCTGTTTTTGACCATGGTCACCGGTCTCTGGAGTGGCCAGGGCACGTTCGTGATCCCCGGCCTGAACGACGCGGTGCTGCTGCTGGTGCTGGCACTCGTCTGCACCCTGCTTCCGTTCGCACTGGCGCTGGCGGTCTTGCGCAAACTTTCCGCGTACACCGTGCAACTGGCAACCAACCTCGAACCGGTGTACGCGATCATCCTCGCCGTCCTGCTGCTCGGCGAACAACGCCAACTGGACGGATGGTTTTATGTCGGCGTGGTGGTGATCCTGGGTGCGGTGTTCGTGCACCCGCTGCTGGTTCGGCGCCCGGTCACGAAGCCACCCGAGGCGGTGCTGGGCACCGCGGAGTCGAAACAATGAAGCAGGCACGACCGATGCTTGTCTGGTGCCCTGCTTGAAACCGATCGCCCAGCGCGACCGTTCGATGCACGTGTACACCGCCCCCGGCGCGTCGTTGAAGCCGCGACCCCGGGCACGCGGATCGATCCCGACCACCTGGGGGTCGGGTAGACCGACCCCCGACGACCCGCGCGCGGGCGATTCCGGCCGGACCGTTCAGGAACGTTCGGCTTTCTTCGCGTGCTTTTCTGCGCGTTTTTCCTTCAGCGATTTTTGCGGTTTCTTCTTGGATTCCTTCTTTTTCTCGAGGCCTTTCATGTCGTGCTCCGGTGGGCAGTGGACCGCAGTTGCAAAGATGCTCCAAGCCGCGCTGCTTGGCAAGGGGGTGGCCGTTTGTGTCGACCGCCGAAATCGTTAGACTCACCGCGTGGCCCTTGCCGGAAGCCAACATGAACAGCCCAGCAAAAAACACCGTCGTCACCGTCATCCCGTCGCTGCGCTACCGCGACGCATCCGCCATGATCGACTGGTTGCGCAATGCCTTCGGGTTCGAGAAACAGGCCGTGTATGCCGACGGTAACGTCGTGCAGCACGCACAACTCACGTTCGGGAACGGCATGATCATGTTGGGCTCGGTCGCCAACGGATCGGCCTGGGGCGAGCGCATCGCGCAACCGGACGAGATCGGCGGACACGAAACCCAATGCTGCTGCCTGATCGTCGCCGACTGCGCTGCGCACTACGCGCGTGCGAAGGCCGCCGGCGCCGAGATCGTGGACGAGCTGGAAACGAAGGAATACGGTGGCAGCGGCTACGGCTGCCGCGACCCTGAAGGCCACCTGTGGTGGTTCGGCGACTACGATCCGTGGGAAGAGCACCCCGCGTGAAGCAGCCCGATGTCCCCATCGCGGACGAACTCGCTGCCGCGCGCGGCGCAGGCATCAGGATCGGCACGGGCGGCTGGAAGTTCGCCCCGTGGCGCGACAACTTCTATCCGAAGGGCCTGCCGCAGCGGCGCGAGCTGGAATACGCCAGCCGGCACCTGACGGCGATCGAGATCAACAGCACGTTCTATCGCGCGCAGACGCCGCAGGTGTACGCCAGATGGCGCGATGAAACCCCGCCCGGCTTCGTCTTCTCGCTGAAAGCGCCGCGCCAGGTCGCCGAGGTGCGCAGGCTCGCGGGCGCAGGTGCGATGGTCCGCGGTTTCGTGTCCGGCGGGCTGGCCGAATTTGGCGACCGCCTCGGGCCGATCGTGTGGAGGTTTCTGCCTTCGCGTCCATTCGAACAAGACGATGTCGCCGCGTTCCTCGATCTGCTGCCGCACGAATTGAACGGGCACGCGCTGCGGCACGCGCTGGAAGTGCGGCACGCAACGTTCCTGTGCGATGCGTTCCTGGAACTTGCGCGTGCGCGCGGTGCCGCGTGCGTGTTCACCGATTCCAGCGAGTATCCGAATTTCGCCGACCTCACCGGCGATTTCGTGTACGCTCGGCTGAAGCGAAGCCGCGAAACCGAACGCCACGGCTACCCCGCGACCGAGCTGGATGCCTGGGCCGGACGCGCACGGCAATGGCACGCGGGCGGCGAGCCGGACGATCTGCCGCGGGTGGCGTCGGCAAACAGCGCGGCCCCGGTCCCGCGCGACGTATTCCTGTATTTCATTGGCGCTGCCAAGGTGCGCAACCCCGCAGCGGCAATGGCGCTGCAGGAGCGGATCGCGTGAAGTCTTTCGTTCCGGCGTTGCTGGCTGCAATGTTGCTGGGGGGGTGCGCCAGCGCACCGCCGCCGAAGCCGGCGCCCGCTCCCCCCACACAGGAGCCGGCTCCCCGGCCCCTGCCCGCGGTTCCGAGTGCCGCGTCCCCGCGCGCGGCGCCATCTTCGCTGGCGGACGGCATCGATGCCTACATCGCGCAACTGCGCTTCGCGCATGCACAGTGGGGAATCGCGGTGGTTTCACTGGACAGCGGCGCCACGCTTTACCGGCGCAATGCCGAAAGCCTGTTCCTGCCCGCTTCGAACGCCAAGCTTTTCACCGCTGCGCTGGCATTGCAGACACTGGGTGCCGACGCCCGCTTTCAAACGACGCTGTATGCCACGGTCGCGCCGCGCTCGGACGGCACGTTGGCGGGCGATCTGATCCTGCATGGTGGCGGCGATCCATCACTGGGCGATCCCGAAGTGTCGCCCGATTGGGCCGACCGCTTCGCTGCAGAACTGGCTGCGCGTGGCGTCCAGCGCGTGCGCGGCGACCTGATCGCCGACGACACGTATTTCGCCGGGCCCCCGTTCGGCGGTGGCTGGGAGGCGCTGGACCTGCAGACCGCATACGGCGCACAGACCGGTGCACTGGGCGCGCAGGACAACGTGGTGCACGTGAAGGTGGCGCGCCAGGGCACGCGCTGTTGCGCCGTCACGGTCGATCCGCCGGATTCCGGCATGCGCGTGACCAACCTGACCGGCAGCGCGGCGCCCCTGAGCCTGTATCGCCCGCCCGGCTCCGACGTGCTGTACGCGACCGGCAGCCTGCGCACGAACGTGCCGCAGGGAACCTTCACGCTGTCGGCGCCGGACGGCGCGCTGTTTGCGGCGAACCTGTTGCGCGATGCACTGGCGCAACGCGGCATCGCGCTGGATGGCAGGGTGCGTGTGGTGCACTGGCCGCAAACGGACGAGGCCCTGACCGACGACCCGACGGAAATCGCCAGCATCGTTTCACCGCCGTTGTCGCAATTGCTGATGCACACGCTGAAGGACTCGGACAACCGTTATGCGCAGATGCTCTTGCAACAGGTCGGCGTCCGGACTGCGGCGACGGGCGTGTGCGCGGATCGCGCCGAGTCGCCGGAGACCAGTGCGGACTGGGGTTTGTGCGCGATGCGTGCGTTCCTCGACCGCACCGGCATCGGCAACGACCAAGCCAGGCTCAGGGACGGCGCGGGCCTGTCGCGCCACGACCTCGTCACGCCCGCCGCGGTCGTCAAATTGCTGGCGTGGATCGCGCGGCAACCGTTCGCGAACCTGCTGCGCAACGCGCTGCCGGTCGCGGGCATCGACGGCACGCTGAAGTACCGCATGCGCGACGACTACGCCACCGACAACGTGCAGGCCAAGACCGGCACGCTGTCGCATGTCTACGCGCTGTCGGGATTCGTCTCCGACGCAGCCGGTGAACGACTGGTGTTCTCGCTCATGTTGAACCGCTACGTGCGCCCGACCGACGAATTCGGCCGCAACATCCAGCCGTCACCGCAATCCGACCTCGATGCGATCGCCACGATGCTGGCGACCTACGGAGCGAACTGATGCGACGCGGCTGGAAGAGCCTGCTGCCGATCGCGATCCTGGTCGCGGTGGTGGGGTACCTGTACGTGCAGCAACGCGCGGCCCGCGTACCGGCACCGCCGCCCACCGCGACGACCGCACCGGCGCCGGATGATGCACCGGCCGACACGACCGCACGCGCGTCTTCGCCGGGCGCGTCACTGCCTGCGTTCCTGCCGCCCGAGGCCCACGACACGCTGGCGTTGATTGCGCGCGGCGGGCCGTTTCCGCACAGGCAGGACGGCGGCGTGTTCGGCAACCGCGAACACCTGCTGCCGTCCGAGCCGCGCGGCTACTACCACGAATACACCGTGGAGACCCCCGGCGCACATGACCGCGGCGCACGGCGCATCATCACCGGCGGCGATCCGCCGGTCGTGTACTACTACACCGACGACCATTACCGCAGCTTCCGCGAATTCACGGTGCCGCGATGAGCGCGATCATCGATCTCGCGAACACCACGCAGAACGCCGCCTACCTGGTCGGCGAAACCGATCTGGAAATCCTCGACGCCGCCGCGCACGAGGAAGGCCACCTGATGCGACGCATCAGCCTTGCCGGATGCCATGACAAGGACGATCTGTTGCAACGTATTGCCATCGCATTGGCCTTCCCGGAAACCTTCGGCGCCAACTGGGACGCACTGGCCGACTGCCTCGGCGACCTCGAGTGGCTGCCGCAGGCTGGCGGATACACGTGGCTGTTCGACCACGCCGACGATTTTTGCGCCGCATCGCAGGACGAATTCGATACGTTGTGCGACATCCTCGACGACGCCTGCAAGCGCTGGAAGGAGCGCGACGTGCCCTGCTTCGCATTTCTCGCGTTGCAGCACGACGCTTTTTCCGGCGACGCTTCGGGCAGCGCGCGCTGATTCATCGCGTTCACAACGGATCAGCGATTCATCCCGCCCGACGCATCGGACCCGGAAGCCTGCGCTGATTGGTCCGCAAACCAGCGGGAGGGATCGTCGCGAATGGCGAGCCTCTTGTCGGACCCTGGTGTCATGATCAAACGAGCGGGAAGCCCGGAGCTCCACAAGCGGATACGCATGAAACGTCAGATTCTCTTCGTGCAGGGCGCCGGCAAGGACACCCACGACGAGTGGGACAGCAAGCTCGTCGACAGCCTCCGGCAGGAACTCGGGGAGACCTTCGAAATTCGCTATCCGCGGATGCCGGACGAAGGCGATCCGAGCTACGCCGGGTGGAAACCGGCTCTGGACAGGGAGCTTGCGGGGCTGCAGGACGGCTCGATTCTCGTCGGCCATTCGGTGGGTGGAACGATCCTGGTCAAAATGCTCACCGAGCCGTCAAAGCTGCCAAGGTTCGGTGCGATCTGCCTGATTGCCGCACCCTTCGCCGGCACAGGTGGCTGGCCCGGCGACGATGTCCGGTTCCCGCAGGACCTGAACGCATGCCTCCCCGCAGGCGTTCCGATTCACCTGTGGCATGGCCTCGACGACGAGATGGTCCCGGCTTCGCACGCCAGCCTCTACGCGCACGCGATTCCGAGGGCCCGCATCCACCGCCTGCCGGGCCGTGACCATCAACTCAACGGCGACCTGAAGGAACTCGCGGCGGTGATCCTGTCGCTGCCGGCACCGGACGGGGACGGGGTGCCGACCGGAAACTGAAACGTCGTGTTGCCGGCCGTCACCGCAAGTAACACGGCCCGGTTTCGCGCACTTCCATGGTGGCCCATTCGGCGGCCGGACAAAGCGCGGCAAGCTCGACGGCTTCCTCGCGGGTGGCACAATCGACCAGGAAGAAGCCTCCGATCATTTCGCGTGCTTCGGCGAACGGACCGTCGTGCAGGCTGCGCTTGCCGTCGCGGATTTGCAGGCGCTTGCCTTCGGAATCGTTGCGCAACGAGGAATACGCGCGCAGCACGCCGCGTGACTTGAGTCCATCGGCGTAATCCAGCATGCGCTGGTACACCGCCTTGCCCTCGTCTTCGGTGCGTTCCGCGCGCTGGCCGCGCGGTTCGGCCACAAACAGCATGTATGCCATCACTACTCTCCGGTCAGGTAAATTTGGATTTTGCTCGTCATTCCGGACGCGGCGCAGCCGTGATCCGGAATCCATTTTCGCTTTCGCGCAGTGTACGAAGATCAAGATGGATTCCGGGTTCCGCCCGCAAATAGCGCGGGCGGCCCCGGAATGACGACAGGAAGAGGTCAACCACTACGCGTCTCCACACGTCTTGGCGCGCTGTCGCAGCAATTCCGATTCCCGCGCGTTGCCGGTCAGCGTCGCCGCGCGTTCGAATTCCGCCCGCGCCTCGTCACGGCGGCCCAGCTTGAACAACAGGTCGCCGCGCACGCTGGGCAGCAAATGGTAGCCGCGCAGCGCACGCTCCTTCTGCAGCGCGTCGACCAGGCGCAAGCCGGCTTCCGGCCCTTCGGCCATCGATACCGCGACCGCGCGATTCAATTCCACCACCGGCGACGGCGCAACTTCGGCGAGGCGCGCGTATAGCGACGCGATCCGCCCCCAGTCGGTGTCCGACGCGTGCAGCGCGCGCGCATGGCAGGCGGCGATCGCAGCCTGCAGCGCGTAGTTGCCGTCGGCACCGCCGAGTTGTTCCGCACATTCCAAGGCCGAGAGTCCGCGCCGGATCAGCAAGCGATCCCAGCGCGCACGATCCTGGTCCAGCAGCAGGATCGGCGTACCGTCGGCGGCGGTGCGTGCGTGCAGCCGCGAGGCCTGGATTTCCATCAACGCGACCAGACCGTGGACTTCCGGTTCACGCGGCGCGAGGCCTGCCAGCACGCGGCCCAGCCGCATGGCCTCCTCGCACAAGGCAGGCCGTGCCCAGTCGTCGCCCGCCGTCGCGGTGTAGCCTTCGTTGAAGATCAGGTAAACCACTTCCAGCACCGCGGCCAGTCGCGGCGCGAGGTCTTCGCCACGCGGCACCTCGAACGGCACCCGCTTTTCCGCGAGCGCGCGCTTGGCACGCACGATGCGTTGTGCGACCGTGGGTTCGGGCACCAGGAATGCGCGCGCAATCTCCGGCGTGGTCAGGCCGCCCAGCATCCGCAGGGTCAGCGCGACCTGCATGTCGCGGGTGAGCACCGGATGACAGGCGGTGAAGATCAGCCGCAGCAGGTCGTCGCCGATATCGTCATCCAGTGCGTCCGCGTGGTCCGGCGCGTGCGTCATGGCTTCGGTTTCGAGTTCGTATTCGAGCGCGGCCCGCTTGTCGTCGTGCATCTTGCGATGGCGCAACTGGTCGATCGCACGACGCTTGGCGGTGGTCATCAGCCATGCACCGGGGTTGTCGGGGACGCCATCGGTGGGCCAGCGTTCCAGCGCCGTGACCAACGCCTCCTGCGCCAGGTCTTCGGCCTGACCGACGTCGCGCAACATCCGCGCCAGACCCGCGATCAGGCGCGGTGCCTCGATCTTCCAGACCGTTTCTATGGTGCGGTGGGCGTCCGCCGTCGTCATGACGGCCGATCAGACCATTGCCACGCCTCTGGCGCAAGCGCCCGCCATGGTGGCGTTCAGCCCTTCGCGATCTTTTCGCGCAGGCGGGCCTCGCGCTCGCGGATCTCGGGCGTCACGGTATCGCCGAAATCCTCCATCTCGAACACCGGGCGCAGCTCGATTTCAGCGCCGCCGCCAAACGGCGCACGCTTGATCCACTCGATGGCCTCGTCGAACGAGCGTACCTGCCACAACCAGAATCCAGCCACCAGTTCCTTGGTTTCCGCGAACGGGCCGTCGATCACCGTGCGCTTTTTGCCGTCGAAGCGCACCCGTGCGCCCTTCGAGCTGGGGTGCAAGCCCTCGCCGATCAGCATCACGCCGGCCTCGACCAGTTGTTCGTTGAACTTGCCCATTTCGGCCAGAAGCTCGCTGTCCGGCATTCCGCCGGCTTCCGATTCCGCATTCGCCTTCACGATCACCAATACACGCATGACTTGTCTCCGGTGCTCCGGCAATGGCCGGTTTCGATACAGCGACGAACGGCGCGCAGCGGAATCGACAGTTCGCCGCGGCCGTTTGACCGGCATCAGGGTGGCGATGACACCGCAACGCCATCATGAGAGGATTGCCGCAGGCCCGAATGCCATGTCCGCCATTACCCCCGACGCAACCACCCGACCCGCCCCCGCACCATTGCACCCGTTCCGCCCGCTGTTCTTCTGTGCGGCGCTGTTCGCCAGCCTGGGCATGCTGGCGTGGGGATTGTCCCTGCACCTGGGCTGGTCGCCGTCCGACGCGCTGCTGATCCCGATGACCTGGCATGCGCATGGCATGCTGTACGGTTTCGCCAGCGCGCTGGTCGGCGGGTTTTTGCTGACCGCGTCGGCCAACTGGACCGGGATCGCCACGACCTCGCGGCCCGGTTTGTGGCTGCTGACCGCAACATGGGTGATCGCGCGCGTGCTGTTGCTGACGCCGCTGCCGTTCTGGGTCGGCGCGCTGTTCGATGTCGGTTACCTGTTCGGCTTGGTGTTCCTGGTGGGCCGCGTGCTGTGGCTGTCGCACAACAAGCGCAACGCGTTCCTGATCGGCATCCTACTGTTCTACACCGGACTCGACATCGCGTTCTACGTCGGCGTGCTGCGCATGGACGTGCCGCTGATGAATCGCGCGCTGATCGGCACCGTCGACCTGCTGATGGTGCTCATGCTCGCGATCGGCGGACGCGTGATCCCGTTCTTCACCAGCCGCAAGCTGAGCGGCCACAGCATGTGGGTGAACAAATACCTGATCTGGGCCGTCAACGGCGGTGGCGCCCTGGTG
>DASTIS010000283.1:0-3706 GCA_035717365.1 Rhodanobacteraceae bacterium
GCCGCTCTGGCCGCCGACATGGATCGCGCGCGCACTGACCTTCGGGCCGAAGTCGATCACGGCGACGAAGCTGTTGCCGCCGTTGCGCTGGTCATTCCGCACTCACCGATTGGGTATCGCATCAACTGCCTCATGTGAACCTGCCCGAGTTCGGTCCCCGTCCTCATGAGGCGCGCAGGGTCAATGGTTGCGGCGCAATGCCGTTGCACAGAGTGACCCGCGTCGGTGTCAGGGGCCGAGGCTGACCACCCACGCTTCCCAGCGCGGATCGGTGTGCAGGGAGCGCAGGAACGGAGAGGCGTACGCCTCTTGCAATCGCGTGCCGTTGGCGCCGGTCATGGAATCCGAATCGACCAGCGCGCGGGCCCGCTGCAACCACCCGAACGCGGCATCGTTGTTCGCCCGGTAAGCATTGATCTCGGCCAACCGGACCGCAGCATCGACGCCTGGCGTTGCGGTCAGCCGATCGATCGCCGCCCTGGATTCGACACTGCGCCCCGCGGCGGGACCGGCCATGGCGAGCACCTCGTCGCGGACCGGGCCCTCGGACAGGTTGGCGATTTTGGCGAGCGCGGCGTCCGGCTTGTCCTGTAGAACCAGAACCCGCCCGATCTCCGCGTCCACCCCGTCGCGCTGGCTTGGGTCGAGCGAGGCGGCACGTTGCCATTGCGCCTTGGCCTCCTCGTAGCGGCCGGCGAATACCAGATTCGCGGCGAGGTTCCCGGCGACCGTAAAGCTGAGCGGGTCGTTATGGGCGATCCGTCGCCACAGCGCCACTGCCTTGTCATATTGACCGCGCGATGTCGCGATGCTCGCATCCACGCCAAGCGCCAGCGGCGCGTCCGGGTCCAGTGCCTTGGCTTTGTAGTAATGGCCCCACGCTTTGTCGGGCTGACCGGCTGCGATGTAATAGTGCGCGGACCTGAGCTGCGCTTCGGGAAGTTGCGGATCCAGCGCGAGCGCACGGTCAACCGCGTGTTTCATGGCGGCCAGTTCATGGCTTCGATTCGTACCTTTTTTGTCCAGCCGCACGCGATACACGCCGGCCAGGCCGGCCCAGGCGCGCGCATAGTCTGGATCCTCACGCAATGCCAACCGGTACTGCTCCAGCGCGAGATCCACATCGCCTTTGCCGCGTCGATCGAAGAAAAACCGCCCCTGCAGGAAATGCTCGTAGGCATTGGGGTTGGTTGTTTCGTGTGAACGCATTGCGACGGATTTGCCCAGGTTGAGCTCGAGTGCCGCGGCGACCGCGGTTGCGATGTCGTCCTGGATCGCCAGCGCATCGCCATTGCTGCGGTCGTAGGTGTGCGACCACAGATTCGAGCCGTCCGATGCCCGGATAAGCTGCGCGGTAATACGTAGATGATCGTCTGATTTGCGCACGCTGCCTTCGATCACATTGGAAACGTTCAGGCGCGCGGCGATCTGCCCGATATCCGCCCCTTGCCCCCTGAACGAGAACGATGACGTGCGCGCGATCACGCGCAGCCCTGGAACGCGTACCAGACGATCGATGATTTCCTCGGCGATGCCATCGCCAAGATATGCCTGATCGTGGCCGGGACTCATGTCCGTGAAGGGCAGCACGGCGACCGATGGCTGGGTCGTCGCCACCGATGATGTGGCGGCGGGTGCGGGTAGGAGTTCGTGGCGGTTGGCGATGCCCCACCAGGCTGCCAGCAACAGCAGCGCGATGGTCGCGAGGTAAAATGGACGCCGCAGGTGTCCCGGGTATGAACGTACCGGCGCTGCAGGCGGCGTGGCGGATCCGTTTCCAGGGGCAGTGGCGCCTGAGTCGCCGACCGGCGCATCGAATAGATAGCCGCGACGTGGCACGGTGCGGATCGTGACCTGATCGTGATCGTCGATCGCACGGCGAATCTCCATCAGGCATTGGGTCACCGAGTCTTCGGTAACGATTGCCGGACTCCACACCGCATCCAGCAACGCATCCTTGCTGACCAGCTGACCGTGGTGCTCGACCAGGAATCGCAGCACTTCGAACGCTTTCGGCCGCAGTGGCACATCCTCGCCGGCCCTCAGCAGCGCACCGCGCTCGACGTCGAGTGTGAACTCGCCAAACCGGTAAATGTGATGGACTGCGTCAAGGGTCGACATGATGATCCTGCGGCCAGAAGCGCGGTTTCGCCGGATTTTCGGGACTCTTTGATGCCTTTTTGAGGCTTTGCTGTCGCCTCTATCGTTACTCCAACTGCACTAACAGGCAAGCTCGGTGTACCCACATTCCTGTTGCGTGCATATACGCCGAATACGCGAAGTTGGCCTCGGCGCGCGGCAAACAACAAGCGGCCAGGGATCAGGGAACCGTCGTTCCACACCTCGCGGAACGGTGGCCCGGCAACACAATGTAAAGGAGACCACCATGAACATAAAAACTCTCAATCGAGCCCTTTGTCTGGGCATCGCAGCAGCCCTGGTCCTGCCGGCCGCGACTACGGCCGCTGCGCCCCCACAGCCATCCGAGCAGGATCAGGCGTGGAGTTTCCTTCATCAGCCGGCGACCGGACTGGTGCAGGCGGTGCGTGAAGCAGCATCCAAGTACCAAGACGTCAATATAGCCATGAATGACGGCTATGGTCCCGACGCCAACGGTTGCGTCAGTAGCCCGGACGAGGGTGCGATGGGGGTGCACTACGTCAAAGGCTCCCTATTGTTTGATGGTGCCGTGGATGCCGCGCATCCGGAGGCGCTGGTTTACGAGCCGCTGCCGTTTGGGGGGTTGCAGCTGGTCGCCGTGGAATACATCACGTTTGCAGAAGACTTCTGGGATCCGATGCACACGGACGGTTCGCCGGCCAAATTGATGGGACAGGTGTTCGACTACATGGGCGCTCCGAACCGTTTCCGCCTGCCGGCGCTCTACGGCCTGCACGTGTGGGCCTGGAAGTACAACCCGAAGGGCGTGTTCTCGATGTGGAATCCGCGCGTGTCGTGCGCCGATTACACGGAATCGTGAGTCGACTGGGCACGGATGCCACGCGCAGTCCGGAGCACTTGCAGGGACCTGATTGGCGCGAATGTTCAGCCGCGTCTTTCCCTGTTCGTCATTCCGGGGCTGCCTGCGGCTTCATCGCAGGTCGAACCCGGAATCCAGCCGTCGAGCACCGCAAAGCTGGATTGACTCGCGCCATCCATGGCGCTCGGCTGTCGGCCGCCTTCGTCGTTCGCGTTGGCAGTCCTGCCAACGCAGTCGGGTTCCGCCCGCAAACAGCGCGGGCAGCCCCGGAATGACGACGTGGATTGGTGGGCGTCTGGAATAAACAGAGCCGGAAATGCAATCGGACGTGATCACTGGCCGGGGTGATAGGCCCGTTCGGTGTGGCCCTTCAGTTGATCCGGCCAGAAATACACGGTGCGGAAATCACCGGTGGCCCAGCGTTGCGCCTGGTCGGTGAAGTGCGGCGACTTCGGGTCGCCGCTCTGGCCGCCGACGTGGATCGCGCGCGCACTGACCTTCGGGCCAAAGTCGATCACCGCAACGAAGCTGTTGCCGCTGCGTCCGTAATATTTTCTGGTGTTGGGCCAGCGATGGGCGTTGGACGCGGCCAGCGAGCCCCAGCGTGATGACGTGAAGGGCACCGCGAGGCTCGGTTTCGAATCGTCGAAGTGCGGCTCGATCGAATCGTCGAGGCGTTGGTACCGGTTGACCTCGCCCCATGGCACGCCCCAGTAGCCGAAGTCG
>DASTIS010000284.1:0-3275 GCA_035717365.1 Rhodanobacteraceae bacterium
CGAGACCGATGTGGATCTTGCCGGCGAGGAAGGTGCCGACGGTCAGCACCACGCGCGGTGCGTGGAATGTCAAACCCCTTTGGGTGATCACGCCGGTGATGCGACCGGCTTCGATCACGAAGTCGTCGACGGCCTGCTGGAAGATCGACAGATTCGGCTGGCTCTCCAGCATCTCGCGGATCGCCGCCTTGTACAGCACGCGGTCGGCCTGGCAGCGGGTGGCGCGTACGGCCGGGCCTTTCGAGGCGTTCAGCGTGCGCCACTGGATGCCGGCCCGATCGGCGGCATGCGCCATGGCGCCGCCCAGCGCGTCGATCTCCTTGACCAGGTGACCCTTGCCGATCCCGCCGACCGCGGGATTGCAACTCATCTGGCCGATGGTTTCGATGTTGTGGGTGAGCAGCAGCGTGCGTGCGCCACAGCGTGCCGATGCGAGTGCGGCTTCGGTGCCGGCGTGGCCGCCGCCGACAACAATCACGTCGTAGTGCATCACTTCCTCTTTCCCCGTCTCAACGTCGATGTCGTGGGTCGGTCACACGTGACGCGTCACGGTCACGACGGCGTCACCACGCGTCACTTGTTTCCAATTGCAACGGACAGACGGGCGGGGAGCGGACCGGAAAACGGCGTGCGGACCCGGAAATGCCGTTGCCAATCGTTGCGAATTGTTACAACTGCGATGCACAGCGCACGTAATCCCGCGCCGACCCGTCGGTGTCACATTCTCTTGCAAATTTCAGCGGGGATTGCCGATGGTTTGGCACGCGACGTGCAGAAATACTCTCTGCGCTCCCGCCGAAACAGCCGTTGCAAGCGACAAGGGATCGGCAAACAGGATCCGGTTTCGTGTCGGCGGGAAGCAGCCAGGAAGGCTGCAATGAAAGAACTGGCGCCCGGCGGTCATCAGGAACAGGGGGAATCCAGAATAACCGAGTTCCGGGCGCCAGATTGGGAAAAAACACAAGGCGCCGAAGTGGTGGGTCGAACCGCAACTGCCCCTTCGGCGAAGAGTATCAGCGGCTGCGGATGAACGCTACTTGAAGATTTCAGCTTGAAGCAAGGGCGCGGCTTCGCACAAACAGGAGGAGTGGCGAGATGAACTTGGTCGAGATGAGCAATGACGAATGGGAAGAGGTGCGCAAGCACCACGACGCCATGGTTCAAATGGGAACACTCGAGTTGCAAACAGAAGAAATCCGTGAACATCGCCCCGACAAGGCTTCACGGCCGGGGGCCGAGCGGGCGTTGGAAGAGCTGAACGACACGATCGTCGGTATCTCCCACTGAACACCGGTTCGGGGGTAGGGGCGGGGAATGTGGCCATGCCGCATTCCCCGCCTTCTTTTTGCCTGATTGGCGGCGACCCTCAGCCAGATTCTCCTTAATCTTGCCCGATTGACGGTGGCCCCTTTCGAATTTGCCCTTCTCCCTCCGGGAGAAGGGCACCCAAAGGGCCGGATGATGGTTCGGGCGACACGGCCGGCACCGAACCATCAAGACCCGCACATCAGGGTCGGTGCTCCCGCTTCGCCGCCCCAACCCTTTTGGATGCTTCCTCCTCCCTCCGGGAGAAGGTGGCGCGCAGCGCCGGATGAGGGTTCGGGCGAAGCGGACGACACCGAGTCGATTACTGGATCTTGACCTTGCGGCTGACGCCGTGACGCGGCGGAGGGGGCGCAACCGGCGCTGCGCGTGCCGGTGCCACGGGCCGGACCGTCGGGCGTGGCATGACGCGCGGTGCGCGGCTGGCGGCCGGCGGCATGGCCGCTACCGGCGCAATCGACCTTGTGGGCCGATTGACGAATGCGGATGGTGCCGGTGCGCGGGTTTCCATCGCCCTGAGGCGCGCCGGGGCACCGATGGGCCGTCCACCCGAATACTGTCTCGGGGCCTGCACGAACCGATCATGCCTAAACGCGTTGACGTCCACGGGGCGTCGATGGGCGAAATCCGCCTGGGGCTGCCGGGCCACCGGCAGTGAACGGATCTGGACCGGCGGTGTGCCCGGGGCCAGGCGTGGTGGAAAGTCGGGATTCAAGGGCCGCTCCGAAGCGAGGTGATCGCCGCGATCGGAGCCTTGGTCGTGCCTGTCGCCGTGCTTGTGGCCGTGGTGGCGGTGATGGTTGCCGCAGCGCCATGTGTAACACCCCCACGAAGGATAACCCAGCGTGTACCACGGGCCCCAGTAACCCGGGAAGTTCCACACATTGGAGATCCCGAGATTGAAAATCCACTGCGACCCGTAGCCGTAGTTGCTGCCGTAGTATCCGTACCGGCCGGAATACGGGTAACTGCCGTTGTAATAGCCCCAGGCGCTGGTGCCTGAATAGTAAGGTCCGGTGCCGTAGTCGTCGTAATAGCCTTGCCCCGAATACGGTCCTTCGCTGGTGTAATAACCACCACTGCCCGCCACGTCGGGTTGCACGAACGAATAGCCGGTCGCGCAACCAGCCAACAGCGCGACGCCCGCGCTGAGTGCCGCGCCGCGCGCCAGGCGGGTCCAAGCCTGCCTTCGATTCATCTCGCGCATGACACACCTCCGATCCCGCCAACAATTCCTGTACCCGATGGTACACCTTTGCGTGCCGGCGCGCAGCACATGGCGTGATTTGTTCAGCTTGCAGTGTCGCCCGCGGCCAGCATCCGGGCCAGGATTTCGGTGAGATCGGGCGAATGGCTTCCCTGCGCCAACAGCTCGTGCAACGTCGACTCCGCCGATGCGCGGCGGCCGGGTTCCAGCCGCGGCCAGTCTTCGAAGGCCTTGGCGAGGCGCGCGGCGAGTTGCGGGTTCTTCGCATCGATTTCCGCCAGCTTGTTCGCCAAATAACGATGACCCGCACCGTCCGCGCGGTGGAAGGCGACCGGGTTGGCGCGTGCGAAGGCGCCGAGGAGGGCATGCACGCGGTTCGGATTGGCCAGCGTGAAGGCGGGATCGGTTTCCAGCGCCTGCACGTGTTCCAGGGTGGCGGGATCGGGTTGCGTCGCCTGCAACATGAACCACTTGTCCAGCGTCAGCGCATCGCCGTTGAAACGTTCGCGATACGCGCGCAGCGCGTCGCCGGCCTGCGGCGCGCCGCTGCGCACGAGTGCGGCCAGTGCGGCGAGGCGATCCGTCATGCCGCGCGCATCGTGGAACTGCGCCAACGCAAGTTCGGCGCCGGACGCGGCATCGAACCGGACCAGCAACGCCAGGACCCGCGCCTTCAGCCTGCGGCGTGCGGCGGCGTCCTGGTCGAGCGAGCCCGACTCGTCGGCGTGCAGCTCGCGACAGGTTT
>DASTIS010000285.1:0-6200 GCA_035717365.1 Rhodanobacteraceae bacterium
CTACTGGAACTGGAGCGGCGGCCGGTACGTCTGGATCGGCGGCATCTGGCACCGTGCCCGCCCCGGTTACGTGTACTACCAGCCGCGCTGGGAGCGGTACGGCGGCCATTGGCGGATGCGCCAGGCCTATTGGGGCCGCGATTCGCACTGGCGCGGCCGGCACCACGACAACGGTCGTCATCGTGGCTGGGATCGCCATGGCAATGACCGCGGACACGGACACGGGCGCCGTCACCACTGATCGCCCGGGCATGGAAGCAAAGCCCGGCGCGCGAGCGCCGGGTTTTTTGTGTCGGAATGCTCTCGCAGGTTGGTGCTGGGCGCAGCGAAGCCCTGCAAAATTCAACAGCCGTTGGGCTTCCCCCGGATGAAGCCCGGGGTCAACCCAACCTACCGGAACGGCTCACCGCGGTGTGCACGGGCTCCTGACGAACGCCATGCGCACCATGAATATTCAAACTGCACCGCTACTGGGGATGGGAATCACTGTGCCGTTGCCCGAACTTCATTTTGCCTGACGCCCGCGGGTCTGCTAGGTTGCGGAGGCGATTCAGCGGCAGACGGATGGGGGCATCACGATGTCCGAGCGGAGAATCATTCGAAGCACCGGGATGAAAATCATCCCGCTGGTCGAAGATGCGGGCCTGCTGCTGATACTGATTGCCACGCTGGTGGCAGGCGCACAGGAAATCGCCAGCATGGTGTTCGCCCGCCGGGTCGCTGTTTCCGACCTGCTGATGCTCTTCATCTTCATGGAGGTCATCAGCATGGTCAGCATCTACTGGCGACTCAACAAGCTGCCGGTACGCATGCCCTTGTACATCGCCATGGTGTCGCTGGCGCGCTACCTGATCCTCGATTCCGGAGAACTGCACCAGGTCCAGGCGGGTCGCGACGTACTGATCGCGGTGGCCATCCTGGTGCTTGCCATCGCCGTGGTGGTGGTCCGTTTCGGACACCTGAAGTTGAGCTACCCGGAGGCCGAGGATTCGCCGCGACTCTGAACGGCAAGGGTCGTCACGCTGACGCCGTGAACGGATCTCCACGCGCGGCAGCTCGCGCTCAGACGTCAGTCAATCGCTTCACCGCGAGCCCGTTCCGCTCGCAGTGCTTCTCATAGGCGGTTCGCTGAGTCGCGGCGCTGGCCGTGAACCGCACCTCGCCGCCGGGCCCCAGGAACTCCACTTCGCCCATGACCACCACGAGCGCCACCAACGTTTCCTCACCCACCACCTTCCACCAGTCCACATTGCCCGCCGGCTCGAACACGTAATCGCCCGGGCCAACGCGCTCGCCGGAACTCAGCAGGCGCTCGCCCGCAAGGTGCAGCACGTGAACTTCGCCGGTGTGACGGTGCAGCGGCATGACGGTACCCGGCTCCATCCGCAACATCTCGACGAAGCCGCGCTCGCCCATGAATCGCAGCGGTTTGGACGACTTGCCTGGCGTGCCGGACGGAACCCATGGCAGGTCGGCATCCGCCACCAGATGGGCCGGCGCCGCGAGCTGGCCGTTGTGGCCATCGGCTGTCGCGCTCATGCCGCAGCAATCCGCAGGACATCCTCGAACGACGCATCGACGGCGGCACGCCCACCGCCCAGGATGTTGCGGCCCCACGAGTATCCATACACGTCGTCATAATCGAAGGGATGCAGCACCTCGCGCATGCGCCGCACGTCCGCAAGGGCCATGGGGATGGAGTTCGGGTAGCTGTACATGAAGCCGACGCGGCGGCCGTCCTTCGCCACCTGCGGCGAGTCGCCCGAAAGCAGTGCGCCGCCGCGCGGTCCGTCCGCCCAGTGCAACACGGTGCTGCCGGGGAAATGGCCGCTTGTATTGATGAGGGTGACGTCGTCGGACAGTCGCAACGTGTCGCCGCGCCAGAAGCGGATGCGTGGGAACGGGCGCGCGACCCATTGCCGATCGGCCTCGTGCAGCAGGATCTCGACACCGCCGAGCGCCTCGCTCCATTCCACCATCGAGGTATAGAAATGCGGGTGCGAAATCACGATGCGATCGACCCCTCCCGCCTCCTGCAGCGCCTGAACCGCCTCGTCGGTGACGAGGCTGACACATTCCCACAGGATGTTTCCTGCCGTCGTCGGCACGTGCAGCACACGCTGCCCGATGGCGAAGTCGCCATCAATGGCGAAAGCCAGCAGCCCCGCATCTTCGCCGACGCGCAACCTGAAACGGCGGGCGAGTGCGGCATGCGTGGTCCAGCGCTGTCCATGGTTGTCCGGGGACACGCGGTTATCGGCGCAGGTCGGGCAGCGCGTCGGCAGCGCGGCAAACTGGGTGCCGCAGTTTTCGCAGATCGGCAGGCCGGATGCGGGTTCGTTCGACGCGTTCATGCAGCAGCCTCCTGATTGGAAACGGGTGTGCCGACGCCCTCGGCATACGGATCCTCGTAACCTTCGAACGCGCGCCGCGTCGCAGGGCGTGCGTCGATGTCGGCGAACCAGCGTGCAAGATTCGGCAGATCGTCGAGGGTCTGTCCGTGACCTGCGTGTGAAACGATCCACGGCCAGCAGGCGATGTCGGCAATCGACAGTTCCTCGCCAGCGATGAACCGGCGTCCCGCGAGGTGACGATCGAGCACGCCATACAAACGGCGCAGCTCGCGCGTGTACCGGCTGATGGCAAAATCGTCACGCCGCGGCGCGTACACGCGGAACCAGCCCGCCTGCCCCGCCATCGGCCCCAGGCCTGCGATCTGCCAATGCAACCACTGGATCGTTTCCTGGTGTGTACGCAGATCGTGTGAAAGGAGTTGGCCGGTCTTCTCCGCGAGGTATTGCAGGATCGCGCCGGATTCGAACATCGCGAGCGGCGCACCCGCGTCCACCGGATCGTGGTCGACGATCGCGGGGATCTTGCCGTTGGGCGAGATCGCAAGGAATTCGGGATTGAACTGCTCGCCTTTCGACAGTCGCAGCGGGATCAGCCGGTGCGGCAGCGGCGCGCCCCGTTCCGCCAGTTCCTCGAGGAACAACTTCAGCTTCATGCCGTTGGGGGTGGCGGCAAAATATACGTCCAGCATCGCGGGGTCCTCCAACCAGTCGTCGAGGCCATGATGCCGTTAATATGGCCCTGCATATGGGCCAGTTTTCGGCAATATCATGGAGCCAGTCCTGCCGTTCGACATCGACCTGCCGCGCACCGCGGGCCAGCGGATGCTGACGCTGCACCGGTCACTGCGCGCCGCCATCCTGGATGGGCGCCTGCCCACTGGTTTTGCGCTACCCGCCACGCGCCGGCTGGCCTCCGAACTTGGCGTCGCGCGCAATACTGTCGTCGGCGCCTACGACTTGCTGATGGCCGAAGGCTATCTTCTGCCGCGCGAGCGGGCGCGCCCGGAGGTGGCGCCCTTGAACCGCCCGGCGCGACAGCGCAAACGTCCTGCAACGGCGATCGACCCACGCTTAGCGCCGTTCTGGCGCACACCGTACCCGTTGGCGCACGTGGCGCGGGGCCTGCCGGAACGCAGTTTTCGCCTCGGCATCCCCGAGCATCGTCAGTTTCCGCAGGCGCTGTGGCGCAGGTTGACCGCGCGCGCATTGCGGAGGGACGAGAAGGCACCGTTCCTGTATCCGCCGCCCGCGGGCCTGCCGCGGCTGCGCGCCGCCATCGCGCAACACGTTGCCTTCACCCGCGCGGTGGCGTGCGAAACCGGTGACATCGTCGTGACCTCGGGGGCGCAACAGGCTTTCGACCTGCTGGCACGCCTGCTGGTGACGCCCGGGAAAACCAGGGTCGCAATGGAAAATCCGGGCTATCCACCGCTGCGTGCGACGCTGGCTTCAGCCGGTGCGCGAATGGTGCCGGTGGCCGTGGACGACGAGGGCCTGTGCGTGGAACGCCTGCCGCGCGACGCGGACGTCGTGTGCGTCACGCCTTCGCACCAGTCGCCCACCGGCGCGATGCTGTCGCTGCGACGCCGCACGGCGTTGCTGGAATTCGCGCGCCGGCGCGGCGCGGTGATCATCGAGGACGACTACGACGGGGAATTCCGTTTCGGCAAGCGGCCGCTCGATGCGCTGCAGATGCTCGACCGCGACGGCTGTGTGTTCTACGTCGGCACCTTTTCGAAGACGCTGTTTCCTGCGCTGCGCAAGGGCTTCGTGGTGGCGCCGCAATGGGCGCGCGCGCCGCTTGAAAGCGTGGTGGAGTGCACCGGCCCGCACTGCGAAGCGACCACCCAGGCGGTACTGGCCGAATTCATCCTGGCTGGGCACATGGCGCGCCACGTGCGACGCATGCAGGCGATCTACGCCGAACGTCGCGACGCGGTGCTGCAGGGTCTGGCGGCCCTGCCAGACTGGCTGCAAACCGTGCCATCCGGCGCCGGGCTGCACACCGCAGCGAGGCTGCGCGCAGGCGTTGCCCGGGAACGCTTCTTCCGGGAACTGCGCCGCCACGCGCCCGGCGCGCAGGCGTGGTCGGAATACGCCTTCGCGCCGCTGCCTCAAGCCGGCGCGGTGTTCGGCTACGGCGTGATCGACGTGCAGGAAATTCGCTCACGGATGCGAGCGCTGGCGACGGCGCTGGCTTGAACCGGATGCACCAGGGCCGCCAGGGCGGCTTCGAGCCCGGCCCATGAACAACTTATAGAACAATGGCTTGATGGCCATTCTTCGCGCGATGCATGCAATCGAGGCTGCCCGCACCAACTGCTGCAACGGCAACAAGCAGCTGCGACCCGGCGACAATTCCCGACAGAGGCGGTGACCGGCATCCAGTGGTCATGGGACCGGGGTGCGCACGTGCTCCTGGCGCAAGCCGTAGCCGAACAGGCGCGCGGGGATGTGCCGCACGGCGCGGAAGCCGAGCAGGAATCGCAGCAACGCGGGCACCCGCGGCGGTTCGCCGGTCTGTTCGAGCGCGCGCGAGATCAGGCGTTTCTGCATCGCGATCTGCACACGCTGGACGACCTTCACCGGCCATTCGCGGCGTTGCTGGATCGATGCCGGCAAGGCTTCGCCGATCGCACCATCGGCGCGCAATGGTCCAGCCAGTGCGTTGGCCGCCGCCACCGCATCCTGGATCGCGAGGTTGATGCCGACGCCGCCGATCGGCGACATCGCGTGCGCGGCGTCGCCGATCAGCAGCAGCCCGGGTTTGTGCCAGCGTTCCAGCCGGTCCACCTGCACTTCGAGCGTGCTGACCTTGTCCCACGATTCGATCGCCGATTTGCGATCGGCCAGGAACGGTGCGAGTTGCGCCACCGATTCGCGCAACACGTCGATCGGCTGCGCGCGCAATGCGCCGTCGCCTCCCTTCGGGACCAGGAACGCAACCTGCCAGTAATCACTTCGGTTGAGCAGCACCATCATGTGGCCGCGATCGACGATGCCGAAGGTGTCCTGCGGGTCGCTTTCGTGGCGAGGCAACCGGAACCACAGCACGTCCATCGGCGCGCCATATTCGCGCGCCTTCAGCCCCGCCGCCTCGCGCAATGTCGAACGGCGCCCGTCGCAGGCGACCACCAGGTCCGCGCGCAAGTCGTAATCGCCATCCGTCGTTTTTACGCGCACGCCGGTCGTGCGGCCGCCCTCTTCGATCAGCCCGGTCGCCGCGTGGCGCATCCGCAGGTCGAACGTCGGGAACCCGCGCCCCGCGTCGGCCAGCATGTCGAGGAAATCCCACTGCGGCACGAGCGCGAGGTAGTCGTAAGGTTTCAGGCCGCGGAAATCGACGATCTGCTGCTCGCGCCCGCCGACGATGCCGGCGAGGTGATCGACGCGGCGCTGTGGCAGCTTGTCGAACTGCGCGCGCAAACCGAGCTCGTCGAGGATCGAAAGCGTCGAGGGGTGCACGGTGTCGCCGCGGAAGTCGCGCAGGAAATCGCCGTGCTTTTCCAGCACGGTCACCGGCACGCCGGCGCGCGCCAGCAGCAGGCCCAGCATCATCCCGGCGGGGCCGCCGCCGACGATGCAGCAACGTGTGTGCGTGTCAGGCTGCATGCGTCTTGCGCTCCGGCGGTCGGGACACGCATCTTGCCGGCACGACCGGTCTGCGGCAATCGTCCGCGTGTCGCGACAGCGCCGCGGCCCGGTCGCCCGCGACTTGCACATTGCGGGCGCCTGCCTATCCTGTCCGGGAGCCCAGCCGAATGGAGCACGCCATGAAGCGCCTGATCCTGATCGCCTTCGTCACGATGTTGCTCGCAGCATGCGCCACCAGCCCGACCGGGCGCA
>DASTIS010000286.1:0-3822 GCA_035717365.1 Rhodanobacteraceae bacterium
AACTGGCTACTTTGGGGATACGGCGTGCCGGCATTGTCATTCTGGGACGGCGGCATCTTTCTGCGTCGGGCGGCGACGACGCACCCCAACGCGCGGTGGAGTCGGCGGCGATCCTGTTCACAGTGCTCCTGGTGTTCATGGAAATCCGCCATGCCATCAATGGCGGAGACGTCTATCGTGACACCGCGGGGCCTGTCGAAGCCGCGTTGCAGGTTTGCTCGGCGCTCGCGATGGCGATCGGCCTCGAACGATTGCGGATCCGCACCGGCAGTGCGATCCACAACATCAGTGCGATCTTGCTGACGGTCTATGCCGGACTCGGCATCGTATTCGGCCTGCTCGTGCTGGAGAACCCGATGCTTCTCGGGCCCATCGATGTCGGCGGGCGTTTCATCAACTTGATCCTGCTCGGTTACGCGATGCCGGCGGTATTGGCGTTGCTGTTGTCCTACGCCATGGCAAGCCGCCGCCCGGCTGCCCACGCCAATACGATAGCGGCCTCCGCGCTGGTGTTGGCGCTAAGCATCTGGCCCTGCAAATACGCAGGCTCTATCACGGACCCCGATATTAACCAACGGCGCCGAGCAAGCCGAGAGCCTACAAGCAGGATGGCGAGGCGATCGAAGCCCGCCCGGTTGCAAGTGGTTTATTCGAGTGCGCCATGATCGGTCTGCTTCAACGTATCCGGCCTCGGACCAAGCCCGGCCAAGATGGAGATACGCGCGTTCCGGTCCTCATAAACTTCGCGGCGTCTACCGCCATTTTTTAAACCAGGTTTCCAGAACGCCGTTCGACTGTCAGGCCATCTCGCTTCCACCGCTCGCAAACGTCGTCAGCTCTTCAGCCGCCTAAGGTGCGCCGATCGACCAATGACTAAACCGTCAAGGTCGCTTCCTTGGCGGCAAACTTTTTGCCGCTTCGCAGCACGGCCCAGCAGATGCGCGCCAGCTTATTCGCAAGCGCTACGACCGCGACATTCTGATGGACGCGGCTGAGCAAATTCTTTGCCCACCGTCCGAGTGTCGTTCCCCTCTCGGCAAGATGTGGTAGTGCCGCCCGTGCCCCATGGATTAGAAGTGTGCGCAGATATTTGTTACCTCGCTTGCTGATCCCCATGAGCCGCGGCTTGCCCCCGGTTGTCGCTTGACGCGGAGTCAAGCCCAGCCATGCCGCCAGATCACGTGCATGCTCAAAGGTCTCAGCCTTGCCGATAGCTGCAATCAGAGCCGTTGAAATCGTTACGCCGACGCCAGGAATTGTGGCCAGCCTCCGAGCGTCTTCGTTCTCTTTCGCCCACCGTGCGAACTCGGCATCAAATGCCGCAATCCGCCGATCAAGCTCTCGCCATTGAGCGCGAGTGTCGGCAATCAGCATCCGCATGCGCGCGCTCAGCCCCTCGCCATCATGCTCGTCCATCATCGCAACCAGATACTGTTCGAACTTGCGTTTGCCCTGTGGAACGACGATGCCGCGTTCCAGCAGGACTGCGCGCAACTGATTGATCAGAGCAGTTCGTTCACCCACCAGCCGTTCTCTGGCTCGGTGCAGCGTCTGCATATCGAGTTGGGCTTCGGTCTTCACCTCGACGAAACGCATCGTCGGACGCGTCGCCGCTTCGGCGATTCCTTCGGCGTCGCGATCGTCGTTCTTCTGTGCCTTAACATAGGGCCGCACGTACTCCGGTGACATCAAACGGATGTGGTGCCCCTGAGTTGCGAACAGCCGACCAAGATGATGGGCGCCGCAACACGCCTCCATGCCAACAATGCACGCCGGCAGTTTTGCCACCAGATCAATCAGCGTGTCCCGCCGAACCCGCCGCCGCAGGACTACGGCGCCGGACGCGTCCAAACCGACGATACTGCATACGTTCTTGCCGAGATCGATGCCAAGCACTGCAATCTTCATAAACCTCTCCTCCGTTTGAATCTCCGACGAGACTATCTCACCGGGAGGGAGGGGCGGGCCATTCCATAAAACTTCAGCGCTCGCGTGGAGGAAATCCGCAGCAGCCTTGCGCCGGACACGCCGCTAGAGGTGTGGTTCCAGGATGAGATGCGAGTGGGGCAGAAGAACAAGCTCACCTATCGCTGGGCCAGAAAGGGATCGCGACCGCGGGCTGCCCACGATCAACGGACGCAATCGACCTACCTGTTCGGTGCCGTGTGCCCTGAGCTCGGAACCGGCGCCGCTTTAGTGCTGCCCTTCTGTAACAGTGAGGCCATGCAGCTTCATCTCAATGCGATCGCCATCAAGGTCAGTCCTGGTGCCCACGCTATCGTCATCCTTGATCAGGCTGGATGGCACGGAGCCAGACAGCTGAAAGTCCCGCACAACATTTCGCTGATGCCATTGCCGCCGCGTTCGCCAGAACTGAACAGCCAGGAAAACATCTGGCAGTTCATGCGCCAAAATTGGCTATCGAACCGCGTCTTCAAGTCCTACGACGACATCGTCGATCACTGCTGTTACGCCTGGAACACCCTCATCGCTCAGCCGTGGAAGATCATGTCAATCGGACTGCGCGAGTGGGCCTACATCGGTCGTTCAATTTGAGGATTGGTATAAGGCGCCGCATCAATCGGTCGAGCGGCGCAGTTCCAGCGCGCTTTCCGATTTCGCCGTCCCAGGTCGCGTTCCGGACTTGACCGGTTCGATGGTAGCGCTCTCGACTTGCGGCGTTTCCACGCGCGCCGACACCTCGGTCCGCGGCGCTTCGCTCCACGATTCCGCCCGATGCCGCAAACGCGGTCGCGCTACCGCGCGGGTCATCAGCATCTGCGCCGCGCCACCCTGGTGATGGAAGTCGCAATAGGCGAAGCTCACGCCAGACACCGAGCCGCGAAAGCTGACTTCATCTTTCTTGTCGAGATCGAAGCACGGTGCGAATGGAATGCCCCTGATCGACGCGCATACCGCTTGACCGCGAATCTGAAGCGTGTTGCCGGGCAGCCGGATGTGGCGAACCGGACCGGTGCCGGAAAACTGCACCGAACCGATCGCACCCATATCATCGAGGATCCGACCCGCGCCGCGGGTTCCATCGAAACAGGTAAACGCGAAGATCTTGCCGGACACGAACCTGCGGGCGTCGTCGGCGTTCATCATTCCGGCGAGCGCAGGGGCGATCATCGCACCGGCCGCGACCGTTCCCAACACCAAACGCGCAAGCATGCTGCAACTCCAACTCTCACCGAGCACGGGTAACCGCCAGACGCTTCTTTACCCGCTGCTTACCATAACAACCATGGCAACATTGGAGCAGGTTGGTTGGTAAAGTCTGAATGTCATTAGAGAATTTTTACCACAATTCGCCCGCGGACCTGGCCGGCGAGGATTTTAGCACCAGCACCGATAACTTCGTCAAGACCGATTTCATGAGTAATTTCAGTAAGTTTTGTCCGATCTAGATCGCTGGCCAAGCGCTTCCAGGCCAGCTTGCGCAATTCGATCGGGCACATCACGGAATCGATGCCCAACAGACACACCGCGCGCAAAATGAACGGCGCGACCGAGGACGGCAGATCCATGCCGGCAGCCAGGCCACAGGCTGCGATGGCGCCTCCATATTTTGTCATCGACAGCAGATTGGCGAGTGTGGTCGATCCCACGCTATCGATGCCGCCAGCCCAACGCTCTTTCGCCAACGGCTTTGCCGGACCCGAGAGCTCGTCGCGATCGATCACTTCCGCCGCGCCGAGGCCTTTCAGATAGTCCGCTTCCGAGTGCCGACCGGTCGAGGCGATGACGTGATAGCCGAGTTTCGAGAGCACGGCGGTCGCAACCGACCCGACGCCGCCGGCGGCGCCAGTGACGACGACC
>DASTIS010000287.1:0-2839 GCA_035717365.1 Rhodanobacteraceae bacterium
GTGCAGGAATGGCGTACGCCCGCGCGCAAGCGTGTCGTTGCTCAGGAAGGCCGTCAGGCGCCGCGCGTAGCCACGACCGGTGAAATCCGGATGCGTGCAGATCGCGCTCATCTCGGTGTGCGTGTCGGTGCCCAGCCGCTCACCGATCATCGCGGCGAGACGCTCCCTTTGGTAGATCCCGAAGTAGCGGCCCAGCTTCATCGTGTGCGGCCGGAAATAATGCGGATACACCAATGCGGTCAGGGCCAGAACGTCGCCCCGATGGGCCTCGCCCAACCCGACGATCTCCGGGCCGTCCAGCACATCCAGCGGTTCGGTGCGGACCATCTGCGCGAGCGGATGGAACGTTTCGAGCCGCCATGCGTTCGACAACTTCGATAGCACGCCCAGCAGCAACACGGTCTCTTGCGGCGCCAGCAGTGGCGCGATCGATTCGTCCGCATCGACTTCGCCGCTCGCGACACCGAGGAACGGCGCGAACTCCGGCGGGTAGCGTGCGGCATCGCCCGCATGGATCGCCAGATCGCGATGGATGCTGCGTAGCGAGGACCAGAACGGGTTGTCGAGCGCCATCGCATCCATCCCGCGATTTTAGCTCCCGTCCCGCAAGGCGCTGCGCCGTCCCTCCGGTACCTTCAGTCGCCCGGGTTCAATCGCCATGGGGTTCTGCTAGATTCAACGTGCCGCCGGCACGCTCAGGCGGACCGACTCCCACGCGGGGAAACCGATGTGCGCAAGACGGACACGCACGGCGTTTCCAGGCCTCCCTCGCGGTGGCGCCGCTTCCGCGGCCCCGACACCCGCCTTGGCCCAATCCACAGGAGCAGCACGCCGAATGAACAGCGCCGATCTGTACAGCAATGCCTTCGTGCTCGACTCCAATACCCTCGCCTCGATCGGCCTCGAGTTCGACGACGCGGAGCACTTTCGGGAATTGCGCGATTCCGGGGTCACCGCGCTGAAAACCACGCTGGGCAACGCCAGCGGCACCTTCGAGGAAGCCGTGGCCGACATTGCCGCGGCGCAGATGCTGATCGAAAAACATCCGGAGTCGTTCATAAAAGTGCGGCATCACGCCGACCTCGAACGCGCCAAGGCGGAGAACAAGCTGGCCGTGATCTTCTCGTTCGAGGCGGCCTCGATGCTGGAGGACAAACTCGACCGGATCGACCTGTTCCGCAACCTCGACGTGCTGATCATGCAACTGAGCTACAACCACGACACGCCGCTGGGCCATGGCTGTCTGGATGGCGAAACCGGCGGCCTCACCGACCTCGGCCGCGAAGCCATCGCCCGCATGAATGCGATGGGGGTAGCGCTGGACCTCAGCCACTCCAACACCCGGACCACCGCCGAAGCGATCGCGCTCTCCACGAAGCCTCCACTGATCACGCATTCCGGTTGCCGCGCCGTGTTCATGCACCCGCGCAACAAACGCGACGAGGAAATGAAGGCGCTGGCCGACAAGGACGGCGTGATGGGCATCTACATGCTGCCGTTCCTGACGCCCGACGACCGCCAGCCGATGCTGGCCGACTACATGCAACACATGATCCACGCGCTGCAGGTGTGCGGCGAGGACCACGTCGGCATTGGCACCGACACGGCGTTCTTCACCGTTACCGATGCCGAACTGAAGGCGCTGGCGCAGGAGGCGGCGGACCGCCGCCGGCAGGGGGTCGGCGCCCCCGGTGAAAACCGCCCGCCCTGGATTCCCGACATCAACACGCCGCGCAAACTCGAACGCGTCGCCGACGCACTGCTGCAACACGGATATTCCGCGCGCACGGCGGACAAGGTATTGGGCCGGAATTTCAGCCGAGCGTTCGGGGAAACCTGGACGGCTTGAGTACCCGGAGAGTCCCGTGACCAAAGGCACCCACGACTACGCGCCCGACCCGCGCAACGCTGCGATCCGGGTCAGCATCAACGGCGAGTTGGTGCCGCGCGACGAGGCAAAGGTTTCCGTGTTCGACGCGGGTTACGTCCTCGGCGACGGCATCTGGGAGGGCCTGCGCCTGCACGACGGCGGCCTGCCCTTCCTCGACATGCACCTGGACCGTCTGTACGAAGGCGCGAAAGCGATCGACCTCGACATCGGCCTCACCCGCGAACAGTTGACGCAACGCATCGTCGAAACCTTGCAGGCCAACGGCATGCGCGACCACGTCCACATCCGCCTGATGGTGACGCGCGGACTCAAGGCCACGCCGCACCAGGACCCGCGCTTCGTCATCGGCCCGCCCACCATCGTGATCGTGCCGGAATACAAGGAACCGTTGCCGGAAACCGTCGAACGCGGCATTCGGCTCTTCACCGTGCACGTACGCCGCGGCGCGCCCGACGTGCAGGATCCGAAACTCAACAGCCACTCGAAGTTGAATTGCATCCTCGCCTGCATCCAGGCGCAGAAAGCCGGTTACGACGAAGCGCTGATGCTCGACCCGCTGGGCTTCGTGTCGACCTGCAACTCGACGCATTTCTTCATCGTGCGCAAGGGCGAAATCTGGACGTCCACCGGAAAATACTGCCTGGGCGGCATCACCCGCGCCAACGTGATCCGGTTGTGCCACAACCACAAGATCCCGATCTGCGAAAAGGATTTCAGCCTCACCGACGTGTACGGCGCCGATGAGGCCTTCGTGACCGGCACGTTCGCGGGCCTGACGCCGGTCAGGGAGATCGACGGGCGCGTGATCGGCGACGGCCGGCGCGGACCGATGACGGAGCGCCTGCAGTCGGTGTACACCCAAGTGCTCGAACGCGAAGGCCGCGCGGGCTTGCGCGTATGAGCAAGCGCGACGGCCTGCGCATCGCAATGTGGTCGGGGCCGCGCAAC
>DASTIS010000288.1:0-3544 GCA_035717365.1 Rhodanobacteraceae bacterium
CCGCATCCTTGCCGTCGAAGAGGTTTGCGAACAGCTTGGCAAGGTCGACATAACCCGAGCCGTAGTCGCTGTAGCCGTACTGTTCGTTGAGGGCGGCAAGCCTGTCGGACGGGTTGTCGGATGGTTTGGTCAGGCCCAGCAATTGCTTCAGCATGTCGGGGCTTGCGTTGGCCGGCGCGACGGTGACGACCAGTTGCTTGCCTTCGATGGCGACAAGAAAGTGCGCCTTGGCGTCGGGCCCGCCGACCACCCAATAGGTTTGCTTGTCGAGGGTCGCGGTTGGCGTGGTGACGCCGGCGCGCTTTTCGACACGCGCCCAGAACGCCTTGAAGTTATCGGACGAGGCGAGCTCGATACGCACAACCGGCACGTCGCCGATGCCGTACACGGCATACAGCCCGGATTGCGAAAGGCCGATGGTCTGGGCGAACTCCCTGGTTGAATGCACGTTCGCGAGCTCGGCCTGATACGCGTCCAGGACCTTGGCGATCATCGGATCCTTCTGGCCTATCAGCTTGGCCATTTCGCCGGTTTGCTGGATTCGGGCCGGGAACATGGCGTCACCAGCCTGGCTCCATGCCTTGGTGGCGTCCGCAGGCGCTCCCTTGAAGTTGGCGAACAGGTAAGGCGTGTCGGCGGGCGCGAACGTGATCGGGGCATTGGAAGCGACATGCATGCCGCAGCCCGCGAGCAGGAAAACAGCGAGGCAGGCGGCCGCGGTGGCTGCGTGGCGCAGGGCTGGGCGCATGAACGTTCTCCTTGTTCCCCGAAGCCGAACGCGGATTATGCCGGCGTCGTGAGCAGGTTCGCCAGCACCGCCATGCGCATCGCCACGCCGTTGGCCACCTGATCGAGAATCCGCGATTGCGGGCCGTCGGCGACTTCGGCGGCGATCTCGATGCTGCGATTGATCGGTCCGGGATGCAGCACCTGACAATCCGGCGCGGCCAAGCCGAGCCGGCGTACGTCCAGCCCGTAGTGCGCGTGGTAATCGGCGGGATCCGGGAACTGGGCATCCAGCATGCGTTCCTTCTGGATGCGTAGCATGATCACGACATCCACGCCTTCAATCGCCACATCGAAATCAGTTTCCGTCGCGCAATGGGGAAATGCGTCCAGCGACTCCGGCAGCATGGCGTCGGGGGCGCACAGCCGGATGTCGCGGACACCGAGCGTGGTCAACGCGCGCACGTCGGAGCGCGCCACCCGCGAATGACGGACGTCGCCGCAGATGGCGACGCGCAGGGCCTCGAAATCGCCGCGCCGTTGGCGGATCGTCAGCGCATCCAGCAGGCCCTGGGTCGGATGGGCATGGGTGCCATCGCCGGCGTTGATGACCGCGACGGCGCTGTTGGCGTGCTCGGCGAGGTATTGCGGCATGCCGTTCTCGTTGTGGCGCACCACCAGTGCATCGAGGTGCATCGCCTCCAGCGTGTGCAGGGTGTCGAGCAGGCTTTCGCCCTTGCTGGTTGACGAGTGCGACAAGTCGAAGTTGAGGGTGTCGGCGCCAAGCCGTTTTGCGGCAAGGACGAACGATGTACGGGTTCGGGTGGACGGTTCGAAGAACAACGTCAGGATGGTGCGCCCGGCCAGCAGGTCGCGCGGCGCGCCATCGCTGCGGAAGCTTTCTGCGCGATCGAGCAATCGCGTGATCGCGTTGCGGTCCATGTCTTCAAGTGTCAGCAAGTGCTGCATGGTCGCGCATGATATGGGGTCAGAGTGCACTTTTCGATGCCAATTTACCGGGCCAACACGCACATTCGTCGAAAAGTGCACTCTGACCCCGGTTGCGCGGGTAGGAGGGTCGGAAGGCCCGACCGGCACGGTTCGCGGCTTCCGCTCCTACAAAAGCGCCGTGCGGGAATGGCTCCTGGTAGGAGCGCGCCTGCGCGATGGTCGGTGCCGCAGGTCGTCGGCAAAGAAAGAGCAGGCGCTGCGCGCCTACGATTGCAACCAGCTTTCAAGGATAACCGCTGCCGCGAGCGAATCGATGTTTGCGGCGTCGCGTCGTCGCGCGGTGCCGGCTGCGCGGCGTGCGGCGAACCGGCGCGCCGCTTCCTGCGAGGTGTGCCGTTCGTCCACCAGATGCACCCGCAGGCCGCTGCGTGCCGCCAGCGCGTCCGCGAATGCACGCGCGCCACGCGTGACTTGTTGCTCGCCGCCGTCGAGTGTGAGCGGCAGGCCGACGACCAGTGCGTCGGGCTTCCATTCCGCGAACAACGCGTCGACGCGCGACCAGTCGGGTTGGCCGGCCTGGGCCGCGAGCGGCGCGAGCGGTTGCGCGGACTGGCTGATGCGATTGCCACTGGCGACGCCGATCCGGCGTGCGCCGTAGTCAAACCCCAATACGCACCCGGTCATGGCATGGAATCCTGCTCGGAGCAGCTGTTGTGGAGAGTCGGGCCACGGATCGCCGTTCTGGTGTCCGCGATCTTCGGTAGTTTCAATTCGCCAGGATTTCCACCAATGCAGCGATCAGGGACGATCGCACAAGCATGGTGGAAAGTCAGGCCACGGAGCTTGGCCATGGAACGGCGGCTCTGAACGCCGTTCTGGTGTTCACGAAGTCAAGGAGCCGCAGTCTGACTTTGCACCACAAGACGCAGCGATCACGGACGGTCGCACAAACACATCCTCATGCGCGGCCGGAATACGAAGTCAGATTCGCCGGATTGATCCCGACCAATGCCACGGCGGCGCCCCAGCGTTCGTCCAGCGCGGTGTCGAACAACACGCGGTTGTCGGCCTGGACCGTCAGCCATGCGTTCTCACGCAGTTCCTGTTCGAGTTGACCGGCGCCCCAGCCGGCGTAGCCCAGGGTGACCAACACCCGGGTCGGGCCATCGCCGTCGGCCATGGCAGCGAGGATGTCGCGCGAAGTCGTGACGGTGAGCCCGTCGTTGACGCGGTAACTCGAATCCCATTCGCGTTCGCCGGTCGCGTGCAGCACGAACCCACGCTCGGGTTGCACGGGGCCGCCCGCCAGCACCGGCGCGGCGGCGACCTCCCGGCGCTCGCACGGCATGTGCATCTGCTTCAGGACGTCGCCGAGGCTGTAATCGGACAGGCGATTGACGATCAGGCCCATGGCGCCATCCTCGTCGTGCTGGCAGACGAAGGTGATGCCGCGTGCGAAGTTGGGGTCGCCCATGCCCGGCATGGCGATCAGGAAATGGCCGGTCAGCGAGGGCGCATCCGGGCGGGACGTGCGCGATTTCCGGGGTGGGCCGCTGTCGTCTTTGCGTGGCGATGCGGCGCGGCGTGCGCGCGACGGCTTGCCCGATGCCGGTTCGGCGGCGGGCGGATCGTCGGGGCCGGGCCCCTTGCGTGACGGGTGCTTTGCCATGGATCGGATTGTAACGCCGATGGATGCATGATCAGCGTGAATCCGCGGCGCGTGTCTCGAGATGATTACCAGGCAGGAATTGCCATGTGCGGGTGATCACAAGTTCGTTGTAGCGGTTGCCATTGGCGTCCCGGTCTTGCGGAATGCGCGGGAACGGCGCCGCGAGATGCACGATGCGGATGGCGGCGTCGTCGAGGA
>DASTIS010000289.1:0-17802 GCA_035717365.1 Rhodanobacteraceae bacterium
TTCAAACGTTGCAGTACTTCGTGGCCGTCCATGCCGGGCATCATGATGTCGAGCAGCACCAGGTCGAACGGGTCGGCAGCAAGCTTGTCGAGTGCGTCGCGTCCATCGACCGCCAAATCCACACGATGCCCCTCACGCTGCAGGCGGCGCGCCAGCAGATCGCGGTTCATCTCGTTGTCATCCACCACCAGCACATGCGCCGACCCTGAATCGTCGCGCGGGCGGGTGCGGCGCTCAACGCGCGGCAGATCAGCCGGTGCAGTGGCAACGGTATCGTGGGCGTCAGGCATTTTCTTCCTTCAGGACTTGACGCAGGTGACCCAGATCCGCCTCCATGGCGCGCTCACCGCATGCGATGACATGCGGAAACTTGTCGGTGTCGAACAACCGGATGTTCCCGCCGAATTCGGGCATGATCGGAATGATTTCGGCGTGGTGCGCCAGGTTGTGGAAAGCATAATTGGCGTGCAGCAGATTGTTGGTGTAGATCGAGTTGACCTGAAAGGCGTAACGCATTGCGGAGCGAATCCTGTGCGGGTAAGGGCTTTCGAAGCCCATCGCCAGGATGATGTCGGCGCCTTCGCGAATGGCGACATCCACCGGCAACGGATCATTCAAACAGCCATCCAGCAACCAGCGGCCATCGACGCACCATGGCTTCCAGATGTACGGAATGGCAACGCTCGCGCGCACGGCGTCAGCCACGTTGCCCTGGCTCAACACCACCTTCTGCCCGTCGGCGAGGTCGGTGGCGACGATGTGCAATGGTACGCTCGCGTCGGCGAACGCGCGATCACCAAATGGCCGCTGCAGCGCGCGTCGCAACGGTTCGTCGCTGAGCATGCCGAAGCTGCCCTTGAAGCCGAACAAACGTGGAAACGCGGCGCTCAGCATCGAGCGCAGGTCGCGGCGACGCGTGATGGCCGGTGTCCACAGTTCACGTGTAAGGCGCTCACAGGTCCCCACGTCGTAGCCCAGCGCCATCACCGCGGCATAAATGCTGCCGCCGCTGCAGCCGACCAGCATGTCGATCCTGATACCGGCACGATCCAGCACCTTCCACAGTCCGAGCGCGGCAGCACACTTCACGCTGCCGGCGCCGATAACCAGCGCCAGCTTCTTGCGTGGGGGGCTCAATGTGTCCATGCAGCGCCCTCCCGGGCTGGAACGAAACGTGGCGGCCAAGTGCCGCGCCGCCGATGCAACCTGTCCAGGCCGTCAAACCGCATAGCTGTCGACTGCCGACTCGACGTCGTCATACAACTTCATGATGCTGGTGAAGCCGCTCAGCTCCAATACCTTCAACACATGCGGAGTGACGTTGCTCAGACGCAGGTCGCCGCCTTGCAGTCGGGTTTCTTTCAGGGTGGCCAGCAGCGCGCGCAATCCAACGCTGCTGGTGTAGTCGACGCCCGCAAGATCGGCAACGAGGTGGACGTTGCCCGACTCCACGCAGGTGTGGAATTCGGCCATCAGCATCGGCGCAGTCATTCCATCCACGCTGCCGACGACGCAGATCACCGCGACATGTTCACGCTGTTGAATTTCGATGTTCATTGACACCTGCTCCTTGCTGCGGGGAACCCGCAACCGGTAATGATTTGACCAACGTGAAAAGGTTTCCGCCTTGCTCGCGAGGCTCCCATTCAACGCTGTCCACAGCCTGCCGCACGAAATGCCAGCCCCAACCGCCGACCTCGCGCTCCTCCAGCGGAGCGTCACGCCTTGGCGCCGCGACGGTTGCCGGATCGAAGCGTGGCGCAGCGTCGATGAAACGAATCCGGACCTGCCCGGGCTGCGCATCGATATGAATCGTGATCGGTCCAGCGCCGCCCGGATACCCGTATTCCAGGATGTTGGTGAACACTTCCTCCGCAGCCAACCGAAGCGAGAACAGCGTGTCATCGTCGCCACCGGCCTGACAGCAAGCCTGTTCCACCAGGTGCATCAACGCAGGAAGATCACTCATGTGTGCCGCGCCGAGCACAATGCCACCAGCAACGGGCAGCGGCGTTGTCACGGTAGCGAACCGCTTGCACCCGTCACAGCCAGCCATGCCTTCATCTTCCCGATCAATCGATCGAGATCCACGGGCTTGGTATCAAAGTCGTCGCAACCTGCGGCCAACGCGCGCTCACGATCCTCGGCCATGGCGTGCGCAGTCAACGCGATAATCGGAATATCGCATGTTTGTGCACCAGCTTTCAGTCGACGGGTAACTTCCCAGCCGTCGATAACCGGAAGACTCATATCCATGAGCACCAGCTGCGGCTGGGTGCTGGCTGCCAGGTCCAGCGCCGCCTGGCCATCCACCGCAGTGACGACGGTATAGCCGTGGCGCGACAAACGACGGGACAGCATGTCCCGGTTCATCTCGTTGTCTTCCACCAGCAGGATCTTCATGGTCTGGACCACTGCCACCGAGGCTGCAACGCGTGTCGCACTTCCTGCTCCAGCTGATCGCCAGTGTAGCTGCCCTTCTGGATCACGGTGTCCACGTAGCCCGCCAGGATCTTGCGCTCACCGAGCGTCAGCTCCTTCGCGGTGAGCACGACTACCGGCAGCGCAGCATCGAGGAGGCGGCGGCCGTTGAGCGCGGCGAGGAAGGCGAACCCGTCCATTTGCGGCATCATCAAGTCCAGCAACACCAATGCGGGTCTGACTTCGTCCACGCGTTCCAACCCATCGGCACCATTCGCGGCCTCCACCACTTTCCACCCATGACGTGCCAACTGCCGCCGCAACATGCTGCGCGTCGTCGCGTCGTCATCGACCACCAGGATGGGACGCTCGGAGCTCAAGCCGAGGTATTTCTCCACGGTGCGCAGCAGCGTCTCGCGCTCCACCGGCTTGACCAGGTAATCGGCGGCACCCACTGCGAAACCGAGCGTCTTGTCGCGGGTGACGGAAATCATCACCACCGGAATATCCGCCAGTGCCGGGTCTTGCTTCAATTCCGACAACACCGCCCAGCCATCCACCGATGGCATCAGCACATCCAGCAGGATCAGATCCGGATGCAGTTCGCGCGCAAGCCGCAAACCCTCGTTGCCGCCCGCCGCAGGCACCACCTGGAAACCCTCGCCCGCCAACGTCCGGCCAATCAGTTCGCTGCCGGCGAGGTCGTCATCCACGACCAGGATCGTGCCCGTGGATGGCGCCTGTGCGGGCGTCGGCGCAGTGGCCGTGGCGGGCCCATCCGGGTTGTCCGACGGCAGCTTCGGACTCGCCGGCACGCGTACCGTGAACGTGGTGCCCTCTCCCGGCGCACTCTGCATCTGGATGCCGCCCCCAAGCAGCTCGGCGTAACGCCGGCTCAGGGCCAGGCCAAGACCGGTGCCACCATACTTGTTCTGCGTCGACGCGTTGGCCTGCGCAAACGGTTCGAACAGCTTCGCCTGTTGTTCGGGCGTAATGCCGATGCCGGTGTCCTGGACCGCGAACACCAGCCAGTCGCGCGACGCCACGGACTCGCGTTGTGCGCGCAAATAAATGGTCCCGTTTTCCGTGAATTTGCCGGCATTGCCCAACAAGTTGAACAGGATCTGCCGCAGCTTGGTGACATCGGTATGCATGCTGCCCACCTCGCCGGCGTCCAGGATCAGTCGATTGCCGTTCTTGTGCACCAGCGGCTGGGTGGTATTGACCACGCTCGCGAGCAACGCATTGACCTGCACCATCTCCAGGCTAAGCTCCATCTTGCCGGCCTCGATCTTGGACAGATCCAACACGTCGTTGATCAATCCCAACAGATGCTTGCCGGCGACATTGATCTTTTCGAGATCCGGGATCAGGTCGGCGTGGCCGTTTTCCTCGGCCTCCTCGGTCAGCAGCTCGCTGTAGCCGATGATCGCATTCAATGGCGTACGCAGCTCGTGGCTGATGTTGGCAAGAAAGACGCTCTTGGAGTGGTTGGCCGTGTCGGCAGCTGCCCGCGCCTGTTCCAGCTCCCTGCTTTTCTCCTCGAGCGCGAGTTTTTGTGCCTCCAGCAGTTTGCGGCCCGCGACAAAGCGCTTGCTTTGGACATACGCGTGCGAAGCGAACAGCCAGCCCAGAATGAAGATTCCGGCAATGCTGGCCAATGTGGGCCATAACGGTGAAGCCATCTGGATCTGAAAACCGGTGAGCAGACCCACACCGACCAATCCTATCGCGACGCCCACGAGCCCCTTGGCGAAAAGCCGCGGTCCGCCCACGCCGAGGTTGGAATAGCTCACTGCGGAGATCGCCATGACGCTCGGCCACAGGCTGAAATGCATGGCCGCCGCCCAGGCGCCCCACACGGCCGAATCCACCAGCATGTTGCGATGTTCGTTCCGCTTTCCGTTGGGACCACGCCCCAAAAAGTACGCGATCTGTGGCCACGCCACCGCCCACAACAGCAGCAAACCGATCATCCACGAGCTGGCGCGGCCGGCGTCGTAAAGTGAGGCAAAAACGACCCCAGCCCCAAACGGAGAGAAGACCATGCGAAGGCGGTAATCAAGCCTGACTATCGGATGGACGATGGAGGTGGCCACGGATACCCCTTTCACGCAGGGCTGGCACGGGACAGGTCATGGACCGTGAGGCAACGCAGCTGCCACATCCCCGACAACCCCTTCGCCAAGTGACCCGCCCGGATGATGGGCGCACTCTGGAGGATGCTAGCCAGCGCGACCGACAACCGCAAGGAGCGATCGCAACAAACCGAACTGGCGACTGCCGCCAAACAAGCGCATCCGTTTGCTGCACCGAAAGATTACCCGGGAAGAAACCGCGCACAGCGCAGGCCCTTGTTGTCCGTGCCACGCTCACGGCGCTACACCTGCAAACGATCGCCTTCGCGCGAGACCAGTTTGTACAGCGCGGGCATCACGAAGATGCCGATCGCGAGCCGCGAGATCATGCCCGCCACGATCACCAGCGCGAACGGGCGTTGCGAATCGGTGCCGACGCCGTGTGCGATCGCAGCCGGCAGCAGGCCGAGCGCGGCGACCAGCGCGGTCATCAGGATGGGGCGAAGGCGCAATACCGCCGCCTCGTGCGCGGCGCGCAGCATGTCCATGCCACCCAGCCGGAGTTCATTGACGGCGGAAATGTAAACGACACCGGTCAGCACCGACACGCCGAACAGCACGATGAAGCCGATCCCCGACGACACCGAGAATGGCGTGCCGGTGACCCACATCGCGAACACCGCACCGACCGGCGCCGACAGCAACACGCCGGCCACGGTGATGAACGGGAATTTGAAATTGCCGTACAGCACGAACAGCAGCCCGAAGATCACCAGCACCGTGAGCGGCAGGATCACCCGCATCTGCGCGCGCGAAGCCGTGTATTCCTTGTATTCGCCACCCCATTCGATCCGGTAGCCCTGCGGCAACTTCACGTCCCGCGCGACTTGCGCGATCGCGTCATTGACCGCGCCCGCGAGATCGCGCCCCGATACCGAAAACTGCACGCCGATGTAGCGCGAGCCATTCTCGCGGTAAATGAAGGACGCGCCGTTTGCCACCTTGATGCTGGCAAGTTCCTTCAACGGCACCTGCTGGCCACCCGGCGTCGCCACAGGGATGTCGCCGATCTCCTGCGGATTGTCGCGGAAGCGCTTTTGCAGGCGCACCACCAGGTCGAAGGATTTCTCGCCCTGGACCACGGTGGTGGCGACGTCGCCGCCGACCGCGGCTTCGATCAAATGGTTGATGTCGTCGATGTTCAAGCCGTAACGTGCGATCTTCGCGCGGTCGACGTCGATCGCGAGGTTCGGCTGGCCGAGCTCGTGCACCAACGTGATGTCGGTAATGCCGCGCACCTTCTCCATCACCTGCTTGATGGCCTTGCCTTCCTTCTGCAGCGTTTGCAGGTCGGGGCCGTAGATCTTCACCGCCAGCGCGCTCTTCAGGCCCGTCTCGGCCTCGTCCACCGCGTCCTCCGCGGGCTGGGTGTAGTTGAACTGGATACCGGGAAAACGCTCCAGCTTCTTGTCGATAGCGGCGATCAGATCCTGCTTGTCGCGGTACTTGCCCTTCCATTCCGAATACGGCTTCAGGCCGACGAAGAATTCGTCATTGAAGAAACCGGTCGAATCGCTGCCATCGTCCGGCCGACCGAGCTCCGAAGTCACCGTGGTGACGACCGGGAACGACATCAGCACGTGGCGGATCTGCGGCGAAATTTCCGAGGCCTTGTCGAAGGAAATCGAGTACGGCATGGTCGCGCGCACCCACAGCGAGCCCTCGTCGAGGTGCGGCATGAACTCGGCGCCGATGCCGTGCATCATCAGGAATGTGAGGCCGAGCAGCACCGCGGACGCGATCGTCACCGGCCACGCGCGGACCTGGGTGCGCCGGAGGGTGCGAACGTACCAAGCCTTGAACTTCTCGTAGATGAGGTTGCGGCGTTCGCGCACGCCCTTGCGCATGAACACGCCGCACAGCACCGGAAGCAGGGTCAGCGTCACCACCAACGAGCCGATCAGGGCGAAGATCATGGTGTCGGCCATCGGCTTGAACAGCGTGCCCGATGGGCCGGCGAGGAAGTAGATCGGCAGGAAGCTCGCGACGATCACGGCGACGGCGTACACCAGCGGGCGGTCGATTTCGGCCGCGGCGGTCAGGATCACTTCCTTGAGGTCGTAGTCGGTACCGCTGCGTGCCGCCAGTTCGCGGAAGATATTCTCGACCATGAAGATCGCGCCATCCACGAGGATGCCGAAATCCACCGCGCCGATCGACAGCAGGTTGGCCGAGGCGTTCTTCAAGTCCAGACACAGGAACGCAAACAGCAACGCCAGCGGAATCGTCACGGCGACGATCAGCCCCGCGCGGAGGTCGTAGAGAAAGAACACCAGCACCACGACCACCAGCACCAGGCCGATGGCGAGGTTGTGCATCACCACGCCCTTGGTCTGGTCGATCAGCGTGGTCAGGTCGTAATACGGATGGACACGGACGTCCTTCGGCAGGATCGCCTGGTTGAGTTCCCTGGTCTTGGTCTCGACCCGCTTCAGCACGTCTTCGGTCTTGGACCCGGTGAGCGCCAGGATCACGCCCTCCACGGCGTCGTCCTGGTTCATGTAGCCGAATTCGCCCAGCCGCGGCGCGATGCCGACCTTGACCTTGGCAACATCCTTCACCAGCACCGGGGTGCCGTCGTGGACCGCCAGCACGATGTTGCCGATGTCCTGCGGCGTCTTGATGCGGCCCAGTCCGCGCACGTAGAAGAACTGTCCGCCCTGCTGGTAGAAGCCGCCACCGGCATTGGAGTTGTTGGCGGCGAGCGCGTCTTCCACCTGCGACACCGAGAGGCCCAGCCCCGCGATCTTCACCGGATCCAGCAGCACCTTGTATTGCATGGTGCCGCCACCGAAACCGGAATCGTCGGCCACGCCCGGCACCGAGCGATACTGCGGCGCGACCACCCAGTCCTGCAGGGTTTTCAGTTCCATCGGCGAACGGTCGGTGCTTTGCAACACGTAGCGATACACCAGCCCCGAAGGTGGCGACAGCGGACCGACGTCCGGCGACACACCATCCGGCAAATCGATACCCGGCAGCCGGTTGAACACCCGCTGGCGCGCGAAGTAATGGTCGGTGTCGTCGCTGAAGGTGAGCGTGACGTCCGACAGGCCGTAGAGCGAAATCGAGCGCTTGGTAACCAGCCCCGGGATCGCGTTCATCCCGAGCTCCATCGGCACCGTGATCTGCTGCTCGACTTCTTCAGCCGAATGCCCCGGCCACTGCGCGACGATGTCCACCATCGGCGGCGACAGGTTGGGATAGGCGTCCATCGGCAGGACTTTCCATGCCCACACCCCGGCCGCTGCAAGCCCCAGCGACAACAGGATGATCAGCAGCCGCTGCTCCAGCGCGAACGCGACGATCCGGTTGATCAGCGACTGTTTGGGCGACGGCTTGCGCGGCGCCTCGCCTTGCGTGTCTGGCGCGCTCATTGCGACTGGATGAACTGCAGGAAAATCGAGCCGTCCGCGACCACCTTGTCGCCGGCCTTGAGGCCCTCGGGGACCACGTAGCGGTCATCGACGCGCGTGCCGAGTGTCACCGGCCGTCGCGCGTAGCCGCCCTGCTTGTCCTCCACATAGACGAACGGCAGGTTCTCTTCGTCGCGAAGCACCGCGGAAACCGGTACCAGCAATCCCTTGCGCTCGTCGCGCGAATGGATGCCGACGCTGACGTACATCTGCTTTTTCAGCACGCCACCGGGATTGTCGACGACGACGCGTGCGTTGACCGAGCGCGTGTCGGGATCGACCACCGCGCCGACATGGGTCACCGTGCCATCCACCGGTTTGTCTCCGACGCCGATATCGACCACCGCAGGATCGCCGGCCTGCACGCGGCCGACGTCGTCGCCGAACACCCGCGCCATCACCCACATCTTCGAGGTGTCGGCGATGGTGAAGACCGGCGTGCTGCCGGCGGCCAGTGTCTGTCCCGGCGCGATGGATTTCCCGACCACGGTGCCCGCAATCGGCGCGCGTACCACCCCCTGGCCGCCCGCGACCGGCTTGCCGGCGCGGATGTCCGCGATGGTCTTCGGGTCGACGTGCAGCGACACCAGCGTCTGCAGCGCCGCATCACGGTCGGCGTCGGCGCTGGCGGCATCGGCCTGCGCCTGTGCGTTCTCGCGCTCGGAAATCGCCTGGTGCGCGTACAGCTCGCGGTCGTTCTTCGCCACCGCATCGGCGGCGCTCGCCGCCAGCAGCGCCTTGCGGTAGGCGCCGGCCGCGGCGGTGAAATCAGGCGAATCGACTTCGGCCAACGCCTGGCCTTTCCCGACCTTTTCGCCCAGCGTCACCAGCACCTTGGTGACCGCGCCCGAGAACGGCGCCAGCACCTCGGCCGCGCGATCGTGGTCGAAATCGACAACCCCGGTGGTGGCAATGGTGGTGCGGTACTTCGTCGGTTCGATCGTGACGATGTGGATGCTGGATTGTTGCGCCTTGGTCAACGTGACGTCGTGGGGCGTGGTCGATGCCTGTTGCGACGGCGGCTTGCCGGAACAGCCGGCGAGCGCGACGAAAGCAAGCAATCCGGCTACCGAGACACCTGTGCGTAGTCCGGTGCGACACCACACGAGACTGTCGTCATCCCGGGGCTGCGCGCGATGTTTGCGCGCAGAACCCGGGATCCATTTTTGCTCCTGCACGAAACGGGATGGATAAACTCGCTGCAGAAATTTCATTGGCCCTGCACACCAGAACTTCATCATCGTGGTCATTGCTTCGCGAGATCCTTGTCGTGCCACCAGCCACCGCCGAGTGCCTGATACAGCGCCGCGGTGTCGGCGAAACGGTTGGCCTCGGCCTGCACCAGCGCAATCTTCGCCTGCTGGTATGACTGCTCGGCGGCGAGCAGTTCGAACGTGCCGATGTAGCCGTGGCGCGATTGCAGTTGCGAAAGGTCGAGGGTGGTCTGCGCGGCGTGTTCCGCGGTCGCGGCGGCCTGCAAACCGCGCGCGTCCTGATCCAGCGCAACCAGCGTGTCGGCAACGTTCTGGAACGCCGTCAGCACCGTGCCGCGATATTGTTCGGCGGCTTCCACGTAGGCAGCTTTCGCCGCGCGCTCCTGGTGCATGAGTTGGCCGCCTTCGAAGATCGGCGCGACCAGTGACGCGGCGATGCCCCAGAAGCCGGTACCGGAGGCGAACACGTTGGAGATCGCCAGGGCGGTGCTCCCGGCATCGGCGGTAAGCTGGAATTGCGGCAAACGTTCGGCGGCGGCGATGCCGATCGCGGCGCTCGCCGCGTGCAGGTTGGCGCGCGCCTGACGCACGTCGGGGCGCTGCGAGACCAGTTTCGAGGGCAGGCTGAGGGGCAGGTTTTCGGGAAGGTGCAGGCTGGCCAGCGTGAAGGTTTCCGCGGGCGCCTGATCCGGAAACGCGCCGACCAGCACCGCCAGCGCGTGGCGCGTCGCGGCGAGCTGTTTCACCAGCTCCGGAAGGCCCGCTTCAATTTGCGCGAGTTGCGACTGCTGCGCGGCGACGTCGAGCTTGCTGGCGTCACCCTTCCGCGAGCGCAGTTGCAGGATCGCGAGACTCTTTTTCGCGATGGCGATCGACTTGCGCGTGGCATCGACCTCCCCGCGCAGAGCGGCTTCCTCGACCGCGGTGACCACGACGTTGCTGGTGAGCGTGGTCCAGGCGGCGATCATCTGGAAACGGACGGCTTGTTCCTGCGCCTCCAGTGATTCGCGGGTTCGCCGGTTCAGGCCGAACAGGTCCGGTGTGTAGGAAATCGCCAGTTGCGGCGTGAACAGGCTGTAGAGATAGGCGTTGTTGCTGGGCACGGGTGCGAGCGCGGCTGACGGATCCTGCTCGCGACTGGCCGAAAACCCGGCGGACACGCTGGGAAAGAACGTGCCGCGCTGCGCCAACACGTCCTCGTGCGCGATACGCAACGCGGCCTGCGCGGCCTTGAGATCGTGGTTGTTTTCGAGTGCTCGCGCGACCAGCGCATCCAGCGGTTTCGAATGGAACAGCGTCCACCAGTCGCCAGCAATGTCGGCATCAGCGGCGAAATGCTGCGCCGCGCCGCCCGCAACACCCGAAGTCGATGTGGTAGTTGTCGGCAACTGCGCGACGTACCCGCTGACCGTGGGCGGTGACGGCGGCTTGAAATCCGGGCCGGACGCACAACCGGCGAGCGCAAGCGTCGCGGTTGCGAACGCAATGCCGACCGCACGCAAGGACGCCGTGGGCAAGGAGGGCTTCATCCGGAGCGGTTCTCTGTTCCTGCAGTTCGACGCGGCGCCGATTTGGTCGGACGCAGCAACCAGGGAAACCCTCGACACCGGAGAACCGCATGGTTGGGCGGCAACGAAGGCATGCAACGTTATATCATCACAATATCCGGGAAACCGGACGCTCGTCAACCCATCGGCGCGCAGCGTGCGTCACCTGGCCCGCGAATCCGCATCACACGCAGGTCAACGGCACCGCCTCTTCGCTTGCGATGAGGCGCCGCGAAGCGAAGAGGCGGCGGCGGGTGAACGCGATCCTGCAAAGCGGAAATCCGATCAGCTGCCCGTGTCGGGGGATTGCGTGATGCCGAGGTTGTATGCCTCGAACGCCCACACGTCCGCCTCCTGCTGGATCCGCTTGTCGGTCGGCATGTAGGTGTGGCTGGTGCTGCCGGTCGTGCGCAGCAGGATCGGATTGTCGCAGCCTTGCGCCTGCTGGATCTTCGCCGCGAACTTGAACTCGTGGCTGGGCACCACGCGGTCGTCGTCCCACGACGTTGCGATCAGCGTCGGCGGATAGCAGATGCCCGCGCGGACGTTCTGCAGCGGTGAATACTTGATCAGCCACCCGAACGCCTGCTTGTCGTCCGACGAGCCATACTCCGGCACCCAGAACGAACCGCCCGAGAATTTCTGGTAGCGCAGCATGTCGAGCACCCCGTGGCCGATGTAGGCCGCGCCGAACAGTCCCGGGTTCTGGGTGATCGATGCGCCGGTCAACAGGCCGCCGTTGGAATACCCCTGGATGCCGATGCGCTTCGACGAGGTGTAGCCCTGCTTGACCAGGTATTTCGCGGCCCAGGCAAAGTCGTCGAACACGTTCTGCTTGTTGCCCAGCATCCCCGCGTGGTGCCACGCCTCGCCGTACTCGCCGCCACCGCGGATGTTGGCAACCGCATACACCCCGCCCATTTCCAGCCACACGGGCAGCATCGGGTTGAAACCGGGCGTGATCGAGATGTCGAAACCGCCGTAGGCATACAACACCGCCGGGTGGGAGCCGTCGAGCGCGATGCCCTTCTTCGCGACGATGAACATCGGCACCCTGGTGCCGTCCTTCGAGGTGTAGAACACCTGCTTCGTTTCATACGCAGACGGATCGAACTTGACGTCCGGTTTGAAGTACACCTGCGCCTTGCCGTCGGCAACGTCGTAGCGGTAGATCGTGGTCGGATACAGGTACGAGGTAAAGGCGTAATACGCGGTCTTCGAATCGTTGCGTGCCGAGATGCCGCGCACGGTGCCCGGCGCGGGCAGCGCCAGAGTGTCCAGCAATTTGCCGGCCGTGTCGTAGAGCCTCAGATTGCTCTTCGCCACGTCCTGGTAGTTGGCCATGATCCGCCCGTCCGCGAGCGTGGCGCCCGCGAGCACGACCCCCTTCGGCTGCTCCGGGACTACCACGCGCCAATGCGAGGGATCAGGATCGCTGAACCTGGTGGCGACGATGCGGCCGCGCGGCGCATCCAGCGTGGTCTGCAGGTAAAGCGTGTCGCCGATGTTGCCGATCGTGGCATAGGCCGCGTCGTTCCTGTCGTAGAGCGGCTCGACTTTCGCCGCGAGATCCGGCTTGTCCGGGTTGCCGAGGTCGGCGTAGTACAGCTCGTTCTTGCTGATGGCGTTGTTGAACAGGAACACGATCAGGTAACGCCCGTCTTCGGACACGCCGCCCTCCATGCCGGCATGCGGTAGATCGGCGCGTGCATAGATCAGCTTGTCGTCCGACTGCGGCGTGCCGAGCGTGTGGTAATACAGCTTCTGGTCGACCACGGCGTGGCTGATGGCTTTCTCGCCACCCGGCGGCTCCGGGTAACGCGAATAGAAAAACCCCTTGTCATCGTGCGTCCAGGACATACCGGAGAACTTTACCCAGCGGGTCACATCCGGTAATTGCTTTCCGGACTTGACGTCGATCACATGAATCGTCTCCCAGTCCGAACCGCCTTTCGACAATGCGTAGGCGTAGTACTTGCCGTCCGGCGACGGCGCACCGCCCTTGAGCGCGATCGATCCGTCCGGCGAAAGCTCGTTCGGATCGAGCAGCACGCGCGCCTTGGCCGTCTCCGAGTCCTGCACGTACACCACGCTCTGGTTCTGCAGGCCCGTGTTGCGACGGAAGAACAGCATGCCGTTCTGCAACTGGTCGGGCGTGCCTTCCTTCGCGTAGTTCCACAACTCCGTCAGCCGATGAACGATCCAGCCGCGCACCGGGATCCTTGCGAAATAGTCGTCGGTGATCCTGTTCTCGGCATCCACCCATCGGTGCAGCTTCGGGTCCGTGAGGTCCTCCATCCACTGGTACGGCGCCTGCACCTTGGATCCGAAATAGGTATCGACGGTGTTGTCCTTGTGCGCCACGGGATAGGCGATGTTGGTCGGTGGTTCGGTCTCCGCCGCCAGCGCCGGCAAGGCCAGCGTGGCGAGCAACGTAATCGACCAAATGCGTACGGACCTTTTCATGCCGGTTCTCCTTTCAAGTCGACAATCATCAGACTCTTCGTCATTCCGGGGCGCGCTACGCGTCTTCGCAGCCCGAACCCGGAATGACGAAAAATGGTTATTTTGGTTCCTGCGGAATCCTGAACCCGTGCGGCGGGGTATCGCCGGCCAGGTACTTCACGAAGTAATCCCACCGGCGACGCGTCACATACGAGGAATCATCCTCGTAACCGTGGCGCTGGTCCGGCAGGATCAGAAGATCAAAATTGCGGTTGGCCTTGATAAGCGCGTCGACCACGAGCCAGGTGTTGCCGATGGGCACGTTGTCGTCGATCGCGCCGTGCACCAGCATCAGTCGCCCTTCCAGGCTTCCCGCGACCAACTGGTTGGCCTGGTTGTCGTAATTGCAGCTGCCGTCCTGGTTCATCACCAGCAGGCCCTGGTATTTCTCGCCCCAATCGTTCTCGTAGTTGCGGTTGTCGTGGTTGCCGCTTTCGGCCCAGCCGACCTTGAAGAAATCCGGATAGCGGAACATCGCGCCGACGGTCGCGTTGCCGCCGCCGGAATGGCCCCAGATGCCGACGCGGGTGATATCGATCCACGGATGGCGCTGCGCGAGTTCCCGGATGGCGGCGACCTGGTCGGGGAGCGTGTTGTCGCCCATGTTGCCGTACCAGTAATGGTGGAAGCTGCGCGAGCGCCACGGCGTGCCCATGCCGTCGATTGCCACGACGATGAAACCGAGTTCGGCCAGCGCCTGGTTGTCGCGCGATCCGCTGTGACCCCGCGCGGACGTGAAGCTGAAGGTGGAGATCGACCCGGCCTGCGGCCCGGGATAGACGTAATCGATGACTGGATACTTCCCGTGCGGATCGAAATTCGTCGGCTTGAACATCAACCCGTACAGCGTGGTCTTGCCGTCGCGCGCCTTCACCGTGAAGGGGATCGGCGGCACCCAGCCGGCGGCTTCCAGTCTCGAAATATCCGCCTTCGCGACCGTCGCGATGACATGGCCGTCGGCCGATGAACGCAATACGGTCACCGGCGGCGTGGTCGGTGTCGAAAAAGAATCGACGAAGTATTCGCCGTCTGGCGACATCGTGATGGTGTGGTCGGCGTCTTCCGGTGTCAGCAACTCGGCCTTGCCGGTGTCGATGTCGACCTTCCAGAACTGCCGGTAATACGGATTCATCCCCGGGGTACGGCCGACGCCCACGAACCACAGCGTCCGGGTCGCACGATCGAGGTGCAGCACCTGGGTGACGTTGCCCTCGCCTGTCGTGACGGCACGAAGCTGCTTGCCGGTCCCGAGGTCGTAGCGATAAAGGTTGGCCCAGTCGGTCTGTTCGGAGGGCCAGATCGCCTCGTGCGTGGTCGGCAGGTACTGCCAGTTCACACGCCCGTGGCCGCTCTCATAATAGTCCTCGGCAGTGAAAGCGAAGACGGTGCGTACTGCACCGGTGTCGGCATCGGCGACGTGGAAGGTTTCGTGCTGGCGGCTGCGCGAAGTCGACACCAGCGCCAGCGTGTTGCCGTCGGGCGCCCACTTCACGTCGCTCCACGTGTAAGGCTCGTCTTCGTCGCAGGCCAGCGTGTCGCACAGCGTGGACAGCCGCTGCTGCGGCGGCATCCTCAACCGCACCAACTTGTGCGTGGCGACGTCGATCACCACCGGCTCGATCATGAACACGTGCTCGTCGCCCGGCAGCGGATATTTCCAGGCATCGAGTTCCGGATGCCCGACGCGAGTACCGACGGTGTACATCTCGCCGACTTTGCGCTGGTCCTGTCGGTAGGTCGCAATCTTTTTCGAATCCGGTGACCAGCGCACGATCGCGCCGTCACCGTGGATCCAGCCGGCGTTCTGCGTCGCGTAGCCGTAATCCTCCACACCATCGGTGGTGAGCTGCGTTTCCTTGCCGGTCGCGACGTCGCGTACCCACAAGTTCCAGTCGCGCACGAACGCAAGCAGCTTGCCGTTGGGAGAAAGTGCGCCGGGCTCGCTGCCGGTATCGAGCATCCTTTCCAGCGCGGTGCAGACGCCGACGCCCGAAAGGTCGCAGCGGTAGACCTTCTTGTCGAGTGTGACATCCAGGTCGCCGCCCGGCAGCGGACGGAAATCGAAGGACTTCGGCCACTTTCTCTTATCCACCGGTGCGCCGCTCGCCTTGCCCAGCGCGGCTGCCAGTTTTGACTGGTCGAATGCGGGGGCGATCCTGCCGCTCACGGCATCCATTTCCATGACGTGGTCGCCGGCGGCATCGTGGTCGCGATACCAGAAGTGCGTGTCGTCCAGCCACGCCACGCCCTGTATATCGTGATCGACCAGCGGCGCGGTATTTTGCGGAAGGAACCGCACCGCCCGCGCGTAATCGGCATCGGTCAACTGCCGCGCCTGCACCGCGGTGGCAAACACCATCGCCGCCAACAGCAGCGTGCAGTCAAGAACACCCATCGATCGCACAACCGCTCCTCGTCAAAACGCGCGGACGCAACCCGTCGATGCTAGTCCTGCCATCCGAGCCAGGCCCCTGCCAGAAGTCCCGGGTTGCTAGCGTACGTACACGTGGCGACGGCGCCCGCTCGCGGGCGACAGGTCGATCAGCAATGCGATCACGATGCCGACGATCGGCCACAGGGTCCACTGGCCGCCGAACCAGTGCTGCACCGCCGTGTACCAGAGCAGCGTGGTCGGCAGGAAGATGAATCCGAGCACCGGCCACAGCGCGATCGAGAAAATCCCGCTGAACCAGTGGGTGAAAAGCCACAACAGCACGATCACCACGCGCGGCACGAACAGCGCGAACAGAACCATCAGACAGGGCATGGACAACCTCCTCGTGGTGCCGCGGATCAGGTTCCGCCGGCGCGCGAGCCCGGAATCGGCGGCCCCTTCAATTCAAGCATGTTGCCTTCCGGATCGAACAGGTAGATCGACGGCCCCTGGCCTTCCGCACCGTAGCGCATGCCGATTTCGCCGACGCGCGCGCCATGCGCCTTCAGGTGCGCGACGATCGCTTCCTCGTCGTAACCGTCGACGCTCAGGCAAAAATGATCGACGTTGTGCGCATCCTTGCCCGGCGCAGCACCACCCTTGCGGCCGAGCTTCCCGCCCACGTCCACCAGATCGATCAGCGACTCACCGGCACGCAACTGGAACAGGCCGATCTCCGGCTGATCCAGTTCCGGCGTGCAGCCGAGTACATCGCAGTAGAAACGCCGCATCGTGGCGACGTCGCGCACCCGCAGGACGATGTGGTCGAGCTGGCGCAGGCGGAAGGGAACGGCCATTGCAAATTCCGACAGCGGACTTGACCCGGATGGTAAAGCATCCGCCAAACCGGCACCTGTACAATGCCCCGATGGTGGAAGAAGCAGCGCTGCTGCTGCCGAAGGCGCAACGCCCGTAATCGCTCAGGCCCAGTACCACCACGCTGGAAGACTCTGGAGAGACCGGCCCGCTTTTCGCGGCCACCGGCGCCGAAGGGGCACGGAGCCCGGGTCGATCGACCCGTCGCTTCCAAACTCTCAGGCAGAAGGACAGAGGGGCATGGGAAACATGACGTTTCCCTTCTTCGTCATCCCGGCGAAAGCCGGGACCCAGCGCCTTCAGGAGAGACGTCACTGGGTTCCCGCTTGCGCGGGAACGACGACGATTCAGATCATCGAATGCCCTTGCCGCCCGCCCACTCCGGATTGTCCTGACATGACCCAGCACACCCCTTCCCTGCACGACCTCGAACTGCACGACGCCTTCATCGACCGCCATATCGGTCCAGACGACGCCGAGATCTCGTCGATGTTGCACGCGGTTGGCTACGACTCGCTGGAAGCATTGACCGATGCGATCGTTCCCGCGGCGATCCGCCAGAAAAATCCGCTGGCGCTGCCCCCGGCGGTCACCGAAACCGAAGCCCTCGCCCGGATCCGCGCCATCGCGGACAAGAACGAAGTGTTCCGCAGTTTCATCGGCCAGGGCTATTACGGCACCCATACGCCGCTGGTGATCCTGCGCAACATCCTCGAAAACCCCGCTTGGTACACGGCCTATACGCCCTACCAGGCCGAGATTTCGCAAGGACGGATGGAAGCGTTGATCAACTTCCAGACCCTGTGCGCCGACCTCACCGGCATGGAAATCTCCAACGCCTCGCTGCTGGACGAAGCGACCGCCGCGGCCGAGGCGATGACGCTGGCGCGCCGAGCATCAAAGGCGAAGTCCGAGGTGTTCTTCGTTTCCTCGCGGGTGCACCCACAGACCCTCGAGGTGCTGAAGACCCGCGCCGAACCGCTGGGCATCGAGCTTGTCATCGACGATGAAGCCGCCGCCGCGCACACCGATTGTTTCGGCGCACTGCTGCAATATCCCGACACCTTCGGCACCATCCGCGACTACAAGTCCTTGTGCGAAGCACTGCACTCGAAGGGCGCGCTGGTCGCAGTCGCGACCGACCTGCTTGCGCTGACGCTGATCACCCCGCCCGGCGAATGGGGCGCCGACATCGTGGTCGGCAACTCGCAACGGTTCGGCGTGCCGTTCGGTTTCGGCGGCCCGCACGCCGCGTTCATGGCCTGCCGCGACGCGTACAAGCGCTCGCTGCCGGGGCGCCTGATTGGCGTC
>DASTIS010000290.1:0-4118 GCA_035717365.1 Rhodanobacteraceae bacterium
CATTGTCACGTAATCTGGCCCAACTTCACCCGTTGCGTAACGAGAAATTGGGTTCGGGCTGACGGCCATAATTCCCTGTTTGTTAAGCTCCTCATGAGCGAACTCCGCTAGGGGTCGCATACATTCGCGCAACGCCTGCGCAAGATCGGTGTCGGTTGTGTCGGTCATGCTGCAATCCTCAATGCCTGGCGCATCTCGCGCGCGTTGTGACGAAGGCGGCGCAGGTCGGCGGCGATGGCTTGCCGGCGATCGTCCGGTGAGTAGGTTCCCGACACCATGTAGAGCTTGCGGGTCGCGTCTCGCCAGAACAGGCAGTACACGATGCGGCCTTCCTTGTTCTCCGATCGCGACCAGCTGAAGCGGCCGGAGCGCTGGCAGTGGCGCGGGGTCATGCGGCCTTCTCGTCGGGCGTGATCACGTCGAAGAGTGAGGGCATCGACATCTCGCGCTCCGCGGCCTGCATGTACGGCACGCCGTCCATGAAGTAGCTCGCGCTCAACTCGACCGCACGCCCGCGGCGATGCAGCTTCAACGCTCGATAGGGCACCGTGAACAGACCGCCGAAGGGATCAAATACCAGCTCGCCACTGTTGCTGTAGCGCGTAATCAGGCGATCAACGATGTCGAACTGCAGCGGGCAGATATGGTTTTCGAGTCCGCGCTTGGTCTGTTCGCCGTTGAGCGTGAGCATGCGATTGACGTCGTGCCATACGTCCGGGTGGTGCGATCCTGGCGCCAGCGACATGAAGGTCGACGGCAGCGCCCCTCGCTCGTCCAGGCCCTCCCCAATGCGCACGTGCGATTCGTAGTCATACACGTTGCGCAGGCTGTATTCGGTGAACAGCTTTGCCAGCTTGTCGGGACCCAGTTGCGCCATCTCGTCCGGCGTCAATTGCCGGTTCCCGCTGGAACGCCAGAATGCGTGCGCGTCCACCTGCCAGCGCGACCGAGTATAGTCAGCCTTGTTTTTGGTGACTGGAATATCGGCGTAGCCGCGGCTGCGATCGGTCTGCGGCTTGTGCAGCAGCACGATGTATTCGGGTGATCCGACGCCCATCTTCGTGCCGTCCTTGCACTGCTCCGACCAGCCGAGTCGATACGTCTGGTTGTTCTCGCGTACCACGTCGGTGACCACCGTAATCAGGCCCATGTAGTCGAAGCCGTGCCGGCGGTAGTGGAAGATCGCCTCGGCGTGGAACGGGCTCACGGTCGGCAGGCCTGCGCCGGTAACGGCTCCGAAGTTGATGCGGTCTTTCGTGTGGATGCAGGCGATGCGGCCAGGGCGAAGCACGCGCAGCAGTTCCGGGGTGAGGAAGTCCATCTGGCCCCAGAAATGCGCATTGTCGTCGGTGTGCCCGAAATCGTTATAGCTCGCGCTGTATTCGTAGTGGTTGCTGAACGGGATCGAGGTCACGATCAGATCCACGCTCTCGGCATCCATCGCGCGCGTTTCCTGCACGGCATCATTGTTCGCGACCTGCCAGCCCTTGCCGCTGGCCTCGATCCGCTTCACGCCAATCGATCGCTGCAGCACTTCGGCCATCGCGGCATGGCTCAAGCCGTATTCCCGGATAATCTCGCTCATCTTCCCCACCAATTCGATGTGCCGTGTCCACTTCGCCTTGAGCGTCGCCAGGACTTCGCGCTCGCTTTCCGCGTACACGATCCAGACCTCGACCGGCTTCGTCTGCAGGAACCGTTGGATGCGGTGCAGGCTTTGGATGAAATCGGCGAACTTGAACCCGATGCCGGCGTAGATCGCGCGGTGGCAATGCCGTTGGAAGTTGCAGCCGGACCCGGCCAGCACCGGCTTGGCCGACAGGATCCTGATGCGCCCCTCGCTGAAATCGATCACCGCCTGTTCGCGCTCGTCGAGGTCCTGATCGCCATACACGCTCACCGCGTCCGGGACGGCCTTCTGCAGCGCGTGGCGCTCGGCCTCGAGGTCGTGCCACAGCAGCCAGTGCGAATCCGGGTATTCCCCGACGATGCGCTGCACCGCGGCGATGCGCGCCGGCAGCGTATCGCGCTTTTCCCGTGCAGCGTTGGTCACGCCCAGGGCGGCATCACGAAACAGGTTGCACTGTCCGTCCCGGTCGGGCGTCGCGCCGCCGTGATCGACCGGCACTTCGACATAGTGCACCGTGATCGGAGGCAGGTCATAACCCTCGTCGCTGAACCCGAGATCGGACGGCCTTTGCAGGAACAGCGCCCAGCTCGCGACCCACAGCCAGAACTCGCGCTCTTTACCCGGGTACAGCGTCAGGTTGTTCGCCTTCGTGCTGTCGCGCCGAAACCAGCGCGTCAACGCCTGCCCGGTATCCATGATGCCGAGGAACCCGGCGTAGTGGATCAGCTCCTTGTAGCGGTTCGGGCTCGGCGTCGCGGTCGCGACAAACCGATACCGGACCTTGTCGAACAAGGTCAGGAACGTCTGGTAGGTCTTGCTGCCGAAGCTGCGCAGCACCGCAGCCTCGTCGAGGCTGACGGCGCCGAACAGATCAGGATCGAGCTTGCCGTCGCGCACGCTCTCGTAATTGGTCAGGTAGATCCCTTCATAGCCGGGGTCGACCTCCGACGTGCTCCGGATGAACCAGGTGTCGATCCCTATCATGCGCGCGTCGTGTTTGAACTCCTGACGCACGCCCAGCGGGCAAACGATCAAGACAGGATCCGCCTGCCGCTCGCGACACAGCCGCAGGATTTCCAATTGCTGCAGGGTCTTGCCAAGACCGAATGCTTCGAACAGCGCTCTCCGGCCACCCTCGCACGCCCACTGCACAGCGACCCGCTGATGTGGTTTCAACAGCGGATGGATTTCGTTGTCGACAACGCGAAATCCCACGTCCGGCGCAACGCGCATCTTGTGCTCAAGGAACTGGCGGTAGGCGTCCGTCACGCCGCCGCCACCCGGCGCTCCTGCCGCATCGCCTTGCCTTTTCGGCGATACCGCTCCCGACACCGTTCGGCGCGGCAGGCTTTGCAGTGCGATGCCGGTCCACGGCCGTCGCGGCTGTAGAACTCGTCATCGCATGGCAGGTTCTCGCCGCAGCCGCCGCAGCGCACCGTCCAGCACTGCAGTTCCTCGCTGTATTCGAGGTGGCGCAGTTCGGCAGTGCGGCCGGCGGGGAGCATCATCTTGGTCATGCGGCTTGTGCCATTTCGGTCGCACTCCCGTACTTCGCCACCAGCGCATCCAATTCGCCAACGAAATCGGCGACGGCTTGCGCCAGCATTTCGATGTATTTCTCGTCCCGCTCGACCCGTTTCACGAACAGCGGAAGGCGCGGCCAGTACGAAACGAAATCGCACCAATCGCGACCGCTGACCCATAGCTGTCCCTGTACCTGGGCAATATGCTCCGGCGGGATGCGATCACGTTCGAGCACGTCAATCTGCAACGCTCCGAGCTTCGTCTTGATTTCGAGCAATCCAGCGTCGCCAAGCAGGCTGTCCGGGCTGCTTCCGACTCGTCCGCGCTTCATGAAGCCGACACGCACGGGTTCCGCGTCACGCTCGAATGCGTACAGGTTGCGGGCGTCATCCTCCATCTCGTGCCCACGCTCCGTGTGCTCGTTGCTGAATCCTTCCGCGCGTTCGCCCGTGAGAATTTCAGCCGCGAGATCGTGCAGATACCGGCGCCGCGTCTTGCCTTCGCCTTTCGCGAGGATCTTTGCGAAGTTCGATGATGTGGGTACGCCACGCCGGCACTCGTACCACTCTGTCGAGTTTTGGACGCAGTCGAAGATTTGCAGGCCGTCCATTACTGCGCAGCCTTCGCAGCAGCGCGGAGCGCATCCAGCCGTGCGTTGTAGGCCGCAACCAGTTCCTTGGGGATGGCAGTGGCTTTGCCCCACGACTTGACCATCTCGGCCTTTTGCTTGCGGAGTTCGGCTTCATCGGCGGCGGATTCGAGTGCATCGAACCATGCTTGATCGACTTCCTGCTTGACCGCGCTGAATGCGTCGTCATCCTCACCGTGGCTGGTGAGGTTCAGTAATGCCCCGGCGGTGTACCGTTTGCCGTAGCTGGTGCTGGATGCGACGGCCTGCACGGCGTTCTTGCTGCCGCTGGTGTCGGCGGGCAGGGTGATGCTGGTTTCCTCGCGGTGGCCGTCC
>DASTIS010000291.1:0-8717 GCA_035717365.1 Rhodanobacteraceae bacterium
GACGCCAAGCCCGGCACGCTGGCCGCGCCCGGAAAGTTGGCCCGCGCGACCGTGAAATTTCGCTGCCAGTAACGCCCTTCACCGGTACACCGTTATCGGCACGAGATCGGCGCGATCCGGGCCCACGCGAGTTCCGAATTCTCCATGCCCCCGGCTGGGCGTGCGTACCTGAAAGCTCCACTTCCTGGGTCTCCAAGTATCAGGAAAGCTTGCGAAAGCGAGCGCCGGTGCGGCCCCGTGATGCCCTGTTTCAGGCCATGGCAAACCGCGCGAATCTTCGGTAGAGTCGGCCGTTCCATTTCACCGAGTCTGAACGATGAAATCTCCCTTGCCACTGACCCTGACCCTTGCCCTGACGGGCTTCCTGGCCGGATGCACCGGTACTACCGATGCCAACAAGGATTCCGAGTCGTCCGCGACGCCATCGCAAGCCGCAGCGACCGATGCGGCCAATCCGTTCTTCACGGAAAGTCCGCTGCCGCTGCACTATCCGCAGTTCGACAAGATCCAGGATTCGCATTACGCCCCGGCCTTCGATCGCGGCATGGCCGAGCAGATCGAAGAGGTTCGCGTCATCACCGACAACGACGCTGTGCCGACCTTCGAGAACACCATCGTCGCGCTCGAGAAGTCCGGCCAGATCCTGGATCGCGCGACGACCGTGTTCTTCAGCCTGTCGGGCGTCGAGAACAACGACACCAAGAAGGCGATCCGGGCCGAATACGCGCCGAAACTCGCGGCCCACCGCGACGCCATCATGCTGGACCCGAAGCTCTTCGCGCGCGTGCAGACCCTGTACGACCAACGCGACTCGCTGGGCCTCGACCCCCAGGGCGTGCGGCTGATCGAGCGCTACCACACCGACTTCGTGCGCGCCGGAGCTCAGCTTTCCGATGCGGACAAGGCGCACCTGAAGGAGATCAACGCCGAACTGGCGAAACTCGGCACCGACTTCAGCCAGAACGTGCTGGACGAAGCGAACGATTCCGCCGTGGTGGTGGAGAGTCGGGAAGAGCTGTCCGGCCTCACCGATGCACAGATCGACGCGGCGGCCGCGGCCGCAAAGGACCGCGGGCTCGATGGCAAGTACGTGATCGCGATGGTCAACACCACGATCCAGCCGGTGCTAGCGCAACTCGACGATCGCGCGTTGCGCCAGCGCATCCACGCGGCTTCCATCGCACGCGGAAGCCGGGGCAACGACTACAACAACACCGCGATCGTCTCGAAGGTGATGAAGCTGCGTGCCGAGAAGGCCGCGATGTTGGGTTATCCGAACTGGGCGGCCTACGGTCTCGCCAATCAGACGGCCAAAACGCCCGAGGCGGTCAACGCCATGCTCGGCAAACTCGCGCCCCCCGCGGTCGCCAACGCCCGGCGCGAGGCCGCCGACCTGCAGGCGATGATCGACGAAACCCAGGCCGCGAAGGGCGAGCCGACCTTCGAGCTCGCTGCCTGGGACTGGGCCTACTACACAGAGAAGGTGCGCGCCGACAAGTTCGACTTCGACGAAAGCCAGTTGAAGCCGTACTTCGAGATGAAGAACGTGCTGGAGAACGGCGTGTTTTACGCCGCCAACCAAGAGTACGGCATCAGCTTCAAGCAACGCACCGATCTTCCCGTGTACAACCCCGACGTGCTGGTCTATGACGTCTTCGACGAGGACGGCAGCCAACTTGCGATCTTCCTGTTCGACCCGTACGCACGCCCGTCCAAGCGCGGCGGCGCATGGATGAACGCCTATGTCAGCCAGTCCGGGCTGACCGGCTACCTGCCGGTAGTCGCCAACCACCTCAACATCACCAAGCCCGCCAGCGGCCCGACGCTGATGACCTGGGACGAGGTGACCACGATGTTCCACGAGTTCGGCCATGCGCTGCACGGCATGTTCTCGAATGTGGAGTATCCCTACTTCGCGGGCACCAGCGTGCCACGCGACTTCGTGGAGTTCCCCTCGCAGGTGAACGAGATGTGGGCCGACTGGCCGAGCGTGCTGGCGCATTACGCACGACACCACGAAACCGGCGAACCGATGCCGCGCGAATTGCTGGACAAGGTACTGGCGACCTCGAAGTTCAACCAGGGCTTCGCCACCACCGAGTACCTCGGCGCCGCCATGCTCGATCAGAGCTGGCACCAGATCGGCGTCGACGAGGTTCCGGCCGCCGACGGCGTGATGGCATTCGAAGCCGCCGCGCTGAAGACGAACGGCACCGATTTCGCGCCGGTTCCGCCGCGCTACCGCACGCCCTACTTCAGCCACATCATGGGTGGCTATTCGGCGGGCTACTACGCCTACATCTGGTCGGAAGTGCTGGACGCGAACACCGTCGAATGGTTCAAGCAGCACGGCGGCCTGACCCGCGAAAACGGGGATCGCTTCCGCGCAACCCTGCTGTCGCAGGGCGGCAGCAAGGACGCCATGGAACTGTTCACCGACTTCGCCGGTCACGAGCCGCAGATCGAGCCCTTGCTGGAACGGCGCGGACTGGACTCCAGCGACGGCTGACGCCACGACCCAACCCCTCCCCCTTCAAGGGGGAAATACCGCGCATAAAAACTCCTCCCCCTTCAAGGGGGAGGTCGGGAGGGGGATGGTGTTGCGCAGGTCGAATTCGCAACCCATCCCCACCCCACCCTACCCTCCCCTTGAAGGGGAGGGCTTCGTCGCCGCCACCGCCAACTTTCTGCACATCCCCGCGCCGCAGCGTGGGGCTATAGTCGAAGCTTACCGTTCCTGGGGATCGTCGACCATGCGCCTCGCGTTTACGCTTGCCCTCGCCTTGTCCTTTGCCGCGACCGGCGCCCTCGCAGCGACGCCGCCGTCTTCCGCGTCCACCGCGGACACGCCGACCGCGCAATTGCACGCGCTGTTCGACAAGGCCTGGAAGGAGGCGCACCCCGAGCCGCCGGAGGGCAGTACCGATTACAAGTTGCTGTGGGACGACCCCGGTATCGCGCACGAACAGCATCAACTTGCCCAGGACAAGGCCAACCTTGCCGCGCTGGAAAGGATCGACCGGTCCAGACTGGATCCGACCGACCAGTTGAGCTGGCGATTGTTCCAGTACCAACTGGAAGACGCGATCGGCGGCGCGGCCTATCCGGACCAGGCCCAGGGGTTGATCACCCAATTGTGGGGTCCACAGTTGTCGAGCGACGAGTTCCGCGGCGCCCACTACGACAATGCCAAGGGCTACGCCACGCTGATCCACAAATTGAACGCGTTGGGCCCTTATCTCGCGGCGTTCACCGCGCGGCTGCGACAGGCGATCGCCAAGGGCATCACCCAGCCGCGGGTGGTGATGGAACGCGTGCCGGACGAGATCGAGGCGAACATCGTCAACGACCCGACGCAAAGTCCGTACTACGCGCCGTTCAAGGATCTGCCCGATTCGATCCCCGCCGCCGAACAGGCGAAGCTCCAAAAGCAGGCGCAGGATGCGATCACCCGCGTGGTCAACCCCGCCTACGAAAAATTCCTGAAGTTCTTCCAGGACGGCTACCTGCCGCACGCGCGCACCGGAATCGGCGTGTCCAACCTGCCCGACGGCAGGGACTATTACGCGTACCTCGTGCGCCACTACACCACCACCGACATGGCGCCGGAACAGGTCCATGCGATGGGCCTGAAGCTGGTGACGCAAATCCACGCGCAGATGGAAGGCCTGTTCAAGCAGATCGGATTCCAGGGCAGCTACAAGGATTTCCTGCACTACCTGCGCACCGACCCTAAGTTCTATTACACCGATCCGGACGACCTGCTGGAAGCCTACGAGGCGGCCACCAAGCGCGTCGATCCGCACATGGTGGACATCCTCGGGACGTGGCTGCTGCCGCGCGTGCCGTACGGGGTGCACCCGATCCCGGCGGCGCTCGCGCCCAACACCTATCCCGCCTACTCCGAACCGCCGGCGCGTGACGGCAGCCGCGCCGGGTACGTGGGCGTCAACCTGTACAAACCCGAGACGCGGCCGAAGTACGCGATCCAGGTGCTGATGTGCCACGAGGGGCGTCCCGGCCACCAGTTGCAGATGCCAGTCGCGATGGAACTCGACAACCTGCCGAAGTTCCGCCGCTTCGCCTACTACAACGCCTTTGGCGAGGGCTGGGCGTTGTACGCGGAAACCCTGTGCGACAAGCCGATGGGCCTGTACACCGATCCGTATTCGAAGTTCGGTTACCTCAACTACCAGATGTGGCGCGCGGTGCGCCTGGTGGTCGACACCGGCATCCACGAATACGGCTGGAGCCGCGATGCGGCCGTCAAGTACATGCAGGACAACACGGCGCTGGCCGACCAGAACATCGCGACCGAAGTCGACCGCTACATCGTGTGGCCGGGCCAGGCGCTGTCGTACATGATCGGCGAGCAAACCATCCTGTCGCTGCGCGACGAAGCGCAAAAGAGGCTCGGTGACAAGTACAACGTGCGCGATTTCGACAACGTGGTGCTGGGCCAGGGCAGCCTGCCGATGGCGATCCTGAAGGAAGTCGTCGACAAGTGGATCGACAACACCCTTGCAGGCAAACCGGCCGATCAGTTGCCCTACGCCTGCAAACCGCGCAGCGTGGAGGCGTGTCCGGCGGACGCAACCGCCCCGCACTGAGGCGCGTCAAAAGCCAGCCCCTCGTCGCGCTTCGCGCGCGTTCGCAGTCGCTCTACCCTTCGTTCCGAAGGGGGAAGAAGAGCGAAAAACCTCTCTGCTTTCCTCCTTCCGCGGGAAGGGGGTCGCACCACAGAGCCTGCCCCGGAATGCTCCCATCCGGGGCGCGGAGGGATGCCATTTCACCCCGCTTGGGGATTCAACACCGGCCACAAACGAAACAACCCCCTTTCGGGGGTTGTTTGCGTGCAGCCACAAGCAGGGGTTTCAGCTATAGCGTCGCCGCAGCCCGGCGATCAAGCCGATCAACAGCGCGCCGAGACCGAACATGCCCAGCGCCGCCGGTTCGGGAACGGTCACCGTCCCACCGAATTCCGTGTAGTGGCTGAGCCCCGCGCCTTGTCCTATCTGCGTGAAGAACAAATCCACAGCACCACCGCTGGTATTGTGGATCAACGCGTAGTTCGGAGTCAGGCCAATCTTGATGAGAAAGTAGTCCGCCGATGTGGAGAACTCGAAATTCTCGAGGCCTACTTGTGTCTTCGTGCTGGTGCTGAAACTGCTGCCCGTGGCGGTGTTGACGAAGGCTATCTCGGTGGCATCGCCGGAATCGGCCAACTCGAACAGATCGCCAAGGAGAGCGGTCGCATCGAAGGTGTAGGGGGATTCGTCTACGAGCGCTTCGAGCAGGCCGGCACAATCCCCATCGGCACTGCCGCATCCAAGCGTGAACCGCAGCGTATCCGGCGGGTCGACGGTGGCGTCGTTGTAGAACGATATCGGGGTCGCATTTGCCAGCGGGGCCGCGACCACTCCAGCAAGTCCCACGACCGCAGCGGCCATGGCGAGTCTGAATTTCGTGTTCGACAACAAAGTCCGTAGCGAGCGCATTTTCCTTCTCCTGTACCGTTCGCAATTGTCGGTAACGCCCCAAATAAAGCATTTTGCGTGCCAATTATTCAAGCTATTGTTTCTACAGCGCTTTTATGGATTATTTACTCCCGGAAATCGGCATTTTTGTAAACCTTCCCGACACCCGGATTCGCAAGTGGCTACCCGGCGGCTCCGCAACCGTCGTTTTATCAGGGATATTGCGCTTCCGGCCGCATGCGTGAGATGTAAGGTTTCACGACACTTCGGGGTACCGTGCCCGCGCATGCGTTGATCTGCCGCCAATTCGAGCCATCCCGACCGTTTGCAATCGCGGGTTGCAAGATGGCCCATCCAGGCGCCGCGGCGCATCACGATTCCCGGCCCCAGGCCTGCTATGCTCGCCGCGAACGGGCGGACCGGGGAGATCCGCGATGCGAATCCGGGCGATGCTTGGGTGCGTGGTCATGGCGATGGCCACGCTGGCGATCCACGATGCGCACGCGGAAACGCACGTAAAAGTGCTGGGTACCTGGCCCGCCGGCGACACCGTCACGCTCGCCGACAACCAGACCTTCTACGTGCATATGGCTTACACCAGCGACCGGCCGGTACGCATCTGGGCCCGCCCGTATTTCAACGGCAAGCAGGCAAACGCCGGCAGCAACCCGTCGCGTGTCTATCCAGCCGGGAGCGGCGAAGCATTGGGTTGGTTCTTCCTGTCCGACCCCGGAACGGCAGTGGACGAAATCCGGATCAGGGCGGGCGATGGCTCGCCCCGGAATACCTCCGTCGTCCTGACGTATCCGGTGTGGGTGGAAATGGGTGGCGGGTCCGCGGCCGCCGGGCCCAAACCCGCCTGGGTCGACCGCCTCCGCGCCGCCGACAAGGCCGCGCAGGACGCCGATTACCAGAAAACGGTGAATACCCCGCCCAGCGTCGGCGAGGAATTGTTCTTCGGCGGTTTCATGTCGACCATGTTCGCACTGGGGCTGATCGGCCTTTTCGGCCCGGCCTGGGGCCTGTGGCGCTGGCGCGGTGGCTGGCGCCTCGTGGCCGCGGTGCCGGCCGTGGTCATGGGCTTCGTGGTGCTGCGCATCCTCGTCGGCGCTGCCATCGATCCCACTTCGCACAACCTGTGGCCCTTCGAGATCGTGATGTGGGGTGGATTGAGCTGCCTCTGGATGCTGGTCGCGGGACTGGTACACAAATTCTCGGGCGCCGCACGCGCCGCCTGACCCACGACACCCGGGGCTACGGGCCGTACCTCGCCGTCACGGCGACGGTTCGTGGTCCTGCTGGATCAGGTCGCGCAACGCGGCCTGCATGCGCGCATGCACCCGCACCAGCGAGCCCCACAGGAACCACGCAGTAAACGCCCCGATCACGAGCAGGGCGACCAGCACCCCGCGCGGCGGCAGGATGCTGCTGCCCAGTGCGCTGACCAGCAACGCCATGCCGGCCAGCGACGCCAGCGGCACCAGCTTGCCGAGCACGCGGCGCAACCCCGCGGTGCGCACGCCATGCATGTACTCGCTGATGCCGAGTTCGGCCAACAGCATGCCCAGCGCATCGGCCTTGCGGTACACCGCGATCAGCATCGGCAGCGACACGAACAGCGCGATCGCCCAGATCAGCGAGCGGCGCGCAACGGCCGGCAACGGCAGCTGCGGCCACCAGCGCGGCAGCATCGCACTGATGAACGCACAGATCGCGAACACCGCGCATACCAGCACCAGGTTCACCGCAATGTGCCACAGCAACCGTCTCAGCATCTTCGCCAGCATCACGTCGTCGCGCGCGGGCGCCGTGCCACTGATCCACTCGTGGTAACCCTGCAGCAGGGCCCGCGCGGGCGCGGGGGTCGCGCGTCGCAGCAGGCCCAGGATCGCGGGCTCGGCGCGCAACAGCAACGGCGAAGCGAGCATGCAGATCACCGCCGCGGTCACGATCAGCGGATACAGGAATCCTCCCACCGCACCGGCCGCGATCCCCAGCGACGCGATCACGAACGAAAACTCGCCGATCTGCGCCATCGTCAAACCGGTGCGCAGCGCATCGTGGGCATTGCGCCCGGCGCACACGAACGCGCCGATGCTGACAGCCAGCGTCTTGCCGATGATCACGGCCACCGCAAGGCCCAGCGCCGGCCACAACCACGGCAGCATCTGCGCGGGATCCAGCAACAGGCCGATCGCCACGAAGAAGATCGCCGCGAACATGTCGCGCACCGGTCGCACCAGGCGCACGATCCGGTCCGCACAACGGGCTTCGGACACCACCACGCCCGCGAGGAACGCGCCCAGCGCCACGCTGAAACCTTCCCACACCGCGAGCAGGCAGGCGCCGAAGCAGATGCCGAGCGCGGTCACCAGCAACGGTTCGTCGCGTCCGCGTTTGGCCAGCCAGTCCAGCAACCGCGGCAGCAGCAGCAACCCCAACACCAGCGCCACCGAGACGAACAGCAGCATCCGCCACAGCACCATGAAGGCGACGTCCGTGGTGTCGGCGCTGCCCGCCGCGACGGCGCTCAGCACCGTGATCAGTACCACGGTCAACACTTCCTCGGAGACCAGCATCCCGACCATGCCGGCGACGAACGGCTGCCCGCGCCAGCCGCGATCGGCGACCGTGCGCAACGCGATCATGGTCGAGGAAATGCAGATCACGCCGCCGAGGAACAACGCCTCGCGCCCGCCCAATCCGGCCAGTCGCCCGATCTCGACGCCGAGCCACAACATGAATCCCACTTCCACCAGCGTGGCCAGCATCACCCCCGCGCCGAGCTGGCGCAGCTTGCGCAGGCTGGAGTCCAGGCCCAGCGTGAACATCAGCAGCACCACGCCGAGATTGGCAATCGATTGCATCGTGCGCTGGTCGGTCAGGAACCGCCACGGCATGTGCGGACCGATCAACACGCCGGCGATGATGTAACCCAGCAGCACCGGCAAGCGCAGGCGCGGAAACACCACCACCACCACGCCCGCGGCCAGCATCACGCAGGCGAGGTCACGGATGAACTCGATTTCTTGCAAAGGCTTCTCCCGTGGTCCGTTCACGGCGCCATTTCTGCGCAAAATTGCTTGACGCTGAAATGGGCCGCACCTATCCTTGCGCGTTCCCAGCGTGGGGCCATAGCTCAGTTGGGAGAGCGCTACAATGGCATTGTAGAGGTCGTCGGTTCGATCCCGTCTGGCTCCACCAAATCCCCACGCTGTCCCCATCGTCTAGAGGCCTAGG